>NZ_JBBMER010000002.1:0-424023 GCF_040096455.1 Lachnospira rogosae (ex Hitch et al. 2025) | reverse complement strand
AGCGCGAGACGGGGATCGAACCCGCGACCCCCTCCTTGGCAAGGAGGTGCTCCACCACTGAGCCACTCGCGCATATTATATTGTGTTGTTCGTTTGGTTTCTCGCGAACACAAGTGATATAATACACGCAAAAGTTAAAAGTGTCAAGCACTTTTTTGAAAAAATTTCAAAAAAATTAAAATAATTACTTTGTTGAGAAGAAAGCGACAGTAATTCCACCAGGTCCAATATGTGTTCCGATTGTAGCTCCTACTTTTATTCTGGCCGGAACAGGAATCTTATTTTCCCATAAAGAGCTGCTGTCCTTAATGTATTTGTCGATAAGTTCTGTTGAACAGCCGGTGTAGCCAAGAAGGACAGGCATAGAATAATCAATTCCACCGTAGGTGTTGACCTGTTCAATTAAGAAGTTGTTGCCCTGCTTTGAGCCGCGGGCTTTACCTAATATGGCAACTTCACCATTATCAATTGCGATTACAGGTTTTATTTTTAATACATTTCCTAAGAAAGCGGCACTGCTTGATATTCTGCCACCTTTTTTAAGATATTCCAGAGTATCAAGAAGTGCTACAAGACGTATGCGTTTTTTGGCGGAGTTTAACTCATCAGCGATTGCTGTGGCTGACAATCCATCATTAATAAGTTTTAAAGCATATTCAATTAGAATCTGTTCGCCTACAGTTACATTTTCGCTGTCTATAATATATATTTTCCCCTGGCTGCCGGCGTGTTCGCTTTCATAATCCCCGGCGGCTATGCAGGCACTCTGGTAAGTTCCCGATAATTTAGAAGAAAGAGTTATCACTATAACGGCATCAGAATGGGTGAGTGCAGTTTCATAGGCAGAGGTAAATGCGAAAGGACTTACCTGGCTTGTCTTAGGGAGAGTGTCGCTTTCGATGAGTTTCATATAGAACTCATCTGCTGAGAGTGTGACACCATCTTCGAATTGTTCATCTCCAAATGATATAGTCATAGGAAGAACTGTGACCTGATTGTGTAAATTTCCTGGCATATCCGATGCTGAATCTGTTATAATTGTTATCTTAGAAGCTGAATTCATAAATAATCCTCATTTCTGCGTACCATTGCTGACAGGCAGGTGCTGGTACGCAAAGCTACAAGCCTGAAAATAGTATTGCAATATGGTCTGTAAATATACAGCTAAGATACATTTTCCAATTAAATCATAATAATATTATCAAATATTTTTATAATCAAAATATAACAAACGGGATTATATAACATATTACTTTGTATGTCAAACTATAATTGATTTTCTGGTTGAATTACTGTATATTAATATTGTTGTTTATGCAGCATATAAGTGTATTGAAATAACTGGAATATTCTGGTTAAGATATGGTATATGCTTACGGAAAGATGAGGAATATTAATGGACATAAGGAAGAAATTTGCTAAATATGTGTCACAGAACATATTCGGTATGCTTGGAATATCGTGTTATGTTGTTGCAGACACATTTTTTATATCTAAATTCGCAGGGGCAGACGGAATTACAGTTCTTAATCTTGTACTTCCTGTATTTAATGTTATATTTGCTGTTGGCTCAATGATAGGTGTTGGTTCGGCGATAAGATTTAAGATATTAAGAGCCAAGAATAATGAGAGGGCAGATGATTATTTTTCAAATGCAATAATGTGTGCGTGCCTGTTAAGCATAGTATTTATACTTGTGGGACTGTTTGCACCAGATAGGCTTTTAAGGCTTATGGGTGCAGATGATACAATTACGGCACTTGGAACCTGCTATACAAGGACATTTCTTATGTTTACTCCATTTTTTATGTGTAATTACATTGTAAGTGCATATGTAAGAAATGATAATGATCCCTCAAGGGCGATGATTGCGACACTTTGTGGAAGTCTTTTTAATATAGTGTTTGATTATATATTTATGTTTCCAATGAAGCTTGGGCTGTTAGGTGCTGCGATGGCTACTGCAGCTTCACCTGTATGCAGTATATTGGTGTGCCTGACACATTTTTTTGGTAAGAATAATACGGTTGTGTTTAAATGGCACTTTCCGTCTTTAAAAATGCTCTGGGAGTCGTGTATGCTTGGAACAGCCGCATTTATTGGTGAGATAGCATCGGCGGTTACTACAACTGTATTTAATATGCTGTTACTGTCAATCACAGGAAATATCGGTATTGCAGCATATGGAGTTGTTGCTAATTATGCTTATATTGGAACAGCTATATTTAATGGTATTGCCCAGGGAACACAGCCGCTTATTAGTGAATGTTACGGCAGGGGTGACAGAAAAGATGCTGAAAGGCTGTACAGAATGAGTGCTGCTACAGCGGTTGCACTTTTTGCAGTAATATATATAATTGTATTTAGATTTACAGACCAGCTTGTTGCACTGTTTAACAGTGAGGGTGTTGAGACACTTGCTGTATATGCACATAGCGGAATGATAATATATTTTGCAGGATTTTTATTTGCAGGATTTAATATAGTATCTGCCGGATATTTTAGTGCAGTGGAGTGTGCTAAAGAATCATTTGTGGTATCATTATTAAGAGGAATTGTGCTTATGCTTATTATGTCAATCAGCCTTTCAAAGCTGTTTGGAATGACAGGAGTATGGAGCAGTTTTCCAGCAACAGAATTAATAACGGCAGTTGTATGCGTAGTATTTCTTATACTAAAGAATAACAGAATGCGAAATCATAATAATATATAGTCGGAGGATATGATATGGTTAATCCAGCATCAATTATGAAAATAATGAACTTAAAGAATAAATTTGCCGCAAACCATCCAAAGTTTGTGTCATTTATTAATTACTGCCTCAATGGTGGAATTCAGGAGGGAACAGTTATAGAGATAACTGTGACAAAGCCAGGAGAACAGCCGGTAACTTCTAATATGAAGGTTATGCAGTCTGATATAGATATTGTTAATGAACTTAAGACTTTATCCAAATAAGGTTTATTAAGCATTTGCTGGGGGTGTATATATGGGAAATATAATGGATTATCTTGACTGGCGTGGGGATATAACATTTGAACAGTCACCTTTTAATGAGGTTGATAATGTTATTCTTGCACAGCTTGCATACGTTAATTTCAGGGATATTATACCATCACCTGAGGAGAAGAGAAGCATTACATTAAAAGAAGCATCGCAGATGTTTTTTGATATGTATACAGAAAATGAACTAAAGCAGGATAAATCATTTATTAGTGAAGCTCCATTTCTTATGAAAAAAGCGGCAGCTTCCAAAAGATTTGGAAATCTGATTTTATCTAATTATGTAGATACAGTAGATGAAACCTTGGAAAAGCAGTTCGGGGCATTTCACATAAGAATAAGCCCTAAGCATACTTATGTTGTATTCAGGGGTACAGATGATACACTTGTCGGCTGGAAAGAGGATTTTAATATGAGCTTTATTATGCCTGTTCCGTCACAGGAGGCGGCGGTAGAGTATATTAATAGTACATGCCAGTACATAAGAGGAAGGCTTTATATAGGCGGACATTCCAAGGGTGGCAATCTTGCTATATATTCGGCTGTAAAATGCAGTGAGAGAGTAAGAAAAAAGATAGATTGTGTATACAATAATGATGGCCCTGGATTTGATGTGAATATGATAAAAAGTGCGAAATATCAGGCGATGTTACCGCTTATCAAAAGCATAGTCCCAGAGAATTCGATAGTAGGAATGTTACTTGAACACGATGAGGATTATATTATTGTTAAGAGTTCACAGAGCGGGCTTATGCAGCATGATGCAATGTCGTGGCAGGTGCTTGGTGCTTTTCTTGTAAAGGCTAAGAAATTAAGTGCACAGAGCAGAAGGCTTAATAAGGCATTAAGCAGCTGGATTAACAGCGTTGATAATGAACGCAGGGAGGAGTTCGTTGAAACTTTATTCGGACTTTTATATGCCAGCGGTGCTAAGAATTTGTCAGATGTGTCAGCAGACAGATTAAGAAGCACAAGGGAGGTTATACGTCAGTATGCCGGACTTGATAAGGACAGCAGAACACTTATTAAGAATATGCTTTTGTCGCTTACTGATAAGATAAGCAAGGCAAGATTTGAGAAATGATATTATAGAAATATTATAGAAGAAATGGAGATTAGATATGTCAGGAATTATTAATATTATACTTGGTGCAGTTGTACTATTTGTTGTAGTTGTATTGTTCCTGTGGGTTTCATCTAAGCACAAAGAGAGCGGACTTGGAGATACCTGTAGCGGCAATTGTTCTTCGTGCAGTGCCCATTGTTCAACTGGTTCTAAAGATAAGAAGTAAGAAAGAGAATAAATATGACTAATGAATTCAGGAAAAAGGCTGTCGAACTTGGAAAGCTAATGAATAGCAAGTCTAAATTATCTGTACCGCTTGTAAAATGTATTATTGAGTGTTTTGAGATTGTATTTGATGAGCAGGATATAGATTATATGCTTCTTATGAAGGACGGATATTACAGCAGGGATGAGCTTAAAGAATTGTGGCAGCTTGACGGTGAGGCATTTGAGAAAGTATTTACAAGCATAAGGGACAAAGGCGGAATATGGGAGAGCAGGCAGGAAGGTGTCTATGATATAACGCCGATATTTCCGGGCTGGGTTGAGCTGTATGCCTCTGGACCGCTTAATGATAAGAGAAGACGGCTTCTTATTAAGTTTGCAGAATTTGAGGAACTTCTTATAAAGCTTAATATAGCACCTGTAAGAATGTATATGAACCGTGTCAATGAGCGCAATATGCAAAGAGAGCAGGGAAGAATGTCAACGCTTATACCTGACCCTGCCAATAATCTGAGTGCTAAAAAGAGAATTATTAAGATTAATAAAAATGTAGATGCTGTGCAGGCTGTGTATACAGAGGGTGAGGTTATGGATATTCTTAACAGGAATAAGGAACATATTGCTGTTATGAACTGTTTCTGCCGCACCAAAAAGATGCTTGAGAATGGAAAATGTGACTATGATATGCCGATTGAGTCGTGTATGGCGGTTGGAAGAATGGCTGTACAGCTTGAAAAAGCTGGCGTTGCAAGACACATTTCCATAGATGAAGCCAGAAAGCTTATAGACACGCTTGAGAAAAAAGGCTGTATACATACATTATATCACTATGGCACATACTCTGGTAATGAAGAGATTGTGCTGTGCAACTGTTGTATAGACTGCTGTTTCTTATATGGAAGCTTCAGGGAGGGTGCTTTATCGCAGCTTATGATTAAGGCATTTTACAGACCACAGATAGTTGATAACGCGAAATGTACAGGCTGTAACAGGTGCGCCTGTTTCTGTCCGACCAATGCAACGTGGTATGATAAAGAGCGCGCAGAGCTTGTATATGATATAGACAGGTGCATAGGCTGTGGACAGTGTGTAACGCAGTGTCCGTCAGGTTACAGAAGTATGGTTAAAGATGAGAGAAACATTTTCGTAAAGACCAGAAAGAAGGTGGATTATGGTAGAAATCTATAAGACAGATAATAAGGTACTGCAAAAGCTTGATAATATAGAAGAAGGCTGCTGGGTTAATATGATTGACCCGACAAGCAGTGAATTATCCCTTGTATCAGGCTATTTTGAGATAGACTTAGCTGACCTTGCGACAGCACTTGATGAGGAAGAAAGTTCACGAATAAGTCTTGAAGACGGTTATACACTTATTCTTGTGGATATACCAACACCTGAGGTACGACACGAGAAAAAGATGTATACAACAATACCATTAGGTATCATATTAAAGAATGATGCAATAATAACGATATGCAGGGAAGATACACCCGTGCTTAACTATTTTGTGCGCAATAAGTTAAAAGAGTTCAGTACTAAGAAGAAAATGCGTTTTATATATGAAATGATGTTCCGCTCGGCTATGCTTTATCAGGCTTACTTACGTGGGATTGATAAGAAAAGAACTGAGATAGAAGAAAGAGTTGGCGATGATACACACGATACAGATATTATCGAGCTTCACGAATTAGAATCGACACTTGTATACTTTGCTACATCTTTAAGGGCGAACAGCATTGTGCTTGAAAGATTGAGACGATACAAAAGACTTGAACAGTATCCGGAGGATATGGAACTGCTTGAAGATGTAACAGTCGAATACCAGCAGGCTATCGAGATGACGTCTATATACAGGGATATTATAGATGGTACAAGAGAGCTGTTGTCATCGGTTATTAATAACAGGCTTAATAATGTAATGAAAATTCTTACATCAATCACTATAGTTATGGCTATACCTACAATAATATCGGGAATATATGGAATGAATGTTGCCGGTGAGTGGATGCCTTTATCAGCAACCAGGTATGGATTTTATATAATTGTTGTAATAATATTTATTATATGTGTGTTTGTATTGTGGTTCCTTAAGAAGAAGAAAATGCTTTAAGGTGTTTAAGAAGATTTATTATATATAAAAAATATAATATACAATGGTAAAATTATATAATTTGTTTAATAAAAGCTGTGGAACAGTAATTATCTTTAAAAGTAGTCTTTATCCCGAAGTAGTCTTTATCCAAGAGTAATCTTTGCTTAAAAATAATCTTTTAAAGATAATGCTTGTCCACAGCTTTATAATTGCTAGTAATATTTGTTATTATACTTATATGCTTACTTGTAAACTTCCTGCCAGCGTGACACCATCTCCTCAGCTTCTGTCTTAGATGATACTTTTGTTACAATGACCCCGTCAAGATAAATCTCATATACCGGAAACTTCTTAGGACTGTCTCCGTGATACACCTCTACTCTGCTGAATTTCACACGCTCCATAATAAAAAACCTCCACATATTAAATTAATAATATATAATTGTTAAAACAAATTAACAATATGTTGTATTGTATCACATACATATTTAAAATAAAATACAAGATTTGCCATTGGTACTAAAGTACCAAAAAACAAATAAAATTGTTGCATATTTGTGCATTATAAATTATAATAATCGCAGGGTTATTTCGACAATTGAATTAAGGAGAAGGTTTAGATATGTATTCACAACAGAATGTTGGAATCGGGGATGACTATGTGACAGCACATAGACTGGACCGCCGGCTTGCGGTCATAGACAGATTTTATCTTACTAATGTAACGAACCGTGCCTTTAATGACTATTTTGGAAATACGTCATATGGCTGTCTTACGGAGTTCGTACATCCAGATGATAAAGAAAAGTTAATAGAGCTTATTGATTCGTTTGATGGAAGTCCTGTGGGTAAATGCTTTTTATTCAGGGACTATAAGGGGGAGTACAGACAGAATCTTATTAAGCTTTTGTCATTTGAGAATAATGATGCTCTGCGTAATATTGATATAGAGATGATCGATATAGATAGTGTTGTAGAGACTAATCGCAGGATATGTGACGATATCGCAATGGAAAGAGTAGTTATGGGACTCACAGGCGAGTATGTATTTGCGTATTCTGAGAAGACTGGGGATATTAAGATTGTAAGATATGAAGGCATTTCAAGAGAAGTAATAACTAGAATGCCTATTGATGAATGGGAAGCATATATGCTTGATGGCAGAATTCTTGAAGAGGACGTTGTTGAACTGAATAATCTGATAAGGTATATAAAGCTGTATACATCAGAGTTCAGTGTCAAGCTTACAACTAATATGAGAACATTTGGCAAAGCTATGGAAAAGGTTAAGTTCGTAGGAGCTGTATATACTAAGTATACAGGTGAGAATATGGTTATTGGAAGGATTATTCTTGCTGACGGAACTAACAGTATGGGTAATATTGTTGAGATTGCCGATGAACTTACTATGGATTCGCTTACCAAGGTGTATAATAAGAAGACTATAACAGAGTATGCACAGAAGCTTGTTAAGAAAGAGAAGATTAACAGGGTAAGCATAGTTATACTTGATGTTGATTATTTCAAGCAGGTTAATGACAGATATGGACATCTCTATGGAGATAAAGTACTTACAAGAGTAGCCAAGAAGCTTAAAGAGGTTGTTGGTGAAGATGGTGTTGTCGGACGTATAGGCGGAGATGAATTTATGATCGTCTTAAATGGAATTAATGACGATTATTCATTAAGAGGAATATTAAGAGCTATACGAACACAGGTTAAGTGGGAATTCAAGAATGATTATGAAAATTTTCAGGTCACGACATCAATAGGTGTTGCATTCAGTCCTAATAATGGACACGAATATGAAGAATTGTTTAAAAAGGCTGATTTCTGTCTTTATGTAGCAAAGGAAAAGGGCAGGGACAGGTATGTATTTTTCAGGGATGAGATACATAAAGAGTCTTATGAGAATTCTCTTAACCAGAAGGATAAGATATTTAATGACGGCAGGGAGATGCGCGAATTAAGATATCTTACAGACATTATGTTACAGTTTAACACAGACAGAAAGGGTGCTGTAAGCAATATGTTTGAACATATGATTCAGACTTACAAGGTGGACAGCATAAGCATTTATAAAGGTAAGGCTTTAAAGAGGTGTTTGACATTTGGACAGCAGCTTGAGGATGCGGAGTATCTGCCATATGTTAATACAGATGGCTTTAATAAGCTTATGGGAGATAAGAATTATATATCAGCCGATTTCGTCAACAGAAATCTGGATGTAGCTCCTGAATTTGTTGAGGAGATGAAGAAGCGGCATATATGTTCAACAATCCAGTGCTTTATTGGTGGCAGGGATGATATAAAAGGTGTTCTTACAATAGATAAGACCAAAGAAGCTTCACAGTGGGCAGAATATGAGATAGAGTGTGCTGTGATAACATCAACTTTATTGTATACAATAATAAGTGATGAAGAGCAGGATTATGTTGCAGCGATGAATATTACTGATTAAAAACAGCCCCTAATTACTATTGGCATAAGTAATTAGGGGAATTTTATATATTGCAGTATATTGTATTTATATTGTATTAAATCCACAACATATTGTGTTTGTATTGACTTGAAGATATATGTGATGTAAAATTTAAACTGCGCTATACAAGAGAACTCTTGTGTAGCGCATTATATACGATTAGGGTAGATAAAGCCCCAATATGATATATTTTATTATTAATAAATATTACGCGTAATTTTATTTGTATACTAAATGTGAATAGAAATTTATTGTCAGGTAAAAAGGGAGGGTTTACTAATTATGAAGATAATCAAACGTAGTGGATCAGAAGTTACATTTGATATTAGTAAAATAATGGCAGCAGTTGCAAAGGCAAATAAGGAGGTTGTACATAGCGAAAGACTTTCTGATGAGCAGATTGAAACAATATCTGATAATGTCGAGAGCATCTGCCAGGAGATGAACAGATCACTTAATGTTGAAGAAATTCAGGATCTTGTTGAGAACCAGATTATGAATATGAGGGCATTTGCAGTAGCCAGAAAGTATATCACATACAGATATAAGAGAGCTCTTGTAAGAAAGTCTAACTCAACAGATGAGCAGATATTAAGTCTTTTAGAGTGCAATAATGAGGAAGTAAAGCAGGAGAATTCCAATAAGAATCCTACTGTTAATAGTGTACAGAGAGATTATATGGCAGGAGAGGTAAGCAAGGATATTACTAAAAGATTTCTTCTTCCAGCAGATATTGTAGATGCACACGAGCAGGGACTTATACATTTTCATGATGCAGATTATTTCGCACAGCATATGCACAACTGCTGTCTTGTAAACCTTGAAGATATGCTCCAGAACGGAACGGTTATAAGCGAAACAATGATTGAGAAGCCACACAGCTTTTCTACAGCCTGTAATATAGCTACACAGGCTATTGCACAGATTGCCAGCTCACAGTATGGCGGACAGAGCATTTCATTAGCACACCTTGCTCCATTTGTCCAGATAAGCAGGGAAAAGTTCATTAAGCAGGTTGCAGAGGAATTCAAGGCAACTGGAATTGATGCAGGAGAAGATAAGATTAAGGAAGTTGCAGAATTAAGAGTAAGAGATGAAATTAAACGTGGTGTACAGATGATTCAGTATCAGGTAATAACACTTATGACAACTAATGGACAGGCTCCATTTGTTACTGTATTTATGTATCTTGATGAGGTTCCGGAAGGACAGACAAGAGAAGACCTTGCCCTTGTAATAGAGGAAGTTCTTAAGCAGAGAATACAGGGTGTTAAGAACGAAAAGGGTGTATGGATTACACCAGCGTTTCCTAAGCTTATATATGTGCTAGAGGAAGATAATATAAGAGAAGATTCAAAGTATTGGAACCTTACACAGCTTGCCGCTAAATGTACAGCTAAGAGAATGGTTCCAGATTATATATCAGAAAAGATTATGAAGAAGCTTAAGGTTGATAAGTTTGGAGAAGGACATTGCTTCCCTTGTATGGGCTGTCGTTCTTTCCTGACACCTTATAATGACCCAGAGAATGATAATAAGCCTAAATATTATGGACGTTTTAATCAGGGTGTAGTTACACTTAATCTTGTAGATGTAGCATGTTCATCAGGTAAGGATATGGATAAATTCTGGAAAATCCTTGATGAAAGACTTGAGCTTTGTAAGAGAGCACTTATGTGCAGACATTATAGATTAAAAGGTACTCCATCAGATGTTGCACCAATTCTCTGGCAGAATGGTGCACTTGCAAGACTTAAGAAGGGCGAAACCATTGATAAGCTTCTTTACGGCGGATATTCTACTATTTCTTTAGGGTATGCTGGTCTGTGTGAATGTACTTACTATATGAAGGGTGTTACACATACGGATCCTAATGGTACAGAATTTGCATTAAAGCTTATGACATATTTAAGAGATACCTGTAACCGCTGGGCCAAGGAGACTAATATAGATTTCAGTCTTTACGGAACACCGCTTGAATCAACAACTTATAAGTTTGCTAAGAATCTTCAGAAAAGATTTGGCAAGATAAAAGGTGTTACGGATAAGAATTATATAACTAATAGTTACCATGTTCACGTAACAGAGAATATCAACGCATTTGACAAGCTGAAGTTCGAGGCTCAGTTCCAGGAGCTTTCACCAGGTGGTGCAATAAGCTATGTAGAAGTTCCAGATATGAATGATAATATACCAGCAGTTCTTTCTGTTATGCAGTTCATATATGACAATATTATGTATGCAGAGCTTAATACAAAAAGCGATTATTGTCAGGTATGCGGTTATACAGGACAGATACAGATTATAAACGATGATGATGGAAAGCTTATATGGGAATGCCCTAATTGTGGCAACCGTAATCAGGATAAGATGAATGTTGCAAGAAGAACATGCGGTTATATTGGAACACAGTTCTGGAATCAGGGACGTACACAGGAGATTAAGGAAAGAGTGCTTCATCTTTAATATTTAACAGTATATTAAAAGCCAGCCGGAATAATATCCGGCTGGCTTTTTGGTGTATTATTCATCAAATATACTAACGATTTCACCGTCCATAATTTTATTCATATTCTTAACGGCACAGAAATTACCGCACATAGAGCAGGTATCTTCTTTTTCTGGCTTGGCTTCCTGTCTGTAGCGTCTTGCTTTTTCTGGGTCTATGGCAGCATCAAATTGTGCATCCCAGTCAAGTACACGTCTTGCTTTATCCATCTTTAAATCCCAGTCGATTGCACCGGGAACACCTTTTGCAATATCAGCAGCGTGAGCTGCAATTCTTGCTGCAATAATTCCTTCTTTAACATCATTTAAGTCAGGAAGACGAAGATGTTCAGCAGGAGTTACATAGCAGAGGAAAGAAGCACCATATGTAGCAGCGATAGCACCACCGATAGCAGAAGTTATATGGTCATAGCCAGGTGCAATATCTGTAACAAGAGGTCCAAGTACATAGAAAGGAGCACCCTTGCATATGGTTTTTTGGATTTCCATATTAGCCTGAATCTGGTTGATTGGCATATGTCCAGGCCCTTCAATCATAACCTGAACGTCCTTTTCCCAAGCACGTCTTGTAAGTTCACCTAGAGTAACAAGCTCCTCAATCTGTGATATATCAGAGGCATCCATAATACAGCCAGGCCTGCAGGCATCACCAAGACTCATAGTAACGTCATATTCGCGGCATATATCAAGTACTTCGTCATAGTATTCAAAAAATGGATTTTCATTGCCTGTCATTTCCATCCACGCATAGATGATTGAACCGCCTCTTGATACAATGTTCATAAGACGTTTGTCGGCTCTGAATTTCTTAGCTGTAGCTTTGTTAATTCCACAATGGATAGTCATAAAGTCAACACCATCTTCAGCGTGCATTCTTACAATATCAAGCCATTCCTTAGCAGTAATTTCCTTAAGAGCCTTGTGATAATATACAACGGCATCATATATTGGAACAGTACCGATGATTGCTGGACATTCAGTAGTAAGCTTTCTTCTGAACTTCTGTGTGTCCCCAAATGAACTTAAATCCATTATGGCCTCAGCACCCATTTTTACTGCATTATTTACCTTATCAAGTTCCATATCAAGGTCAACACAGTCTCTTGAAGTACCAAGATTGACGTTAATTTTAGTACGAAGCATAGAGCCTATTCCGTTAGGGTCAAGGCATTTGTGATTTTTGTTAGCTGGTATAATAACCTGTCCACAGGCTACGAGTTTTACAAGTTCATTAATATCCATGTGTTCTTTAGCTGCAACACATTCCATTTCTTTAGTGATAATGCCTTTTCTGGCGGCATCCATCTGTGTTGTGTATTCCATAAGTATCCTCCATTTCCACACATAATACAAAATAAAAATTCATAATAAGTATTGGTGCTTTCGTGTAATGTATTAATTAGGGAACTGACTGGAAGAATTAGGAAGATGAATATTTATACAGATTAAAAAATAGAACGTAACATAAAATTATAATATCTGCATTTAATTTAACATCATATATTTGATTAAAATGACTAGAGAATAATAATCTTCCTACGGTGGCATTATCCACATCAGGTATATGGGTCGGAACCGGATTCCCTCTCAGCCAGGCAAAAGCCTTCTGCTCCCCAGTTAATATCTTATGATTGATAGTATAACATCTGCCCGATAAAAGTCAATCTTATGTAAAGACTTTTATCGGGCAGGTTATAATAATATTATTGTTAATCTGTTATAGACTGCTGCTGGCTTTCAGCTTCGCACTTTGCTTCTGTATTTCTTTCTGGCAGAATGTAAAGCATAAAATACATAAATGCCATAAGAACGATACCTCCGATAACATCATATACAGAGTGTTGTTTTAAGAATATTGTTGACAGGCATATAAGTATACATAATATAAGTGAAGCATTGACAATATATTTGTGCTCTTTAAGTGCCTTACACTTTGAAAGGGCAGTGTGGACGGCAATTGAATTATATACATGTATGCTTGGAAATACGTTGGTTGTCGTATCGGTAGCATAGAGTACAGCAACAAGCTTTCCAAATATATTATCAGGGATGTTATCAGGTCTTAATGTTAGACCATTAGGGTATATCATACATATAAACATAGATACCGACATACCGATAATAAGTGAAAGAGCAAATCTTATAAATTCTTTATTGTCTGCTTTCAGAACCATATATATGCATGAAGCAGCTATATAGACAAACCATAAAAGATAAGGGATTATAAATATCTCAAGGAAAGGTATATAGCTGTCGATTGTTCCGTTTAATATGTGAATTCCGGGATAATCCATAGTTATTTTATGCTCAAGATAAAAGAACCAGGGAAGATATATAAAAGCGTAAAGTGCAAAAAGCAGACGCCACCATATTTTTTTAAATGTTTTCATCATAACCTTCATTTCCAGCAGATAACCGCTATAATAAATAATATTAAAATGTTAGCATTGTTTCTAATCAAAAGCAATAGCAATTTGATTATGTGTTTACAAAGTTATAGATTTTTAATATAATATTTTGTTGTGATTTAATATTTAATAAAAAATTATTATAATAGTTAGAAAATGTTTGTAAAGTAAGTGATGGATTGGTATACAATTATGTTGTAGATGTCCGGATATATTAACGGCTGTCACTTAATTATATGATATGAATTGGAGAAAAATATGCTTAAATTAAGCCATATAAAAAAGAGCTATAAGAAGAATGAAGTTCTTACAGATATATCCTTTACATTTGAGGAGGGACAGATATATCCTATACTTGGTGGACCGGGAGCTGGAAGAACAACATTATTTGAGTGTATATGTGGAGATATATCTGTTGATGACGGAAGCATAGTTACAATTGATAAGTGTAAATATTTTTATGCGGCAAAGCAGAGTGTTCTTCCTGTATACATAACAGGTTATGAGTTTATAAGTATGCTTTGTGATATGGAGAGAGACGACCCTGAGCCAGAGGATATATTTGATAGAATTGGGTTCAGTGTTGCCAAGAGAGATGAGCTTATAGCGGATTATACATTTGAGGAGAAGAAGCTTTTACAGCTTGCCTGTATTCTTGTAATAAGACCTTATGTTGTGCTTTTTGATGAGCCACTTGATTATTGCAGTGAAGAATACATTAATAAGTTTATCGAAGTTATTAATACAATAAAAGAAGGCAGGATAATACTTATCTCAACAGGACTTCTAGAGATTTCCAAGAGGATAAGTGAGGATACGCTAGTCTTAAATAACGGAGAATTTAATCACATAGATAAAAAGACTATGGAAATTCCAGAGATAAGGAAGGCAGTTTTAGATATATTAGGGGAGACAGACAATGAGATTATTTAGGAAGCTGTTTGCTGAGAAGATTTTAAGGTTTTATGAGGGTACTAATGCAGGTATAAGATATATAAGTAATGCACCACTTATAGGCAGATGTGTTAAAGAGAATACATTTGCAGAGAATTCCAAGGCGAGATTATTTGTTGGAATTATGGCACAGTTATTTATGGTTTTATGGGAATTTATAAAGAAGTTTGCATATGTATTTATTCTTATATATATACCATATGTGCTTATAGGTCTTGAGTGTCCATTGATTAAGGCCAATCAGGAGCTTACAATTATATATATGTTTGTTATGCTTTCGGTTATATGCGGAAGTCTTTCTAACAACATATTATTTACTATAGGTGACAGGGATTACCTTATGATAAGAGTTATGTCAATAAGTCCATATATGAATTTTTTAGGAAAGCTTCTTTATAAGATGGTTACTGAATTCATATTTTATTTTATTATTCTTAATATATTCGGCGTTTCGTGGTTTCATTCGCTTATGCTCTGTATGCTTACGATATGCGTAAGACCTATAGGTGAGATGTTTGCGATTATGTCTTTTGATCATTTTATATGGGTATATGAGAATAGAAGTGTGTTTAATGGAACTGTTATGGCGGTATGTGTTTTACTTGCGTATGGTGTGCCATTTTTTGTAAGACGACTTTCCCATAACTGGCTCTATGCAGTACATCCTTTTGTGGTGCTGGTATTTTTCCTTGCAGGAGCTGGTGCAATGTATTTCTTATGGTGGTATAAGTATTACAGAAAGATTGTCAGAGAGGCTATGCATTTAAAACACGAGAGCTGATTAGGATGATGGAGAACGAATATGAAGAAAAAGAACAGAGAAAAGTTAAGATTGATTACATTAAGGGTATGTATAGGGATTCTTTGTGCTTTTGTTATAGCTGTATTCATACGTTCGTATTATTACAGAAGCAAGGAAAGTAATCTTGATATTAAGTCAAGGTATACTTTCACGGTGGATATAGATGCTTACGGGGATGTTATTGATGAGCAGTATCAGACAAGGGCAGCTACATATGATGATTCTAATGTCATAAATACGATGCCTGATGTATCACAGGTTAAGACAGAAACAGTGGCCAGGACGTGGCTTAATGAGTATGTTAATCAGTATATGAATGAGTATCTTCCGTATAATAAGTCAGTTAAGAGGATGACAATAGATGATATTAATGTATTGAATGAAGATGAACATACAGCGTTAATAAGTTTTTCGGTAATTCTTAAAAATGCTGCTTCTGATTATTTTCTTTCGTGGGACGGAGTTACTGATGATGACAGATTGAAATGTGAGTGGGTTGTATCTTACTATATTGATGCACATACTGACAACACTGCTACGGTGTATGTTACATCAGCATTAAGTCCGGAAGAATACGGAATAGCACAGTACAATGAGAAGGCAGCCCTGGCAGCAGATAGCGAGAACAAGACCAATGCTTCTACAGACCTGCTTGCAAGATATGTTATAAGAGATGATATATTGAGTGTAACTTATGATGATGGTGAGCATTATGCAACTGTTCCAGTAGATGTTGAAAATCTTATGTATGAAAGCGGAAGTACAAGCACGTTGAAGGATGGAAGTTATCTTATAACTACATCAAAGACTGCATTTTTATTTGGCGGCAGGATGGGAAGTTCTAAGAAAGTACCGGTAACTCTTATATATTCTGATGATAAAGGTGTTAACTGGACCAGCTGTGAACTTGATAATATATATAACGCAGAAGATTACTATGTTGATTTCTTTGATGAGAATAAGGGTGTTATTGTATGTGGTTATGCCAGGACTGATAATGAAAAGGAGTCTTACAGGATATACCAGACAGCTAATGGTGGCGAGACGTGGACAACAGTTGGAAGCGGTCCTGCTAATTATATATTAAAAGGTGTTATGTATGTGGACGAAAATGTTGGATTTTTCTGCTACAATTATGCAGAAGGAATGGACGGCAATCTTTATATGACTAAAGATGGCGGCAAGACATTTTCTAAAGTGACACTTCCAGAACAGGAGCTTGACAGTACAGCCAAGTCATCAACGGCTTCAAGCACGGTAGCTGATGATGAGTTAAGATGGAATGATGTATACAAGGAAGCGTTAGTTCCTACAGTTGATGGTAAAGGTATTATAACTGTATATCTTACACAGGGTTCTAATGGAACTTATAATGATGGCAAGACGGCGGCTAAGTATCAGTCATCTGATAAAGGTGATACATGGGTGTTCGTAAGCCAGCTTGAGATTACGCAGAATAATAATAAGCATAATTGACTTTTTGCTTGAATTATTATTCATTATATGATAATATTTATGGAGTTTAAGAAAAAAAGACATTTTTGTGTCTTTTTTTTTGCGCAAAAGTCAATTGAAACTATATAAAGACTATTAACAGTTGTGGTTTGCGCACTATAATCAATTTAATATACGAAAGGGAATAGGTGGCATTCATGAAAGCATTTTTAATACTTGAAGATGGAACAGTATTTAAGGGAACAAGTATTGGTTCCACTCGCGAAGTCATTAGCGAAATAGTTTTTAATACTTCGATGACAGGATATCTGGAGGTGTTAACTGATCCTTCATATGCAGGACAGGCAGTTACAATGACATATCCTCTGATTGGCAACTATGGCGTCTGCTATAAAGATATGGAGTCTGAAAAAGCATGGCCAGATGGATTTATTGTGAGAGAATTATCAAGGATGCCAAGTAACTTCAGAAATGAAGCTCCTATACAGAAGTTCCTTTTAGATAATGATATACCAGGTATCTGTGGAATAGATACAAGAGCCCTTACTAAGATATTAAGAGAAAAGGGTACTATGAACGGAATGATTACAACTAACGAAAATTATAATCTTGATGAAGTACTTCCTAAGATTAAGGAATACAAGGTTGCAGGGGTTGTAAGAAAGGTTACATGCAAGGAAAAGTATGTACTTAACGGAGATGGACCAAGAGTTGCGCTTATGGATTTCGGTGCAAAGAAGAACATTGCTAAGTCTCTTAATGACAGAGGCTGCGAGGTTACAGTATATCCAGCATATACAAAGGCAGAGGAAATCTTAGCTTCCAATCCAGATGGTATTATGTTATCAAATGGTCCTGGAGATCCTAAGGAATGTGTAGAGATAATCGAAGAGATAAAGAAGCTTTATGCAAGCAATGTGCCTATATTTGCCATATGTCTTGGACATCAGCTTATGTCTCTTGCGACAGGTGCTGATACACACAGATTAAAGTATGGACACAGAGGTGCTAACCACCCTGTTAAGGATCTTGCTACTGGAAAGGTATATATATCAACACAGAATCATGGTTATGTTGTAGATGAAGCAACACTTAATCCAGAGGTTGCAGAACCAGCATTTGAAAATGTTAATGATAAGACTAATGAAGGTCTATCTTATAAGGGTAAGAATATATTTACTGTACAGTTCCATCCGGAAGCTTGTGCAGGACCACAGGATACAGCGTATCTTTTTGACAGATTTATGGATATGATGAAGAAGGAGGACTAAGACAATGCCAAAGAATCCTAATATAAAGAAGGTTTTAGTAATCGGTTCAGGTCCAATCGTAATCGGACAGGCAGCAGAATTTGACTATGCAGGTACACAGGCTTGCCGTTCTCTTAAGGAAGAGGGAATAGAAGTATGCCTCGTTAACTCTAACCCAGCGACTATCATGACAGATAAGGATATTGCTGATGAAGTATATATTGAACCTCTTACTGTAGAAGCATTAAAGCAGATTATATTAAAGGAAAAGCCAGACAGCATCTTACCTACACTTGGTGGACAGGCTGGTCTTAACCTTGCTATGGAGATAGCAGAGACAGGTTTCCTTGAAGAGAATAATGTACAGCTTATAGGTACAACTGCACTTACAATTAAGAAGGCAGAAGACAGACTTATGTTCAAGGAAACTATGGAAAAGATAGGTGAACCTTGTGCACCTTCATTAGTTGTTAATGATGTTCCATCTGGTGAAGCATTTGCAGCTAAGATTGGTTATCCGGTTGTTCTTCGTCCTGCTTACACACTTGGTGGAAGCGGCGGTGGTATCGCCCATAACGTAGAAGAATTAAGAGAGATTCTTGAGAATGGTTTAAGACTTTCAAGAGTTGGTGAAGTTCTTGTTGAAAGATGTATATCTGGCTGGAAGGAAATCGAATATGAGGTAATGCGTGACAGCAACGGAACATGCATAACTATATGTAATATGGAGAATATCGATCCTGTTGGTGTACATACGGGTGATAGTATCGTAGTTGCTCCTTCACAGACACTTTCAGATAAGGAATATCAGATGCTTAGAACATCTGCCCTTAACATTATAGATGAGCTTGGTATCACAGGTGGATGTAATGTACAGTATGCACTTCATCCAGACAGCTTTGAATACTGCGTTATTGAGGTTAATCCTCGTGTAAGCCGTTCTTCAGCACTTGCTTCTAAGGCTACAGGTTATCCTATCGCCAAGGTTGCAGCTAAGATTGCACTTGGTTATACACTTGATGAGATTAAGAACGCAGTTACAGGAAAGACATATGCAAGTTTTGAGCCAGCACTTGACTACTGTGTAGTTAAGATACCTAGACTTCCATTTGATAAGTTTATCTCTGCAAAGAGAACACTTACAACACAGATGAAGGCTACTGGTGAGGTTATGAGTATATCTGATAACTTCGAGGGTGGTCTTATGAAGGCTATACGTTCACTTGAACAGCATGTTGACAGTCTTATGTCATACGATTTTACAGGACTTACAGACGAGGAACTCTTAGAAGATCTTGCTGTAGTTGATGACAGAAGAATCTGGAAGATAGCAGAAGGTTTAAGAAGAGGCATAGAGCCAGCAGTTATGCATGACATAACAAAGATTGACAGATGGTTTATAGATAAGCTTCAGATTATCGTTGAGATGGAGAATTCTTTAAAGAAAGGTCCTCTTACAGAAGAATTATTAAGAGAGGCTAAGAGAATTGAGTTCCCTGATAATGTTATTGGAGAACTTACAGGACATACAGAAAGAGAAATAAAAGAACTTCGTGATAAGTATGATATTCACGCAGCATTTAAGATGGTTGATACTTGTGCCGCTGAGTTCGCAGCTACAACTCCTTACTACTATTCAGTATATGGCAGTGAGAATGAAGCTGCAGAGACTAAGAATAAGAAGAAAGTTCTTGTACTTGGTTCAGGTCCAATAAGAATTGGACAGGGTATTGAATTTGATTTCTGTTCAGTACATTGTACATGGGCATTTAAGAAAGAGGGTTATGAGACAATTATTATCAATAATAACCCAGAAACAGTATCAACAGACTTTGATATTGCTGATAAACTTTACTTTGAGCCACTTACAGAAGAAGATGTTGAAAGTATTGTAGAATTCGAGAAGCCGGATGGAGCTGTAGTTCAGTTTGGTGGACAGACAGCTATCAAGCTTACAGAAGCTCTTATGAAGATGGGTGTGCCAATTCTTGGAACTAAGGCAGAAGATGTAGATGCTGCTGAGGATAGAGAGTTATTTGATGAAATTCTTGAAAAGACACAGATTCCTAGAGCAAAAGGACAGACAGTATTCACTGTTGAGGAAGCCCTTAAAGCTGCTAATGAACTTGGTTATCCTGTTCTTGTACGTCCTTCATATGTACTTGGTGGACAAGGTATGCAGATTGCTGTATCTGATGAAGATGTAGTGGAATTTATGGGAATTATCAACAGAATTAAGCAGGATCACCCAATCCTTGTAGATAAGTACCTTATGGGTAAGGAAATCGAAGTAGATGCCGTATGCGATGGCGAAGATATTCTTATTCCTGGTATTATGGAACACATTGAAAGAGCTGGTATTCATTCAGGAGATAGTATTTCAGTATATCCAGCTAAGTCAATCTCTCCAAAGATAACTGAAATGATTGCTGATTACACAGGAAGACTTGCGAGAGCACTTCATGTAAAGGGTATGATTAATATCCAGTTTATTGTATACAACGATCAGGTATATGTAATTGAAGTAAATCCACGTTCAAGCCGTACAGTACCATATATCAGCAAGGTTACTGGTATTCCTATTGTTAAGCTTGCAACTAAGGTTATTACAGGAGCTAAGATAAGAGATTTAGGTTATGAGCCAGGTCTTCAGAAGGCTGCTGATTACTATGCAATCAAGATGCCAGTATTCTCGTTCGAGAAGATCAGAGGTGCTGATATAAGCCTTGGACCAGAAATGAAGTCTACAGGTGAGTGCCTTGGTATATCTAAGAGCTTTGATGAAGCACTTTACAAGGCATTTGAGGGAGCTGGAATAAGACTTCCAAAGCATAAGCAGATTATTATGACTCTTGCAGATAAGGATAAGCAGGACGGTATTGATATAGCACAGAGATTTGAAGCACTTGGATACAAGATATATGCTTCAAGAGGTACAGCTAAGGTTCTTAAAGAAAATGGCGTACACGCTATTCAGGTTAATAAGATTGGACAGGAAGCTCCAACACTCCTTGACCTTATATTAGAGCATAAGATTGATCTTGTTATTGATACACCAGAAAATGGTATTGAGAGAGCAAAGGATGGTTTCCTTATAAGAAGATATGCTATCGAGACAGGCGTTCACTGCCTTACAAGTCTTGATACAGCTCACGCACTTATCTCAAGTCTTGAGCATGCATTTAATAATCAGGAACTTTCAATAGTAGATATTGCTACAATTGATAACAGAGGTTAATTGCATTAATATAGACGGCATAATTATGCAGAGTGATATAATGTTTATATAATACATTTTATAATTAATATTATAGTCCTCCAGAAGCTAAGTAAGGCGAATGTGCCTTAAAAGCTTTTGGGGGACTTTTATAATCAGAGGGATTATGTTAAAATGCTTAATATGTCCTGAATAATATATTTGATAATCAGGGCAAAAAGGAGAATATATGAGATTATTGAATATAGGTGATAAGCTTATTAATCTAAAGAATAAATTGAAGTTAAAAAATGCAGTGTCAATAGCGGCAGCTGTTATGCTTGGTGTAACTTCACTTGCAGGCTGTGGCTTTGTGTCTAACCCGGTTGAATATATGAGCCAGGCAGATAATGAGAATGGTACGGTTAGCGATAACACTGATAAGATAACAGATAATAGTGGAAATAATGCGGGCGGTATGAAAGATAACAGCTCTGATGCCGGAAGTATTGTTAATGGCAGCGACAAAAGTAATGGTAATAACCAGACCAGTGGTAAGCGAAAGGTTTGTATTGTTGGGACATATGGAAGTGTGAGCGAGCTTGTTAATACAGCAGATTATGAGAATAAAATAGATATTGAATTAATTCAGGAAAATAAAGATTTTGATGAAACAAAGGATTTAATATCATTAGCTTCTAAAGTCCAGGAAATATGTAGTGGTGATGCGGATATAGTTATCGTATCGGCAAGGAAAAGATTTGCAGACCAGATCAGATATTTTCTTACTTATACAATAGATACAGATAAGAGTATATATGTTGTTGAGGAAGATAATAACAATTATAAGACAGAAATAGCTGATATTGTTGATAATAAAGCGAATAAGGTTAATGATAGTGCAAAACATCATTTTGACGTGACAGGGATTAAGGATATGGGCTATGTCGGTATGGTTAATGATTATATAGGCAATGATGTGTATACAGCACAGAAAATAATGGCTTCATATGAGTCTGTAGTAGTAGTCAGCGATACTGCTGACGGAAGTCTGTCGCCAGCAATGACACAGCTTGTAAAAGATGTATCAGGTTATATTAAGGTAATTGTTGTTAATAATTCTGGCAGTGAATATGACTATGCGGCTGATGGTTTAAATGTCATCACAGCACAGACAATGACAAGCTGGCAGGCAAGAATAATGGCAATGTTATGTCTTACAGATAAGAATATAACTGACTGGCAGGAGTTCTTTAATTAATGGCAGTTGTGAAGCTGTAATGTGGCAGTGCAATTTGCAGATGCGGTATATTACATAATTCGTGCAGTTATATCAGGGCAGCTGAATTAAATAAAACAGAGTAAAGATTTTGTGAGTTGAATCATTAAATAAAGTTGAATTGATAATTGTACACAAATATGTTACTATTATACATATGATGCAATTCGGAAAGGGTATATATATTATGAATCAGACAAAAATACAGGACGTAATAAGACATATCAGCAAAGATGAAGACTACGGCGTAGATATGATGGAGAAGCTTTCTTTAGCTGATGCAGTAGAGGTTATGGCTGTTGTACTGCCATCTTTAAAGAAAAGAGCCAAGGAGATGGGCAATACTAACGATTTAGCATATTTTGGAAGAATTGAAGAGATATATGCAAAGGTTATAGCTGATAAATTAAGAAAAGAGGAACATTTATGGGTTGTATATTCAAGTACAACATCGTACCCATATATGGTAGACAGTGATTTATTTGTTCTTTTTAATCCTAAGAATTCTTCACTTATTGAGAAAAAGCTTAAGCTCAGCGGTTACGAGGTATCAGTTGGTGTTGAGAATAATGATGCGTTTGCTATGGAGTTATGCCATATGTATCGTAATGGATATAAGAATATAAGACTTACAGATGGTGACAAGCTTGAATATGTAATACCAAGAGAAGCATTTGGAACATACGATGAGTTCTTTAGGGATGATTATGTGACTAACCCAGGTTTACAGAATACAATGATTTCTTATTTTCAGGAGTTCAGAAAGAATACAGACAAAGATACAATAAAAGAGCTTCTTGATAAGAGAGAAAATGCTATGTTAAATGCTATGGTTAATTCTGAATATATGGTTCCATGTGTTAAGGAGGAGACAGAGGAAGAAGTATCTATAGCACATCATTTTATTGATGTTACAGACAGGCTTGAGCATAAGGAAGATGAGCAGGTTATAGCAATACCGGCATTTACAGATGGTTTTGAGATGGACAAATGCTATAAGGGACAGTATGAGAATATGCTCTATACATATAAGGAACTTGTTGAGGCTATAGACGAGCTTGGAGCTTCAGGAGCAATATTTAATCCACTTGGAATAAGTTATTATATTCCACTTGAAACACTTAAGAAAATAGAAAAAGATTTCAATAAATAGAATAATATGTAAGCCTGCTTGTATCGGGTTTTATGATTGTATCACAATTATGTGATATATTGTAAGATGTGATACTGGCAGGCTTTTTATGTAATAGGGAAATCTAATTAATTTAATTCATTATACATAAAAAGTCCTATATACAGGTTCGTACTGCAGTGCAAATATAGGCACCTATAATAAAAAATACTTATGTAAAAACACTTTTATAAAATTACTTTATGAAAGTGTTGGCAAATTACTTGTAATGATGTAAACTTAGATTAACTTAAGAAATATTATGTATGATTATGGAGGTAATGTTTATGTGGTTAGCTGATTTGGGCAATGGAAATTATAGGAATCCGATACTTTATGCAGATTATTCTGACCCTGATGCTATAAGAGTGGGAGAAGATTATTTTATGGTAGCATCAAGCTTTTCTAATTCGCCAGCACTTCCAATATTACATTCAAAAGATTTAGTGAATTGGAAGGTTGTTAATTATTGCTTGAAACACATTCCGGAATTCAGATATAACAATCCGCTGCACGGATGTGGTGTGTGGGCACCATCTATAAGATACCACGAGGGTACATATTATGTATGTTTTCCAATGCCAGATGAGGGAATATATATGACAACAACCAAAGATCCGTTTGGTGAATGGAGCGAGCCTGTTAATATAAGACCAGGTGCAGGCTGGATTGACCCTTGTCCATTCTGGGATGATGACGGTAATGCTTATCTTGTGGCAGGTGTTGCAAAGAGCAGAATTGGATATAAGAGTGTTCTTCATATAGTAAGAATGAGACCAGACGGTATGGGGATATTTGGAGATGAAGTAAAGATATTTGATGGTAATGAGAATGATCAGATAACAATAGAAGGACCTAAAATGTATAAACGTAACGGATATTATTATATATTTGCACCAGCAGGCGGTGTTAAGACCGGCTGGCAGACAATACTCCGTTCCAAAAATCCATTTGGACCATATGAATATAAGGTTGTATTAAGACAGGGTGACTCTCCAGTCAACGGACCTCATCAGGGTGCGTGGGTAGATACAATTACTGGTGAGGACTGGTTCTTACATTTTCAAGATGTGTATGCCGCAGGCAGAATAACACATTTACAGCCAATGCATTGGGAAAATGACTGGCCAATAATTGGTGTTAATAAAGAGGGCAATGATTACGGTGAACCAGTTATGCAATATGTAAAGCCCAATATTGGAAAGACAGCAGAGGAGTTTAAGGACACAGATAAATATCCAGTATGTGAGCCAGACACAACAGATGAATTTGATACCGACAAGATGATGTTACAGTGGCAGTGGAATTCTAATTATGATGACAGCTGGTATGTGACTAAGACAGATGCCTATGGAAAGAAAACACCAGACGGCTCATATATAAGACTTAATGCACTTGCATCAACACCTCTTAGACCAGTGAGCGATTACAGAAATCTTCTCTTACAGAAATGGCCTGCACCTGAATTTGAGTGTGTTACTAAAATGTGCGTGAATGGTCTTGAAAATGGAGACTATGCCGGAATTGTGTCATTAGGCGTGGAATATGGAGCAGTTGGAATTGTCAAGAATTTCGGGGAATATGCAATAAGGACAGTCAGAGGCACCCAGAGCTTTGATTGTGAGGCGGCATATTCTAAGGAAGATTTTAAGGACTATCCTATAGCTAAGGATACATTTGCTGATAAGGAAAAGACTGTATATTTAAGGTATACAGTTAAGAGAACAGGAACTAAGGATACCAAGGAAATGGCACTGGCTGTTAAAAATGTTCCTGTAGAAGAGGTGACTTTGGAGATAAGCTTTGATGGAAAGGCTTATGAGAAGCAGGTGAGCTTTACAGCAAAGGCAGGACGCTGGGTTGGCGTTAAGAATGGAATGTTTGTTAATCATAATAATGAGATTAAGAATGAGAATCAGGGGGATGGATTTGTGACGGTTGATTATATCAGATATAGATGTATAGACAACGGGAGATTGGATTAAATTAACATAAGTAACAAAGATATGCTTTCGCTGAGTGTCGCTATCAGCGGTACTAAAGTGCTAAAGTACAGCACTTAAGTGCCGGCGGCTCCACATATGGCTGGGACATAGGATGTATGGCAGGAGTTATTTTAGTTGTTGGAGATGTTTAATTAAATAGTTATGAAGAGTGTGTATTTTGCTGTAGTGGCGGAGTGCACACTTTTTTGTGGGAAGGTTTGGAAGCTGACATTAGAATATTTATGAGGATTTTGCTTGCATTGGAGAGCAGGGTGGTATATAGTATCTTAAATGATAAATTTTATGAGATTTGAGTATAAATATTGCGATTTAAGGAAGTACTATGATGGTTAATTTAATAAGAAAGCAGTCGCCTGCAAGAATAATAGCGTTTGGGTTTATATTTGTGATTATAGCAGGGTCAGTGCTTTTGTCTTTGCCGTTTAGTGTTAGGGATGGTGTTGATTTAAAATACACGGATGCTTTGTATACATCAACGAGTGCAGTATGTGTAACGGGGCTTGTGGTGGTTGACTCATATGACACATTTACACCTGTGGGGCAATTTATACTAGGGGCACTTATTCAGATAGGTGGTCTTGGTGTGACAACTATGGGTGCCGGAATAATACTTGTTATGGGTAAAAAGGTAGATATAAAAGGACGTACTCTTTTAAAGGAAGCACTGAATATGGATACGGCAAAGGGGCTTGTAAGGCTTATACATAAGATATTTATTGTTACGCTTATATTTGAGGGGGCTGGTGCAATAGCAGGTTTTCTGGTGTTTATAAGAGATTATCCATTTTTTAGGGCATTGGGAATAAGCGTGTTTCATTCGGTAGCGGCGTTTAATAATTCTGGTTTTGATATTCTTGGAAATAACCAGAACCTTATTAATTACAGTGGTAATATAGCACTTAATATTATAACCTGTACGCTTGTATTTTTTGGAGGTATTGGCTTTTTTGTAATATGTGAATTGTGGGAAAAGAGATTTAAGTGGAAGAAATTCTCAATGCACACAAGGATTGTAATATCAGTGAGTATTGTGCTTATTATCGCTGGTGCTCTGCTTCTTAAGATTACAGAAAATATCTCGTGGATGGGAGCATTCTTTATGAGTGTATCAGCCAGAACGGCTGGATTTGCAACATATTCACTTGGGACATTTTCAAAATCGGGACTACTTGTGATTATAATACTTATGATTATAGGAGCTTCGCCGGGATCTACAGGAGGTGGAATAAAGACAAGCACATTTTTTGTCCTCATACAGGGTGTTAAGTCGGCAGCAACTAATAAGTCGGAGAAAGCATTTCATTATGCAGTACCTAAGGAAGCGTTCAGAAAGGCTTCGGTTATTATGATACTTGCTATGTGTGTTGTGACTGTTGGATCTTATCTTATGGGAATATTTGAGCCGGATATTGATTTTATTGATATATTATTTGAGGTCGCAAGTGCATTTGGAACGGCAGGGCTTTCAACAGGAATTACACAACAGATAGGAATTGCAGGAAAGCTGTTATCTATTGTTATTATGTACATAGGAAGACTTGGACCGCTTACGATTGCTACATTGTGGCATTTCTCTAAGGGAGAGAGGATTAATTATCCGGAGGGTAATATAACTATAGGGTGATGATTGTGAAATATATGGGGCAACGGACGCTGGGCGGCTGGTAGAAGCAACGAAGACACGTTTGCACTGAGTGTCGCTCGCAGCGGTACTAAAGCGCTAAAGGACAGCGCTTAAGTGCCGGCGGCTCCCCATCGTCTTCTTATGCTTCTACCAGCCGCCCAGCTGGGTTGCGATTGCCATATGTTTAACAATTATCAGCGCCAGAACGGAGTGTGAAGAATTCGGGTGTGGTTTTGAGTGTGGATTTTTTGGTGATGGTGTCGTTTTTGTTATGGCATTAAGTTATGGTATATAAGATACGATATATATGTTATGGTTTTTAATTTAATTATATAGAAGATATAATATATATGTTAGGGCTTATAACTTATTATATAAAAGATATGATATATGTTATTGTTTGTGCATTATGATATATATATAAAATATGGTGTGTGAATGTATGTGGAGAGAGTATTGATGTGCTGGCTTGGTGTCCGCTGCGGTTTCAAGTAGCGAAAGCGTGCCCAGCGGTAATATAGTCCGCACTCACAACGTCCGTTAGCCAACACCCAATCATCAATACACACCCAACAATAATACGTGAATTCGGAGGTAATTATGTTTAAAACTAGAATATCAAATAAAAATACTACTTATGGAATTATAGGTTTAGGAAGATTTGGCGAGTCGCTTGCATTATCGCTTGCTAACAGCGGTGCTGAATTTATGGTTATAGACAAAGATGAGGAAAAGGTAAGAGAAATGCGCGATTATACGGAAAATGCCTATGTCGTGCAGACACTTGACAAGAAAAGCCTTAGCGCAACAGGAATACAGAATTGTGATGTTGCAGTTGTGTGTATAGGTGAACATATTGATACGTCAATTCTTACAACGCTTAATCTTGTCAGTATGGGAATAAAAAAGGTTATAGCGAAAGCAAGAGGTCTTGAACACGGAGAAATATTGGCTAAGCTTGGGGCAGAAGTTGTATATCCTGAGAAGGATATGGCAGAAAGACTTGCTAACCGTCTTATAGCTTCGCAGGTTATAGATGTCATTCAGCTTAGTGAGAAAATTAATATATCTAAGGTTATGCTTCCTGACAGGCTTGAGGGCAAAACAGTTGTGGATATTAATATGCGTAAGAAATTTAATGTTAATATAATTGCAATTGAGAATAATGGGGAAGTTATGCAGGTTGTAAATCCAGAGTATGTGTTTAGAAATGGGGATATATTGTATCTTTCAGGTAGTTCGGAAGGGCTTAATAAGTTTGGTGAGTGGATAGGCTAGACAGGACAGACAATTACATTAAATCAACATAAGCAACAAAGACAAGCTTATGTTGATTTAATGCAGCCTAACACCTTACAGGGGTGCCTTTTTGGCAGGAGATGGTTAGCTAATAGAAGACATGGTCGCCTATTATTGTGCCGCCTTTATCGACAGTGCTGTCGTAGACGTGAAAGTACAGAGCGGCGATTGTTATATGACCATTAAGAACCTCATTAGCGGCTCTGGTACATTCAGCGTTAGCACCTCTGGCAAGGACAATTGCGAAACGTCCACTTGCGACAGGGCTGAACTGGGAAGGGGCGTAGAGTACGGATTGGATTGTGTTGCCAAATTTAGGACTGTTTACACGATTTACGATAACGCTTCCAACGGCAAGCTTGCCCTCATAAGGCTGGTTGGCAGCTTCACATTCTATCATAGCGGATACCATTGCAAGGTCGCTTGTATCATATGCTATAGGTGTATTATTAATGACTTCATCAACTGATGGGGTCATTTTTTTGATTTCTTCAAGCTGTCTTTGGATTTCTTCCTGACGGATACGTTCCTCGTATTCTAATGCAAGGGCTTCAGCTTTGGCAATATTTTCAGAGTTAGTATCTATTTTTGACTGCTTTGAAGCTATGAGCCTTTTAATATTATTAGACTCAGCTATTGACTGCTCTTTTAAAGACACAAGTTCTGTCATATTAGTCTGTAGACTTAGCTGGTTCTGGTTAAGCACAGCAATAAGAGAACTTAATTCTTCAAGCATTTTGCGGTCATATTGGGAAATGCGAGAAACATATTCGTTTCTTTGCAATAAATCAGCCATACTTGAAGAAGAAAGCAATACATCAAGAAAACTATAGTCGCTGTTCTCGTACATATATTGTATACGAAGCTTCATAGTATCGAACTGGTGTTGTTTCTCAATCTCCATATTGCTTATGTATTCATTAAGGCTGTCAATCTGTTCCTGTGTATCAGCAATTCTGTCATTAATAGAGTTCAGCTTTTCACCAGCATTATCAAGCTCTGAATTAAGGTCGTTAAGTTCACTTGAGAGCTGCGACTGCTCATTTCTTAAGCGTTCAAGTTCTTTGTTATTATCATCATATTCTGTCTTGGTATCAGCAAGTGAATATACAGGTGATGTAACGGATATGAAAGTCAGGCAGACAATGAGTGCCAACGCTATGTATTTAGTTACTGCATTAAAATGTTTCAACTGCAAGTTATATCCTTTCTGATTCTATAAATTTGATGTCAGGAGTGGCTGAAAGTCAAAAGTCTTATCGTGCAGGCAAGAACAACTGTCAGACATTTTATACCTGATATCGTATTATTAATATTTTTTAGCTATAACACCAAAATCTTAATATAGTATAAAATGTGTCCACATAAATTGCAAGCAGCCACAACGGGTGTTATTATTAATTAGCATATCAAATTAATGGTAATGAGATGATGAGAGTTTTATCGTGGTATACTAAATTATAGAAAGAAAGAGGAATTATATGCTTGAATTAATTAATATTAAGAAAGATTATGAAACCGGTGATACAAAGGTTGCAGCTTTAAAGGGCATTAACTTAAGGTTCAGGGACTGCGAATTTGTATCAATACTCGGTCAGTCGGGCTGTGGTAAGACAACTATGCTTAATATTATCGGAGGACTTGATAAGTATACAAGTGGTGATTTAAGAATTAATGGTGTGTCTACTAAAGATTATAAGGACAGGGATTGGGATGCGTACAGGAATAATTCAATTGGTTTTGTATTCCAGAGCTATAATCTTATACCACACCAGACAGTTCTTTCTAATGTAGAGCTTGCGCTTACATTATCAGGTGTATCAAAGGCAGAGAGAAGGAAAAGAGCAGTTGAGGCACTTGAGAAGGTAGGACTTGGTGAACAGATTCATAAGAAGCCTAACCAGATGTCAGGTGGACAAATGCAGAGAGTAGCCATAGCGAGAGCACTTGTCAATAATCCTGATATTCTTCTTGCAGATGAACCGACAGGTGCACTTGATACAGAGACAAGTGTACAGATTATGGAGCTTCTTAAGGAGATTTCCAAAGACAGGCTTATAATTATGGTTACGCATAACCCGGAACTTGCTATGAAATATTCAACAAGAATTGTAAGGCTTCTTGACGGAACTATTGTTGATGACACAGATCCATATACAGAGGAACAGCTTAAAAAAGACATAGCAGAGGGAACAGATAAGTCAGGCACAGCAACAGCCAATGGTTCAGCATATAATTCAGGCGTGTCAGGTCAGGGAACAAGTATATCTGTCTCAAAGACTCAAAGAAAGAAAAAGCCAAAGACCTCAATGTCATTTTTTACAGCATTATCTTTAAGTTTTAACAATCTGATGACGAAAAAGACAAGAACAATTCTTACAGCCTTTGCAGGAAGCATAGGAATTATCGGTATAGCACTCATTTTATCAATATCAAATGGTATCCAGTTATATATTGACAGGGTGCAGAGGGATACATTATCAAGTTATCCAATCCAGTTACAGTCAGAAACTGTAGATATAAGTAGTATGGTTTCAAGTATGACAGATAATGGCGGCAGTGGTGAAACACACGAGGATATGGATAAAATATATAGCAACAATATAATGTCTGATATGATGAATACTATGGTTGCAGAGGTTCAGAGCAACAACCTTAAGGAATTCAAGCATTATATAGAGAATGGTGGAAGCGATATAAAGGATTATGCGAGTGCCATAGAATATACTTATGATATTCCAGTTAATATATATAAGTCAGATACATCTGATAAGGTAACGCAGCTTAACCCTAATACAATGTTTGATGCGATGTATGGCGGTTCTTCACAGAGCAGTATGAGTGGAATGAGCATGTACTCTAATTCAAGCGTATGGTCACAGTTATTTGATAATAAAGAGATACTTGAGTCGCAGTATACTGTACTTGCCGGACACTGGCCGGAAAGCTATAACGAGGTTGTGCTTGTTGTTAATGAGAACAATGAAATTGATGATTATACTTTGTATTCAATAGGACTTAAAGACCCTGACGAGATTACAGAGATGATTAAGGCTATGATGTCAGGAAAGAGCTATACTCTTGATAATGATGAAACAACTTACACATTTGACGAGATATTAAATACAACATTTAAGCTTATACTTCCAACTGATGTATATTCGTATAATGAAAGTAAGGAAATCTGGGAAGATAAGTCTGATAATGATATATTTATGAAAAATGTTGTCAACAACGGAACAGATATAAAGATTGCAGGAATTATTAAACCTTCAGAAGAAGCAGTAAGTACATCTTTAAGCCGTGGAATTGGTTATACAAAGGAACTTACAGAATATATTATCAATGGTGTTAATGACAGTGCTATAGCTAAGGCACAGCTTGCAGATGAGGATACAGATATATTCACAGGTGTTCCATTTGATAATAATAAAGATACACCTATAACAATGGATGATGTGCAGGCATATCTTGAGAGTCTTCCATCAGATGAGCAGGCACAGACAAGAATGTTCTTATCGACTATGACAGATGAGCAGATACTTGATATGTTCTCGCAGTCAGTTAAGGCACAGACAACTGATGCGACACTGGAAACTAATAAAAGCAAGCTTGGAATAACTGATTTGGACGATCCGTCAGGAATTAATATATATCCATCAGATTTTGACTCTAAGGAGCATATTCAGAACATAATATCAGATTATAATACAAGCCAGCAGAAAGATGGCAAGGATGAAAATGTTATCAACTACACAGACTATGTAGGAATAATAATGTCATCAGTAACAGTTATAATTAATGCTATTTCATATGTATTAATAGCATTTGTTGGAATATCACTTATCGTATCTTCAATAATGATAGGAATTATCACTTACATTTCAGTTCTTGAAAGAACTAAGGAGATTGGCATACTTAGAAGTATAGGAGCATCAAAGAAGGATATTTCAAGAATATTTAACGCAGAGACACTTATTGAAGGCTTTGTTGCAGGTGCACTTGGTATAATTGTCACACTTATTTTATGTGTGCCAGCTAATGCAATTATTAAAAATGTTACATCGATTGCCAATGTTGCACAGCTTCCTGTTGCAGGTGGAGTTATTCTTGTTATAATAAGTATGCTTCTTACGCTTATTGCAGGACTTATACCGGCACGACTTGCAGCAAAGAAAGACCCGGTAGTTGCATTGCGTTCGGAGTAGAAACGAGGATTAATATGAGATTTACATTAGATACACATACGCATACAATTGCAAGCGGACACGCATATAATACAATAGACGAGATGGCAGTATATGCTGCAGGACATGGGGTTACACATCTTGCAATAACAGACCACGCACCTAAGATGCCGGGAAGTGCAGGTGTATTATATTTTTCTAATATGGGAATAATTCCAAGAAAGAAATATGGCGTTAATATATATATGGGCTGTGAAGTTAATATTATGGATTATGACGGCAGAATAGACTTATCAGAGTATGGACTTAAGGGCTGTGATGTAGTTATAGCAAGCCTTCACATTCCGTGTATTAAGCCAGGAAGCATTGAACAGAATACTAAAGCTTTAATAAATGCTATGGATAATCCATATGTTAATATAATAGGACACCCTGATGATTCAAGATACCCGGTTGATTATGAACAGCTTGTAAGGGCAGCGGGGGAAAAGCACGTCTTATTAGAACTTAACAATACATCATTATCACCTACAGGACCAAGACAGGGAGCATATGATAATGATGTTACAATGCTTAAGCTTTGCAAAGAAGCCGGCGTATGTATATCTATTGGAAGTGATGCCCATATTAAAGAGTCAATATGTGATTTTGACAGGGCTTATAAGGTGATTGAGGAAGTAGGTTTCCCGAAGGAGCTGATTGTGAACAGTAATACAGAATTATATGAGTCATATATAGGAAAAAGACAGTAAAATTAATAAAATGTATTTACTGTAGGACTTTACTGTGTTAAACTGTACAATATATTATAAATGCAGATTAGCAAAAGTTGAGGGTTAATATGAACGATAAGTTAAAATCAAAAGAAGTTGAGCAATTATTTGAGGCTATATTAAGTCTTAATGATGTTAAAGAGTGCTATGATTTTTTTGAGGATGTATGCACAATTAATGAACTTTTATCTTTAGCTCAGAGATTTGAGGTAGCCAAAATGTTAAGAGAACAGAAGACATATCTTGAGATAGCGGAAAAGACAGGTGCTTCAACAGCTACAATAAGCAGGGTCAACCGTTCGCTTAATTATGGCAATGATGGATATGACAGGGTATTTGAAAGACTTGGTATATTATCAGATAAGCAGTAAAGATGCTGATAAGATTATTATTATAAATTATGATTCCAGGAATAAGTTATTACTATAAGATGGATAATCTCCCTCTTGATATATGGTTTTTAATACTATATAATATGATACAAGTATTAAAAATGTAAAGTGATGTTTTTGTATACAGAGACATCATTTTGTACTTGATATATTTTATATTTAGATAATTACAGACGGGTTGTGATATATCATAGGAAGTATGTGGCTGTCTAAGTTATTATTGGTTAGGAGTGGAGTATTATGAACAAAGATAATCAGGAATTCGTTAATTCTTTATTACAAAGACTTGCGAAGCTTAATTATATTAAACCGGGAGATGTGCCTAATATAGATTTATATATGGATCAGGTCACAACATTTATGGACGAACATTTATCAGATGTCAAAAGGTATGAGGATGATAAAATTCTTACTAAGACTATGATTAACAATTATACTAAGAATGACCTGCTTCCACCTCCGGTAAAGAAAAAATATTCTAAAGAGCATATATATGTTCTTACTTTTATATATTATCTTAAGAATATTCTATCTATAAGCGATATTCAGAAGCTTTTAAATCCATTGACAGACAAATTCTTTAATAAAGAAGAACTTCCGGATCTGGAATATATATATAGTGAAATATACAATATGGAAAAGGCACAGATAGCAAGCCTTTCTAAAGATGTTGTTGAAAGAACGCAGGTTGCAAAGGAAGCATTCTTAGATGTGGAAAATGAGGAGGATAAGGATTTTCTTCAGTTATTCAGCCTTGTGGGACTTTTAAGCTTTGATGTATATATGAAGAAAAATATAATAGAAAGCCTCATAGATGATTATACTAACAAGGCAAATGTATTATCGTCTGGTAAGGGAAATGTCAAAGAAGACAAGAAGGAAGTTAAGAAAAGAACGAAAAATTGATAATATTTTATAAAGATTTCTGACAAGTATTGATAAATTAACGTGACTTTTAATTATCTATATAGTATAATTACCTTATTGGTTCTAAATATAAGGAATCATATAATATTGATTTGATATATGGGAGGATTTTATGGGTATTTTAACAAGATTTAAGGACATTATGAGCGCTAATATTAATGCACTTCTTGATAAGTGTGAAGATCCAGAGAAGATGATTGACCAGTATATGAGAAATCTTGAAAGTGATCTTGGCAAGGTTAAGGCTGAGACAGCATCTGTTATGGCAGAGGAGACAAGAGCTAAGAGAGAACTTGATGAGTGCACAGAGCAGATTAACAAGATGCAGGCATATGCAGAGAAAGCATTAAAGGCTGGTAATGAATCAGATGCCAGATCATTCCTTGAAAAGAAGCAGCAGCTTGCAACAACACAGGCAGCTTTAACACAGGCTTACAATGTGGCAGCAGATAATGCAGCTAAGATGCGTCAGATGCACGATAAGCTTGTTAAGGATATATCTTCACTTGAAGCAAGAAGAACTGCTATTAAGGCTACAGTAAAGGCAGCTAAGGCACAGGAAAGAATTAACAAGGTTGGTTCAAGTGTTGTGGGTGCAAGCAATAGTATGGATGCTTTCAATAAGATGGAAGCTAAGGCTAACAAGATGCTTGATGAAGCTAATGCTATGGCTGAACTTAATGCATCAGCAGAGGATTCTAATATTGATAATCTTGCAGCTAAGTATGATGCTGAGCCAGCTAATACTGCAGTTGATGATGAACTTGCTGCACTTAAGGCACAGATGGGAATTGAATAGAATTAATTGATAATTGGAGGACACCATGGGTTTATTTAAGAGTCAGTTATCTAATGTTGTAGAATGGGAAGAATACAAGGACGATTGTATATTCTGGAAGTGGACTAATAAAGAGATTAAGAAAGGCAGCCGTCTTATAATCCGTCCCGGACAGGATGCAATATTTCTTTACAATGGCAAGATAGAAGGAATATTTAAGGATGAAGGTGAATTCGATATAGAATCACAGATTATTCCATTTCTTTCAACACTTAAAGGCTTTAAATTCGGTTTTAACAGTGGTATGAGAGCGGAAGTTCTCTTTGTTAATACTAAGGAATTTAATGTCAACTGGGGAACTAAGAATCCTATAGCTATTCCAGCAGCTAACCTTCCAGGAGGTATGCCAATAAGAGCATTTGGCAATTTTGCATTTAAGGTAACTGATTATGTATGCTTGATTGATAAAGTTGCAGGCGTTAAGCAGATGTATGTTGTTAATGATGTTAAGGAAAGAGTTGTAGCAGTGTTAGATCAGCTTCTTATGAAGTGGATAACTAAGGAAGGCAAGGATATGTTCAACCTTCAGGCTAATGCTTTTGATATTTCATCAGGAATTAAAGACGACCTTGATATGCAGATGAGCAAGCTTGGAATTGAGATTACAGATTTTAATATAGCAAGCTTCTCTTATCCAGAAGAGATACAGAAGATGCAGAATAAGGCAGCTTCACAGTCTATGGTAGCAGATATGGGAAAGTACAGCCAGGTGGCTATGGCAGATAATATCGGCAAGGGTGGCAATAACATTGCTGGTGATATGATGAGCGTACAGATGGGTATGGCAATTGGACAGCAGATGATGAAGAATGTTGATATGAATAGTAGTTTAGAATCAGCGGGTACATACAAGTTCTGTCCTAATTGTGGGACACCTGCGAATGGTGCTAAGTTCTGCTCTAATTGTGGAACGAAGTTATCATAAATAGCAAAATGCCAGATAACATAATTAAGAATTATATTGTTATGCAATAAGGTTATATATAATGGGTTATATGTGGACTTAAGTCTGCATATAACCCATTTATGTTTCTTTATATATATGCTGCAATAGTTGGAATGGCTGTTAATCTTGGACATATGTGGAGCATAGCAGAGACATTTAATGGACTTATGACTATACTTAATCTTATTGCCGTATTTTTGTTGTCAGTCGTTGTAATTAAGCTTGTAAAAGAGTATTTTAATGGGTGAGGTAACATTAAGGGAAGTAATAAAATGTGCTAAGAAAGGGAGAAGACTATGGATGATAAACATGTAATTAATTGTAATGATGTGCCTGAGATTGATATGACACGACAAGATGGCGGATTGGAACATAAGGCTGGTGTGTATACATATCAGATAAGGAGGAGCTGCCGCACGGATGGAGATTATACATATAACCACGCACCTATGCTTACTGCTTTTAATAACAGGCTTGTGCTTTCATATATAAGCGGTAAGCGTGATGAGCACGGTGCACCTGATGAAATCGTGTATACAACATCTAAAGACGGCTGTGTATGGGATAAGGAAAAGGTACTTTTTCCATATATGTTAGCGGACACAGATGGATATACAGGACCTGATAAAGAACTTCTTCCTAAGAAAGCACCGGCAATAGTGCATTTTAGAATGTGTTTTTATAAGGCTTCCAATGGAAAGCTTATTGCAACAACATTTTATGGCTTCTCACCAGACAGCCACAGAGCCCCTAATAATGGTTATGGTGCAGCACGTCTTGTAAGAGAAGTGTATAAAGATTACACATTGTCAGATATGTATATTATTAAATATAATGAGGCTGGTGGATTTAATGGGGACAACACAATATTTTATTCACCAGAGGGCAGTAATGAACAGCTTGATATTCCATATTATGTTCATTCTTCGGATAAAGAATTCGTTAAAGCCTGTGATGAGCTGCTTACTAAGAAGCTTATACTTGAGCAGTGGTATGAGGAGGAGATGTATGATAAATCATATAAGACACACGGCAGGGCTGTTTCCCTTTATGAAGATGCCTATGGCAATATAGTAGGGCTTTGCAAGAAAGGTGAGGGGTATCTGTTTGATAAAGAGGGAAATGTTCTTATAGATGAGAAAATACCCTCTCTTATAACTAATACTGCTAAAGTATGGGGACAAAAGACACCTGATGGAAATTATATTATATGTTATAATCCAACAACGGATGGTTCTCACAGATGGCCTTTAGCAGTTATGGAAAGTAACGACGGCAGGGAATATTATAATATGAAAGCACTTATTCCAGAGATACCTCCTTATAAATATCAGGGTAATATTAAGAATCTTGGTGCACAATATATGCGTGGAATATGTTCATATAATGGAAATTTTGATAAAAATGTGTGGATAACCTATAGCTGTAATAAGGAAGATATATGGATAAGCAAGCTGACAAAAGATAATAAATATTCAATAATGAAACCTTTATGGTGTGATATTAACTATGAACATAATCCAAAACCATATTCAGACAGGGATAAATTCACCGATTATGATGATAAATATGAGATTATTGACCGCGATGCGTGTGCAAGAGCAATAATAGAATATTTTCCGCAGAATAAGGATATTATCAGATTACAAGTTGAAGTTGACAGAATGTCGGATGACAATGGCGTGAAAGTTCAGTTTGTTGGAAAAAATAATAAAATTATTCAAGAAGTAGTATGTATCAAAGGGAATACGCCAATTGAGGTAGATAACCGTTCAGGAGATATAAATAGTGTGATAATATACTCTAAAAATATATTGAAATTAAACACTATAGATGATGATGGAAGAGATTCAACCCTTTTTGATATGCCTGAGGCTGAAAGAAAAGATTATTATATACAATTTAAAGTATTGATATTTTGATTGTGAAATATGCACCTAGAGATAAAGAAAGGTAGATGATCTTATGATGAAAAAGTTACACCAACAGAATCTTATTATCATATGGTGTTCGGTAGTGGCATTAAGTCTTGTATCTGTATTCGGATATGGGATGACAGCAATGGCACTTAAAGGAAGTATGATAGTTATTGTGTCAGGAATTATTTCAACCATTGGGTATTTCCTCCCAATATCAGATTCCAGAAAAGCATTAATATTAGCACTGCCACCAGCAATAGGAACTTTGTTCTATTCGTGGGTATCAGGAGGAAATTCTATACCTTACATAGCAAATTTCGTATTACTTGCAATGACTGCAACATATTTTATTGAGAAAGTAATAATTTCGTTTGCAGTTCCATTTACAATTATTTCGGTTATATTCGGTATTGTTAGTCCACAGACTATAGCAGGTATTGAATATACTGTTGCAGGAGTTGTATCAAGAATTCTATTGTTTGGAATAACTGCGTTGATACTTTATTTTGCAACTAAGAGAGGTGCTTCAGTTGTAAAAAGTACGGAAGAAGCACTTTATATTGTACAGCAGAATGCAAAGCTGGCTAATGACATAGCAGATGACCTTAGTGCTACGATTAACACAAGCAAGATCGCAGTTAATGAACTGGCAGACGGAAGCAGTAATGTTAATCAGGCGGCAAGACAGATGCAGCAGATAGTTGAAGAAGCTGCAAAGTCAACAGTAAATGTTATGGAAAAGGTTAATGCGGCAACAGAGGAAGTTGGAAATAATTATGAACTGGCTGGACAGCTTGATAATGGCTTTAACAATGTTAAAGAAGCTGTAGAAAAAGGTAATGAGGCTGTTGAAGAAGCTAAGAGTACGATTGCTTCTGTTAAGAGTACAGTAGGAGCAGCACATAAGACTACAAGTGAGCTTCTTACACAGATGAAGAAGATTACAGACATTCTTGGTGAGATTAATTCAATTGCGGCACAGACTAATCTGTTATCACTCAATGCGTCTATTGAAGCGGCAAGAGCAGGTGAACACGGAAAAGGTTTTGCTGTTGTTGCGGATGAAATCCGTGCATTATCAGAAGAGAGTGCAAAGTCCGCTGGAAATATACAGAATATACTAAAGTGGCTTACTGATACTACCAGACAGGTTGATGATGAGATTACACAAGGTACCAATGCGGCGGCGGAGAGTGTTGATACTATTGATGGACTTCTTGAATACTTTAAGAATATTAATAATGCCACAGAGCAGGCAAGTGATATTGTCAAAGAAGAGTATAGCATTATTGATAATATAAAGCAGAGCTTTGGAACTATACAGGAAGAAATGCAGACTTTGGTTGCAACATCAGAGGAGAATTCAGCAACAATCGAAGATATATCACAGACTATTGTTGCACAGAATAATTCGATTGGTAATATTCTTAGTGATATTGAGAATATTTCAGAAGTATCAGAAAAACTTCAGAAGCATTTTGAAATATAATATTGGGGTAACTTAATAAGGGAATTGTATTGAATTAATATAAATAGGGCTGCGACAACCCTGTTGAATAAAAGGCGTTTTATAGTACTGTGTAAGTGACAGCTATAAAACGCCTTGTCGATTATTATAATAAATGTATTACAAATTATTGCCGGATATATACAGTGTTGTATGAATATAATTATATTTATTTAACTACAGGAAGTCCTGCGTAATCAAGGAATTTCTGTAATTCGATATCCCAGAATTTCCATTCGTGTCCAAGTCCTTCAAGTTCATCATAGGTGTAATTGTAGAAATCATTATGTTCAAGGAAATAATCTCTTACAATATGGTTCATGTCAAGCCAGGGATCAAGACTTCCACAGGCGTGATATATATCAGGGGCAAGTGCCTTCTTATTATCAGTTATAAGCTTATCCGCAAGATATGTAAGGCAGTAATCTGTATTGTGGATATCTTTGTCACCGAATAATAATATGCGGTTTTTGGCTTTAGTACTGTTATCATTAACAAATACAGAATCGGCTTTATCACCAGCAGAAAAAGCACCAACCTTTGAGAAAGTTGAAGGATATTTGAGGGCTGAATGTAAACAGCCATAGCCTCCGTTGGAAAATCCAGACACATAATTATATTTTCTGTCATCAGAGATACACGCAAACATATTATGTATAGTAGATGGCAGTTCTTTGGCAACAAAGCTTTCGTACCTGTCGCCTATATTCATATTGACAAAGCAGGATTCAAATACTTCTGGCAGAACAGCCGCAAAATGGCGTTCGTTAACAGTATCCACCAAAGAAGTGTGATAGAGCCATTCCGTATGGTCACCACTTCCGCCGTGGTAAAGCCATACGCAGGGAAGCTTTTCATCATCGTTAATCTTATCAGGAAGAACGACAGTTACATCAATAGTTCTCCTTAACATCATAGAGAATAAGTTAATATTAATTACCGACATAATGACCTCCATTCTGCACCTTTTGCATTGTATATATAATCAATTGTATTTTTAATACATCTGTCCCAGTATTCCCAGTTGTGACCACCATCTGTTTCGTAATAAGACGTGTTAATTCCGGCGGCTGAAAGAGCATTATTAAATTCACAGCTCATATGTATTCTTGGGTCCTGCAATCCGCAGGTTATTACAAATTTGGTATCGTTATATTGAGTGTCAGAAGCCTTAAGCTTTTCGTTCTCCTTAGCATAGGCGTCAATAAGGCTGTATAAATCCAGCTTGTTATTGATAAGGTCATCACGGCTTCCGAATACAGGGAACATATCAATTCCCTGAGGATTATCGTAGCGTTCAAGTATATTAAGAAGACCTGAATATGAAAATGCGGTGTTATACATAGAAGGATTATTAAGTGCTGCATAAAATGCACCATATCCGCCCATTGACATACCGGCAATATAGCGGTCTTTAGGGTCGCGGCTTATGTTAAACCACTGTTCACACTGTGTTATAAGTTCCTTTACAGCATAAGTATAATAGTCCTTGCCGTGAATATTATTGATATAGAAACGGTTATTGCCAGATGGCATAACTACAGCAATATCAGTAGTATTTACATAATCTGCAATACGGGTGTTAAGTACCCAGCTTGAGTGGTCACCGCCTGCACCATGCAAAAGATACAGGACTTTATAATTCCCTCTTCCCTGAGGTATAAGGACATCAAGCATAATAGGCATATTGAGGGCAGAAGATTTGTAATTAATAGTTAAGTGAGCCATAATAATCTCCATTTCTGTGCATATTTTTGCACATATAAAGTTTGTGGCTGTGCACGTTTTTTGTGATAACAATTTTATGTCATATGTGCACAGGCACTAATCTTAAGGGTTAAAATATATTTTTACGCTGATAAGTAGCAGTCATTAATTATTCTTTAAAGTACTCAGCATAATTATCTTTTATAGAATTAATATTCTCAGTATATCTGTTTAAGTGACGTTTAGATATTTCACGGGCTTTATCAGTCTCCCTGTTCTCAATGGCAGCCACAAGTTCCTCATGGTCTGATAAAATATGGCCAACAGATATACATCTGAAACTAAGAATAGTAGTTCTGTCAAAATGTGGTGAGATATTATTCACTAATTCATACCAGTAATTCTTATTGCACATTTTATATAATGATTTGTGGAATTCTTTATCAAGCTGGAATATCTTTTCTTCGTCATTACGTTTCATATACATCTGCCATAAAGCGACATTTTCCCAGAGCATATTAATCTGCTCTTTGTTAAGAGTAGTACAGGCAAGAGCTGCAAGCTCAGCTTCCAGCACGCTTCTTAATTCCCTTACTTCCTCGACAATATTGGCATCAATCAATGATACATAAGCACCAATCTTAGGCTTGATTTCAATAAGACGTGTCTGTGAAAGTTCAAGCTCTGCCTCACGTATAGGGTTCTTGCTGACATTAAGAAGTTCGCTTATCTCGTCAGAGTCAAGCTGCTGTCCCGGTGTAAGATTGATGTGGACAATGTTATATACAAGTTGTCTTACAACATAATCTTTAGCAGATTCTTTAGGGAGTCTTTCATCAATTTTAAACATAGATGTAATTCCTTTCTTAAATCGTGATATATCTAAACGTGTTAAATATACGCGTTGATTTATGAATAGAGTATAGCATATATATTTCAAGATATTAAGCATTTTTAGGTATAAAACCTGTTACAAATATGTATTTCTTATCTGGTGCCTTGCCGATAATTCTAACAGCTTTTGTTGATACTTTGTCTTTAATTGTGTTATTTATATTGCTATAATACTACTATTGGATTTATAATTAAATTATATTAGCAGGATTTTAACAGACTTTCAAGGTTGAATATTCATAATAAATATAATATATAAAAGTGTAAATAGCAGGGAAGGATACAGATGATATATACAGTTAAGGATATTGAAGAACCGGATTTTGGCTGTGAGGGTCTTATGGATGGACAGCAGGTTATTGATAAGGTTACACTTATAGATGAGAAGGGAAATCTTCTATATATAGAAGCGGCAGATATGTATCTTTATGATAAGGGTATAGATGTCGGCGATAAAGTAATTATACAGGACAATCTGTTAGTTAAGGCTGGGCAGGAATAATAAAATAATACATAGAAAAGAGGAATATTATGGTTAAGGTTACATTAGGAAGTACAGGAATAACAGTTAATAAAAATGGATTTGGCGCACTGCCAATCCAGAGAATTAGCAGCGAGGCATCTGCCCATTTGTTAAGAAAGGCATATGAGGCGGGGATAGATTTTTATGATACAGCAAGATTTTATACAGACAGCGAAGAAAAGATTGGTGAAGCTTTGTCAGATGTAAGAGATAATATTTACATTGCAACAAAGACAGCGGCACAGAATTCAGAGGATTTCTGGAAGGACCTTGCAACAAGCCTTAATAATTTAAAGACAGATTATATTGATATTTACCAGTTCCACAATCCATCATTCTGTCCAAAGCCGGGTGATGGAACAGGACTTTATGAAGCTATGCTTGAGGCAAAAGCACAGGGAAAGATAAGACATATAGGAATTACTAACCACAGGCTTAATGTTGCTATGGAGGCACTTGAGTCAGGACTTTATGAAACATTGCAGTTTCCATTTAACTATCTTGCAACAGAAAAAGAGCATAAGCTTGTTGAAGTCTGTCGTGAGAAAAATATCGGATTTATAGCAATGAAAGCACTTTCTGGAGGACTGATAACTAATTCCAAGGTTGCATATGCTTATCAGGCACAATACGATAATGTTCTTCCAATATGGGGTGTCCAGAGGGAAACAGAATTAGATGAGTTCATAAGTTACATAGATAACCCTCCAGTTCTTGATGAAGAGATTAAAGCGGTAATTGAAAATGATAAGAAAGAGCTTGCTGGCAACTTTTGCAGGGGATGTGGATATTGTATGCCAACGTGTCCAGCACATATAGAGATTAACAATTGTGCAAGAATGTCACTGCTTCTTAGACGTTCACCATCAGAGCTTCAGCTTACTAAGGAGGTGCAGGCTAAGATGAAGAAGATAGAGGATTGCATACATTGTGGAGCGTGCAGTGCTCATTGTCCATATGGGCTTGATACACCTAAGCTGCTGGAGGATAATTATAAGGATTATAAGGAAGTGCTGGCAGGAAAGCCATTATAATAAGAGTAAAAGAAGACGAAAGAGAAGAACTTAAGAAAATGCTGTGTTACTAAATAGTAAATGAATTTAATCAATAAAAATAAAGTAAAGCAAATAGAAAAAGGAAAGAGGCTGTCATATCAGATATTGTTCATATAATATATAAACTGTAAGTAATGACTAACAGATGTATTGTATGGATTATGCCTGATGTGACAGCCTCTTTTCTTGTATGTCCGCTATCAGTAAGTATACTCGTGGTGAGGACAATAATAAAATGACTGTAACTGGCTCTTATTATTGTAAGTAACAGTATAGCAGTCAGCAGGTGCATTGTTGTAAGCTTCAAAAGCAATCTTCATATTCATTGTCTGGCTATGAGGCTTTTCACCGCTTTTATGTTCAGCACTTGTATTATCGCGTCCTATACCTTTAAGATTACTGATGGTCTGGACAGGGTACACTTTTGAATTGCTAATAACTCCATTTACTGCAATAATCCCTCCTTGGACCTTATTTCAAAATGTTACTTTTATATTATATATCGACAAAATATGACAGATTATAACATACAAATATAAAAAGATGTTCATACTTCTATTAAATTTTTTTAAAATTTTTAAAATTTATATTTTCTTTTGATATATTTTATTGACAGATTAAAGCTTAGCATTTATACTTGAAATAGTTTCCTAACGAACTAAATACTGCATAATATTTTAAGGAAGGTTAACAATGGATGCCTATGATTTAATTACATCAGGGTTGCAGCTTAGAAAGCTTCTTGCTAAAAGGGTTGAACCTATTATGGAAGAATATGGATTAAGACCAGTTGAACTGGATATTCTTGAATTCATCACCAAAGAGAATATCGACACAGCTAAAGAGATTATACACAGAATACATTTATCAAAGTCGCATATTTCTAAGTCGTTGGAACATTTATTAGAAAAGGGGCTTATTAATATGAAAGAAGACGAAGATGACCGCAGGGTAATGAGAATTACGCTGACAGAGGCTTCTTATAAGGTCATAGATAAAGTTAATGTTGCATATGAACAGTGCAGGCAGATACTTACGGAGGGGGTTTCAGAAGAGGAGTTGCAGGTATTTAGAAGAGTCATAAGACAGATGAATGACAATGTTAATGGTGAACTTGAGTAACTAAAGTTGTATATGTGCTGGACGTAGCACAGGTTTATGTTAGTTTGATAGGAAAGGAAGGCATATGATGGAAAGGTGGAACAAAACTATGGAGAATATTAATGATTATTCAAAGAAACAGGCTGATATGTGCATTGATAATGACAGCATTCCAAAGGCTTTATATACAGATTACGGAGTTAAGAAGGGTCTTAGAGATGAAAATGGACAGGGAGTTCTTACAGGACTTACTAATATATCAAGTGTAAGGGCATTTGATGTAATAGACGGAGAGAAAGTACCTTGTGATGGAGAACTTTTATATAGGGGTTATGATGTAACTAAACTTGTAAAAGGTGCTGGCGATAAGAGATTTATATTTGAGGAAAGTGCATATCTTTTATTATTTGGTGAACTGCCAGATGCCACACAGCTTGAAGAATTCAGACATATAATTGCTAACTGTATGGAGCTTCCGACTAACTTTACAAGAGATGTAATTATGAAAGCACCTTCAGCTGATATTATGAACTCAATGACAAGAAGTATTCTTACACTTGCATCTTACGATGACAGGAAAGATGATCTTAGCATAGAAAATGTATTAAGACAGAGCATACAGCTTATAAGTACATTTCCAATGCTTGCTGTATATGGTTACCACGCATACAATCATTATGAGAGAGATGATAGTATGTATATCCACAGACCAGATAAGGAATTATCACTTGCTGAGAATTTTTTAAGAATGTTAAGACCAGATATGAAATATACACCACTGGAAACACATGTACTTGATATTGCACTGCTTCTTCATATGGAACATGGTGGTGGTAATAATTCATCATTTACAACAAGAGTTGTTACTTCCTCAGGTTCAGATACATACTCAGCAATTGCAGCAGCTATGTCATCACTTAAGGGAAGAAAGCATGGTGGTGCTAATCTTATGGTTATGAATATGATGGAAGATATAAGGGCACATATTAAGGATTATCACGATGAAGAGGAAATAGAGCATTATCTTGATAAAATTCTTAATAAAGAAGCATTTGATAAGAAAGGTCTTATATATGGTATGGGTCACGCAGTATATTCATTATCAGACCCAAGAGAAAGAGTGTTCAAGGGATTTGTTGAGCAGCTTGCTAATGCAAAGGGAAGAGCTGAGGATATGGCATTGTACAATAATATAGAGAGGATTGCACCAATGCTTATTGCCAAGGAGAGAAAGATATTCAAGGGTGTAAGTCCTAATGTTGATTTCTATAGTGGATTTGTATACGATATGCTGGATATACCAAAGGAACTCTATACACCGCTTTTTGCAATAGCAAGAATTGTTGGCTGGAGTGCACACAGAATAGAAGAACTTGTTACAACTGACAAGATTATCCGTCCAGCATATAAGAGCCTTGTTACTAAGAGGGAATATGTTGACAGAAGCCACAGGGATTAATCATTATGAGCAGCACTTTGGTAATTATTAATAGCAGATAATAATATTGATAGTATAAGTCAGTATATGAAATTGCAATATTAAATAAAAATATCAGATAAAAGGAGGTTTTAAATATGCCAAAGGAACGAGAAGATAAACAGTTTAAGTCTTCTAGCGGAATATGTAATATCCACGCGGTTATATGGTATCCGGACAGTGACGTGTATAAGAAGCCTGTAGGTGTAATACAGATTGCACACGGAATGATAGACCATATTGAAAGGTTTGAAGAGATGGCAGAATACTTTACAGGCAAAGGCTTTGTAGTTGCAGGTAATGATCATTTAGGACACGGAGATTCAGTTAATAGTGATGAAGATCTGGGATATTTTGCCAAGGGTAATCATGGTGCAGACTTTTTAATTAAAGATATGCACAGGCTTACACTTATAATGAAGAAGAATTATCCAGACCTTCCATATGTTCTTATCGGTCATAGTATGGGTTCATATATGTCAAGAAAATATGCCAGCATATATGGAGATGAGCTTGACGGGGTTATATTCTTAGGAACAGGCAACCAGCCTAAGGCAGTTGTTGACAGCGGACTTAAGCTTGCACATATTGCGAAGCTTGTAAGGGGAGAAAGATATAGAAGTGAACTCCTTAATACGATTATGTTCGGTGCATATAATAAGAGAATTAAGGACAACAGGACAGCTAACGACTGGCTTACTAAGGATACTAAGATAGTTGATGAGTACCTAAGCGACCCTAAGTGTTCTTATAAGTTCACAGCCAATGCGTATATAGGATTTTTAAATGTTATTAAATATGATATTGATAAGAAGAATATAGCAAAGACACCGGATAAGCTTCCTGTATTATTTGCATCAGGACTTGAAGACCCGGTAGGAGATTATGGTAAGGGTGTAAAGAAGGCATTTAAAATGTATACTAAATATGTGGATAATGTTGAACTTTATCTTTATGAAGATGACAGACACGAACTTCACAGTGAAACAGACCGTGAGGATATATTCAGCGATTTATATGAATGGATTGAAGAAAATGTGTAATTGAATAGCTGTTTAATTGTATATAATATAATGAGTGCATTACAGTATTAAAATCATATTATATAGTAATGAAAGCTATATCACATAGTGATAAGAGAATGCAATATAATAATTAGAACTATATTGAAAGATATTAAAGCTACATTTTGGAGTATTAACTCTACATTTTGTTGACAAACAGGTTGCAGAGGGGTACAATACAACAAATTGTAGCTTTTTGCTTTATATCTTATTCTATAAAGCAGATAGTGATTGGAGATGATAATATTATGAAGGCTGACAGAACTATATATTATAGTTCATACACAGATGATGTTGTTAAAAGCCACAATCAGAGTTTTAAGTTAAAGACTAATTACGAATGGATAAATAACAGCTTATTATTTAAAATGGCTTCAATGGTTATATATGTATTGGCAATAGTTATAGGTTACATATGCTGTAAGTTATTTTTTAATATAAGCTACAAGAATAGAAAGCTTTTAAAGAAGTGTAAGAAAGATGGCTATTTTGTATATGCCAATCACACACAGCCTGTAGGAGATGTTGTAATACCAGCACTTGCGTGTGTAGGAAAGAGAGTATATGTAATAGTAAGCCAGGCCAATTATGGAATACCCGTTATAGGTAAGATACTTCCAGAGCTTGGTGCACTTCCTGTTCCGGATTCCATAAGCCAGTATAAGAAGTTTACAGAAGCGTATAAGAAGCACATTGAGCAGGGTCATCCTGTTATTATATATCCTGAGGCACACGTCTGGCCGTATTATACACAGATAAGACCATTTGAGAAGACGTCATTCCGTTTTCCAGCGGAGCTTAATAAACCGGTGTATGTGATGACGACAACATATACGCATAGACATTTTCTTAAGAACATTATAAAAAGACCAAAGGTCAATGTGTATATTGATGGACCGTTTTATCCAGACACAGGTGCAGGAATAAAGGATAACCAGAAGATGCTTCACGATAGGGTATATGAAGTTATGAAGTCGCGAAGTCATCTTAGCGATTATGAATATATAAGATATGAAAGAAAGAATGTTATGTAATAGCATTGCAGGATTACAGATATGAATATATTGTTTTGTGGAGATAAGAATATACAGAATGGGCTTCTTATAGCGGTTATATCATTATTGGAACACACCAAAGAAGACCTTGATGTATATGTATTAACGCTTAATATGTCTGTTAATGATAAGCATTATGAGCCGATAGATGGCAGACTTTCTGACTATTGTAATACAGAATTATCGAAGAAATATGATAACAGGCTTCGTATTAAATTTATTGATACGTCCGGTTTATTCAATAAAGAAGTGCCTCTTGCCAATATGTCGACAAGATTTACGCCATGCTGTATGTTAAGATTATTTGCAGATGAGATAGCAGAGCTTCCAGACAGGCTGTTGTATCTTGATACTGATATAATATGCAGAAAAGATTTTACAGAATTTTATTATCAGAATATGGAAAATGTAGAGATAGCTGGAGTTCTTGATTATTACGGAAGCTGGTTTTTTAGAAAGAACATTTTTAAAAGAGATTATCTTAACTCGGGAGTGCTTCTTATGAATATGGTACAGTTAAAGAAGACAGGACTTTTAAAGAAATGCCGTGAAATGTGTACTTCAAAGCAGATGTTTATGCCAGACCAGTCGGCACTTAACAAGCTATCGGTTAACAAGAAAATATGTGAAAGAAAATATAACGACCAGAGAAGACTTCACAGTGATACAGTATTCCAGCATTTTACAACACATTTTAAGTTCTTTCCTTATGTCAGGACAGAAACAGTGAAGCCGTGGCAGACAGAAGAAGTATTTGGGGTGCTGAAAATCCCAAGAGAAGAATACGAGGTATTGTTTAATAAATACAAAAATGCTTTGGCAGAGCTTGGCAGCTATGAAATATAATTATTATTTATGAGTATTTGTACAGATTAATGAAATTAAAATATGTAAATAAAAATATTAAAATAATTAAAATAATAAAGATAATTGGAATGGAGAATTAATATGATTAACAAGAATGAGATAATACCAATATTTTTTACAATTGATGATGCATATGCACCATATCTGCATGTTGCATTAATATCACTTATTGAAAATGCTTCAAAGGACAGAAACTACAAGATAATAGTAGTTTACCAGGAGCTTAATGAGGAGAATAGAAATAATCTTGCTGAACTGGTTAAGGATCATCCTAATTTTGAGATGGAATTTAAGTATATGAAGCAGAGCCTTGATATGATAACAGACAGAATTGAGAACAGACTTCGTTCAGATTATTTCACAATGACAATATATTTCAGAATATTTATTCCAGATATGTATCCGGAATATGATAAGGCTATATATATAGACAGTGATATAGTTGTTCCTGGCGATATATCAGAGCTTTATGATACAGATATGCACGGCAATCTTATAGGAGTGTGCAAAGATAGTTCGGTTAATGATGCTCCTGAACTGCAAAGATATATGACAGAATCTCTTGGTTTAAAGCTTGGTGATTACTTTAATTCAGGTATGCTTCTTATGAATATGAAGGCTTTAAGAGAGGCTAAGCTTGCAGAGCATTTCTTATATCTTCTTAATAAGTATCATTTTGACTGTATTGCACCAGATCAGGATTATCTTAATTCTATGTGCTATGGTAAGATAGAATATCTTGAATCTTGCTGGGATGCAATGCCTAACAGAAACAAGCCTGAGAATCCATCACCTAAGATAATTCATTATAATTTATTTGATAAGCCTTGGTGTTATGACGGAATTCAGTACGAGAGTTATTTCTGGGATTATGCTAAACGTTCTGTTTATTATGAAGACATTGTTAAGAGCAAAGAGAATTATTCAGATGAACAGAAGGCAGAGGATAAAGAGCATATGGCTGATCTTTTCAGAAGAGCAGGAGCTAATGCAGATACAGAAGTAACATTTAGAAAAGTGCTTGAAAGTGGAGAAAAGATAAGATTATGATAATAGGTGGAAGCAAGAAGGAAGTTGTTGCTAATATTAAAAATGCGGCAGATAACGGAAGGTTTAATGACAAAGTAGAAATCGGCGATCCGGAACTTGACAGTACAAGAAGAAAAAAGCTTCTTGGCAAATATGTAAAACAGCGTAATGAAATTCCATATCATTACAGGAACTGGCTTGCAAGAAGAATTGTTGATTTTATAACTTTTGGCGTTAATGCTAATACAAAGGTTGTAGGTGCAGAGAAGATTAAACATATTAAATCAGGAGCTATTATAACAAGTAATCATTTTAATCCTGTTGATACAACGATTATAAGATATGGAATTAAGAAGGCAAGAAGATACAGAATGTTTATCGTAAGTCAGGATACTAACTTTGCAATGAAAGGTTTTCTTGGTTTTCTTATGAGATATGCAGATGAAATTCCAGTCAGCAAAGATAAGGATTATATGGAAAGACATTTTTATAGAACACTTAATAACCTTCTTGTTAATAAGAAAGAGTATATTCTTATATATCCAGAGCAGGAAATGTGGTTTAATTACAGAAAGCCTCGTCCACCAAAGAGGGGGGCATACTTTTATGCAGCCAAGTTTAATGTTCCGATTATATCGTGCTTTGTTGAGATGAAAGATATGGATAAGGATGATACAGAGGAATTTAAAAGAGTTAAGTATGTTCTTCACATATTAGACCCTATATATCCAGACCCGGAAAAGAATGAGCGTGATAACAGCTTTGATATGATGAAAAAAGATTATGAGCAGAAGAAAGCAGCTTATGAGCAAATATATAAAAGGCCTCTTGATTATGCTTTTAGTGACAGTGATATCGCGGGCTGGAAAGGGACAACAGAATAGCAGAGGCAATTTTGTACTGTGACTTTAATAGTCCTTGTACAGGAAAATAACAGAAAAAAGAATATTAAAAGTAAAGTGTGTATCTGACAGGCAGCTATAATTGGGTAGTTATCTGACGGATACACATTTTTTGTGTAATAGTGAATTCTGATAGAATTCATTTTAAAATTAAAATGCCTTAAATGAGAAAAATTATCCTTGCAAAATACCCACAGGGGGTATATATTATAGATGATGATATTAACACAGTAATATAGCAGGCGAAAGGAGTGGTTGAATGGCAGAAGATAAACAATGCTGTTGTGGCAGCAAGATGAAAGAAAGAAGTGATTCAGAGAAGAAGCTTCTTCTTAACAGATTAAAAAGGATAGAAGGCCAGATAAGAGGAATATACGGTATGGTTGAGAATGATGCCTACTGTATAGATATTCTTAATCAGGCACTTGCCGCTAACGCGGCGCTTACTGCATTTGATAAAGCATTACTTTCTAATCATATTAAGACCTGCGTAGTTGATGACATAAAGAATGGTGATGATGAGGTAGTTGATGAACTTATTATGACAATGCAGAAGTTTATGAAGTAAGAAAAGAGGTATATATGGGAACAGCGATAATAATTGTAGTATTAGTTATTATAGTAATATTTGCAGTAAAAAGCGGCATAAAGCACGGCAAAGGAGAAGGCGGCTGCTGTGGCAGCGGTGGAACAATGAAAGAGGACAAGAAAGTGCTTGCAGGTGACATAATTGCAACTAAGCTTGTAACAATTGAGGGTATGCACTGCGATAACTGCAAGAACAGCATAGAACATCAGATTAACAGAATAGATGGAGCGGCCTGTGAAGTTAATTTAAAGAAAAAGACAGCTGCAATACAGCTTGATAAGCCTGTTGATGATGATTTAATAAGAAGAACTATAGAAAGATTAGATTTTAAGGTAGTAGATATTAAGACAATATAATTAATGTGCTTAACAGATTAAGGGAGGAGATGATACATTTTGAAACAATACAATGTTACAGGGATGACCTGTGCCGCGTGTCAGGCAAGAGTTGAGAAAGCTGTATCCAAGGTTCCTGGTGTAACTAGCTGTTCAGTCAGTCTGCTCACTAATTCAATGGGCGTTGAGGGTGCAGCCGCAGACGAGCAGATAATAAAGGCAGTAACCGATGCAGGATATGGTGCAAGCATAAGAGGTTCAGAAAGTTCAGGTAGTAAAAGTGAAGGCAATCAAACAATAGCAGGACTTGAGGAATCGCTTAAAGATACAACAACACCTAAGCTTGCCAAAAGACTTGTGGCATCGCTTGTATTTCTGCTTATACTTATGTATTTCAGTATGGGACATATGATGTGGGGCTGGCCGCTTCCAGGTGTACTTGAGAATAACCATATAGCTATGGGACTTATACAGATGCTTCTTACAATAATAATTATGGTTATTAACCAGAGATTTTTTATAAGTGGTTTTAAAAGTATGCTTCACGGCTCACCTAATATGGATACGCTTGTAGCACTTGGCTCTGGTGCAGCATTTTTATACAGCACATATGCCTTATTTGCGATGACTGATGCACAGGTGCGTATGGATATGGATGGTGTAATGCATTATATGCACGAATTCTATTTTGAGTCAGCGGCAATGATTCTTACACTTATAACAATAGGTAAAATGCTTGAGGCCCATTCAAAAGGAAAGACAACAGATGCACTTAAAAGCCTTATGAAGCTTGCGGCGACAACAGCGACAGTAGTTATTGATGGTAATGAACAGGTTGTTCCGGTAGAACAGGTTCACAAAGGGGATACATTTGTTGTAAAACCAGGAGAGAATATTCCTGTTGATGGTGAGATTATAGAGGGTATGAGTGCGGTTAATGAGTCAGCCCTCACAGGAGAGAGTATCCCGGTCGATAAAAATGTCGGTGACAGTGTATCAGCGGCAACTCTTAACACATCAGGTTATATAAAATGTGTTGCAACAAGAGTAGGTGAGGATACAACTTTATCAAAAATTATACAGATGGTAAGTGATGCGGCGGCAACTAAAGCACCTATTGCAAAGATAGCAGATAAGGTATCAGGAGTATTTGTGCCTGTAGTAATAGGAATCGCAGCAGTTACTATTATAGTGTGGCTGTTAGCCGGACAGAGTGCTGGATTTGCACTTGCAAGAGGAATATCGGTGCTTGTTATAAGCTGTCCTTGTGCACTTGGACTAGCAACGCCAGTTGCTATTATGGTTGGTAATGGTGTTGGTGCTAAGAATGGTATAATGTTTAAGACAGCCATTTCACTTGAACAGACTGGTAAAATGCAGATTGCTGCCCTTGATAAGACAGGTACAATAACAGCTGGTGAACCGGTAGTTACTGATGTTGTAAGTGCAGATGGAATTACTGACGACAAGCTTATATCAATAGCGAAGCTGTTAGAGGCAAGAAGTGAGCATCCACTTGCTAAAGCTGTTGTGAATTACGATTATACAGCAAAGCAGAATGATTATTCAGATATTATATCAATAGATGTATCAAATGCAGTTGCAGGAAATGGGCTTGAAGCCAGTGCACAGTATATTAAAGCATTTGAGGCGGACAGTGCAGATATTTCTGATAAAATCAGCTTATACGGCGGTAATGCAGATTATATAAGCAAAAAGGCAACAATACCACAAGAATATATAAAAAAATCCTACGAGCTTTCAGGCGATGGAAAGACACCTATGTTCTTTGCAACAGATAAAGAATTCTTAGGAATTATCGCTGTTGCCGATACAATAAAAGAGGACAGTCCTAAAGCCATAAAGGAATTAAAGGATATGGGTCTTTATGTTGTAATGATAACAGGTGATAATGAAAGAAGTGCCAATGCGATAGGAAAGATAGCAGGTGTTAATGAGGTTATTGCAGGAGTTCTTCCGGACGGTAAGGAAAAGGAAATACAGCGTCTTAAGAAGTATGGCAAAGTAATAATGGTTGGTGATGGAATTAATGATGCACCAGCATTGACATCAGCAGATATAGGTATTGCGATTGGTGCAGGAACAGACGTGGCGATTGATGCAGCAGATGTTGTTATTATGAAGAACTGCTTAAGTGATGTTGCGGCGGCTATCAGGCTCAGCCACAGGACGATAAGAAATATCCACGAGAACCTGTTCTGGGCATTCATATACAATATAATAGGAATTCCACTTGCAGCAGGTGTGTGGATACATCTGACTGGCTGGGAGATGAATCCTATGTTTGGTGCGGCGGCGATGAGCCTTTCAAGCTTCTGTGTTGTGACTAATGCTTTAAGGCTTAATCTTGTAAAGATATATGACACAGCAAGAGATGAGGTATACAAAAAGAAAGCTGCCAGAAAGGGTCTTATTGTTAAGACAACAGACAATACTGATAATAGCCCTGTGAATAATATTACATCACAGGATATTAATAATAAAAGAAAAGAGGATAATAAAATGACAAAGACAATGAATATTGAAGGTATGATGTGTGGACACTGTGAGGCAAGAGTAAAGAAGGCATTAGAGTCAGTTGACGGTGTAAGCGGGGCAGTTGTAAGCCACGAGAAGAATGAGGCTGTCGTGACACTTGCAAAGGAAGTTGATGATGAGGTACTTAAGAAGGCTGTGGAGGAGCAGGATTATAAGGTGATAGCGATAAATTAATTGAGGTTGTGAGCGAGGATTGGGGAAGCTTATAGTTACAACGAAGACACGTTTGCACTGAGTGTCGCTCGCAGCGGTACTAAGTCGCCAGCCAGGGCTGCCGACTAAGGACCGGCGGCTCCCCATCGTCTTCTTATGCAACTATAAGCTTCCTCAATCTGATTTACGTTCTTGAAGTGATTTGCTTAGGAATTAATTTATTGATGAGGGACACTAACAGGGGGAGAAGAGGGTATCAGGGATTTTGGTAGATATTGACTTTTCTGTTTTTGATTGGTTTCTTGAAGATTTTGGATAATAACTGACGCTCGCCCAGACTTATGTCTGGGCATTGCTGGTTGTTGGGGGAGTATATGTTGATTGGTGGGGTGTGATGATTTTTTGGCTGGTATGTTGTTGACTGGGGTTTTGAAGATTTTGGATAGTAGTGACGCTCGCCCAGACTTATGTCTGGGCATTGCTGGTTGCTGGGGGAGTTTATACTGGTTGTTGAGAGGGGTGTGTTGTTTGGTTGTGAGGGAATGTTTTTGCTGGAGTTGGGGGATTAGATGGGAAAGTTTAAAAAAGGGTTAGGAAACATATATTAAGTGTGCTATACTGTATCTACTTAGTAAATATATTTGATTACAGGAGGACAAAAGATATGCTTTCTAATGATGCTAATATACTGAAAATTAAACATGAAATATTATATCAGGTTGCAAAGCTTGCTTATGCTGGACAGCTTGAAGAGAAGAAGGAGGAGCTTCCATATGAGCTGCTTCCGGGACCTCAGGCGAAGTACAGATGTTGCGTATACAAAGAGCGTGAAGTTGTAAGACAACGTATAAGACTTGCAGAAGGAAAGTGTCCATCAGAAACACCTAAGACAGGTAAGGATAATGTGGTTCAGGTTATAGAAGCGGCATGTGCTGACTGTCCACTTTCACATTATATAGTTACAGATAATTGTAGAAAATGTATGGCTAAAGCCTGTCAGCAGGCGTGTAAGTTTGGGGCTGTATCTATGGGGCGCGACAGAGCTTATATTGACCCTGACAAATGTAAAGAATGTGGTCAGTGTGCTAAAGCCTGTCCATATAATGCTATTGCAGATTTGATTAGACCTTGTAAGAAAATCTGTCCGGTAGGTGCAATTACTATGGACGAAAATGGTATATGTGAGATAGATGACAGTAAATGTATTAAATGTGGACATTGCATACACGCCTGTCCATTCGGTGCTATTGGTTCTAAGACAGATATAGTTGATGTTATTAAGGCAATTACATCAGGTAAAAAGGTTGTCGCTATGGTAGCACCGGCAATTGAAGGTTCATTTGGTGCAGATATTACAATGGACAGTATAAGAACAGCCTGCAAGAAAGTTGGATTTTCTGATATGGTAGAGGTTGCCCTTGGTGGTGATATGACAGCCGGTGCAGAAGCAAAGGAATGGCTTGAAGCTAATAAAGAGGGCAAAAAGATGACAACATCGTGCTGTCCTGCATTTGTTAATATGATAAAGAAACACTATCCTGAATTAACAGACAATATATCGACAACTGTATCACCTATGTGTGCGGTTTCAAGAATGTTAAAGTCTAAGGATAAGGACACAGTAACGGTATTTATCGGACCTTGTATTGCAAAGAAAGATGAAAGACGTAACAAGGACTTAGAAGGAAATGCTGATTATGTTCTTACAGTAGGTGAGTACAGAGCAATGCTTAGAGCTAAGGACGTTAAGATTGAGGCTGAAGCTAACAGCAGCCAGCAGGCAAGTGTATATGGCAAGAGATTTGGTAATGGTGGTGGAGTTGCTGCCGCTGTAGTAGAATGTATGAAGGAGTTAGGTGAAGACCCATCTAAGTTCACTATAGAAAAATGTTCAGGTGGAGCAGAATGTAAGAAAGCACTTACGCTATTAAAAATGGACAGACTTCAAGCTGACTTTGTTGAAGGAATGGCGTGCGAAGGAGGCTGTGTAGGCGGACCTAGCCATCATCGTTCAAGCAAGAATGAAATGCTTGTAGCCAAAGACAGGGATAAGCTCTTATCAGAAGCCGATGACAGAAAGATATATGATAACCTTAAGAGCTACGATATGGAAGCATTTTCTATGCATGCAGAATAAGAAGTGAGGAATAAAATGAGATTTGAAGGTATCAAGAAGGTTTTAGACGGACATTTTATTAACAGATATGATATTACATATACAACAGAGGATAACAGAACCAAGGTATATGAAATAATAAGCCGTAATGATAATGTGAGTTCATTGGCTGACCTTCATAATGACAGACCTGACGGGGTTGTTATAGTTGCGACAGATATTGATGGCGGGAAAATACTTATCAATAAGGAATACAGAATGTCCGTAGGAGATTATGTATACAATTTCCCGGCGGGACTTATTGATGAGGGCGAAACGGCGGAGGTTGCGGCTAAGAGAGAGCTGAAGGAAGAAACAGGACTTAATCTTATAAGGATTGATGATAAGCTTTATGACAGCTACAGTGCAATAGGTTTTTCAAATGAAACTAATCAGGTAGTCATTGGAAAGGCAGAAGGAACATTTTCTAAAAGTACATCAACTATGGAAGAAATAACAGCTTCGTGGTACACTAAAGAAGAAGTGAAAGAACTTCTTAAGAATTGCAGATTTGCGGCAAGAACACAGGCATTCTGCTATATGTGGGCTAAGGGAGGCTGTTAATGAAGATACATAAGAAAATGTTGGTGGCAGGCTTGATACTTATTATGTTATTAGCAATATCAGGCTGTGGTAGAAAGAATATTAAAATTGCTCTTTACCAGTATACAGAGAATGAAGACGGAACGCTTACAATTACTGCTCTTACAGATAAGGGCAGGTCGGAAGATGAACTTGTTGTTCCAGCAGTTCTTGACGGTAAAAGTGTATCCACAATAGGCGATGGTGCATTCAGGGACGATACGATGATTAAAAAAGTAACTATAGAGCAGGGTATAACCTACATATCTTCAAATGCTTTTTTATCTTGTTATAACCTTGAAGAAATAGTCATACCAGAGTCAGTTGAAGATATAGGCACACACGCATTTACTGAAACCAGATGGAGGGCAGAAAAGTTAAAGGACTCTAATGATATAATTGTCAATAATATTCTTTATGAAGCTGACCAGAATAAAGAGAATTACTCTATTAAAGATGGAGTTGTAACAATTGCCTCAGGTGTATTTTATAACAATACCAATCTTAAGAGTGTGACAATACCATCATCAGTTAAGAACATTGGTACATATGCTTTTTCAGGCTGTACTAATCTTACAGAGGTGATACTTCCAGATGGTTTGGAAAATATAGGCTATGCGGCATTTATGTCAAGTGGAATTAAAGAGATAACAGTGCCAAAGAGCGTAAAGAATATCGGACAGGATGCATTTCTTAATATAACGGTTAATAGGTAATTGTCTGTTACAGATATCAGTGGTGGTAGGCAGTTTAATTGATACTAAGAATATTGTTAAATTATTGCGATAATATTTTAAGAACATAAAAACTGCGGGATATATTATATAGATGATATTTGAGTATCATTTATGTATGTCCCGCAGTTTTATTTAATTATATGGTATATTACATAAAAGACACTATGTGACGATTATGTGCACCCGCACGAAAAGGGTCTAAAATCCAATACATTAATTGTAATGAGCTTAAGCAAGAAAATCTTTTCGCATAGGATTGAACACATCGACAAGTATGCCGTCTTCAAGTGCGGTAACGCCGTGCTCAACATTAGATGGCATATACACACTGTCGCCTTGATTTACAATCTTGGTTTCGCCACCAATTGTAAATTCAAAGCTTCCCTTGGCAATATAAGTAATCTGTAAATGTTCGTGCTTATGAAAGTTCCCCTTAGAGCCTTTCTTAAAAGTAATCTCGCACATCATAAGGTCATCAGAATAACAGAGAATTTTGCGTGTGACTCCTGGTTCACAATCAGTAGGTATAACATCTTTATTATATTTAAACATAAAAACTCCTTTTCCTGCCTGACACTCACTTTTAAATATGAGGAAATCAGACATATTAATTGTATTAATTAAAGTGTATAAATCTTTAAAACCAGTGTCAATACAATTAATTATCAAAAAATAGACAAAAAGACAAAATATCTGTATGATTATAACTAATAAATTAATCAGGTATAGCTAATAAGAAATTATTGTGTTTTGACAAAGCAATTTTTATCTTATTTAGTTATACCCCGATAGTAAATAGCGAGCAGGTTTTAGAAATCAAAGATTTCTAAAACCTGTAAAGCGGCCCTCCGGATTATTTCCATTAAATACAGCCGCTATCCAGTTATATGACTTTACTATATTGCAAGCTGGGTGCTTTTGCAGCCGTCGGCACTTAGCGTCTGTCCTTTAGCCGCTTAGTGTCCGCTACGGCTACAAGCAGCGAAAGCGTGCCCAGCGGTAATATAGTAAAGTTACCTAACGTCCGTCCGCCACCAAACATTAAATTAAGAAACAATCCACCAAACAGTAAAGGAGCACTAAGTGAAACCACATATGAGATATATATGCTTAATTTTATCCATAATATGCCTTGCCTACTATATACTATGTGTATCATATGCAGGTCGTAAATCTTCATTTATATGGATATGGCTTTTAGGTACAATTTTCTTTGCAGGCTTATACATAGCAGGAACACTAGATGCCAAAGGAATTATAGATATCCCACAGCTTGTCAAGAATATTGTAAGAGTTGTCATAATAACAGGATTTGTTATATTTGCAATACTTGAGAGCCTTATAGTTATAAGTATGAAGCAAAAGCCAGATTATAATTGTGAATATGTAATAGTGCTTGGCTGTCAGATAAGAGGCGACCGAATAACACGTTCACTTAAAAGAAGACTTGACTCTGCCTATGATTACGCATGTATTAATACAGAATGTAAGATAATAGTATCGGGTGGACAAGGACGTGGCGAGAATAAGACAGAAGCACTTGCAATGTATGAATATCTATGCGAAAGAGGTATAGATAGTGATAGAATAATTATGGAAGATAAGTCAACAGATACTAATGAGAATATGAAATATTCCGTACAATACATTTCAGATTTCAGCTCTCCGGTAGGCATTGCAACGAATAATTTCCATATATTCAGGTCTAAGCTTTTAGCTAAGGGACAAGGCTTGACACATGTAAGTGGAATAGCAAGCGGGAGCGATGATGTGTTGTTTGTTAATTATATGGTCAGGGAAGCGATAGGAATAGTGAAAGACTTTGTATGCGGGAATTATTAAGATGTTAATGTATGCACTCCATTTTCTGAAGAATAAACAGAGTGTATACATTAATAATAAGCGGATTATGTGGAATTATTTAATTCCATAGAATTCTTTGATGGTATCCAGCAGTTCATAGCACTGGTTGTAGCCGTCATTGTACATAGAAAGGATTTTGTTCTTATCCTTTTCAAGACGAGAAAAGCCCTTGCTTGTTGTAGGTTGTATAGTTATGATACGTCCCTCTTTAACATATTGGTCAAGACCTTTTAGGCTTTCATTGTAGCGGCTGGCTCTTGTAAGCATAGTTTCTGTAAGCTTAGGGTACTGGTTTCTATAAGAATATGCAATAGCCTTAGTAGAGCGTGAAATTGTCTTAGTGTAGCCTGACTGTCTTGTAAGAACGACAATTATTCTGTCACAACCGTCCTCAATGGCTTTAAGATAAGGTATTGAGTCTGATAAGCCGCCGTCCATATAAGGAACATCGTTAATAATAATTGGCGGAAACAGCATAGGCAGTGCACAGGTAGCTTTAAGCACGGTGTTAGTCCTGTCATCACCGGTGTATTTCATATATTCAGGCTGACCGGTAAGAAGATTAGTAACTACACAGTAGAAATCGCCCTTATACTGCTTAAAAGCATCATAATCAAACAGATTAAGTTCATTAGGGATTGTTTCATAGGAGAATTCCAATCCATAGATAGACTTGTTATCTTTATCAATCATATTACTAAGACCGAGATATCTTTTGTCATTGCGGTATTTCATAAGTACATCAAGATTACGGCGGGGCTGTTTTGAAGCCATTGATACGCCGTATGCCGCACCGGCAGATACACCAATCATATAATCTGGCATAATATCATTTTCAACAAGAGCGTCCATAACACCACAAGAAAATATGGTTCTGAATGCGCCGCCCTCAAATACAATTCCTGTTTTCACTTTAGTTACCATCCTTTATAGCATATATTTTCCAATTATCATTTTTATACTAAAATTATGGATTGTCAATAAAATATATGTTAAGATTAATATTAAGATTATAAAAATAAGCATATATGTCTATGATTTTATATGGATTGGTTAAATGCTTTGCAGTTTAATACAATTTTAACATAGCATATTGAATTAAGAGGAAAGGTAAGAGTATATGAAGAAAGTCAGTAATGGATTGAAGCTTATTATGGCGTTTGTTGTTATTGTTGTTGCAGCAGTGTATTACTATATCAAGCTACCGGCAATTAATATACATTCACAGGGATTTTGGGGATTTATTATATTTGTTATGATAATAATTACAATTGCCCAGTGGATAATGAATCATAAGGAGGGAAGCACCAGATATAAAGACATTAATAATAATACAATAAAAGTCCCTCATTTTGAATTTAAGACTAAGGCAGGTAGTATTATATTTAAGGTGCTTCTTAATGTTACGATTGCATTTGTTGTTGTATATGTAGTTGGCAATGTATTATCTTCGCCAATAATTAATGCGGCAAAGTACCGGAATCTCTTAACAGTGGAGAACAGAAGCTTTACAGATGATATCAGGGAAGTTTCGTATGACCAGATTCCACTGCTTGATAAGGAGTCAGCTTCAATAATAGGAACAAGAGTAATGGGAACTATGGTTGATATGGTTTCCCAGTATGAAGTTGCGGATATGTATTCCCAGATTAATTATAAAGAAAAGCCAGTCAGGGTTACACCACTTGAATATGGCAATCTTATTAAATGGTTTGCTAACTATAAGAAGGGTATTCCAGCATATATAAGAATTGATATGACAACACAGGAGGCTGAATGTGTAAGGCTTTCAGAGGGGATTAAGTATTCGGAGTCGGATCATTTTTCAAGATATATATACAGGCATTTAAGATTTGCATATCCAACATATATTTTTGATAGTATTAACTTCGAGATTGATGATGAGGGAACGCCTTACTGGGTATGCCCTGTTAAGAAGTTTAATATAGGACTGTTTGGCGGACAGACAGTAGGCAGGGTTGTGCTTTGTAATGCAGTTACAGGCGAAATGACAGATTATAAGGTGGAAGATGTTCCAACGTGGGTTGATAAAGTGTATTCAGCAGAGCTTCTTATTGATTTGTATGATTATAACGGAAGTCTTAAGCATGGATTTATTAACAGTATTTTAAGCCAGAGGGACTGCCTTAAGACAACGGATGGTTATAATTATATAGCACTTGAGGACGATGTGTGGGTATATACAGGAATCACATCAGTTGGACAGGATAATTCCAATGTAGGATTTGTGCTTATGAACCAGCGTACAATGGAGACACGTTATTATGAGGTTTCGGGAGCTGAGGAATATTCGGCTATGGATTCAGCCAAAGGACGGGTGCAGAATCTTGGATATAAAGCGACATTTCCACTTTTAATTAATGTAAGTGGACAGCCGACATATTTTATGGCATTAAAAGATGATGCAGGGCTTGTAAAATGTTATGCAATGCTTAACATAGAGAAGTACCAGAATGTGGCAATTGGTGATTCTGTTCTTCAATGTGAATCTAATTATATCCAGCTTCTTAAGGATAATGGAATTGTTGATAAATCTACGCAGGAGATTACTAACACAGAAAGTGTAACAGGTGTTATATCAAAGATTATGCCTGTTGTAGCTGATGGCAACACACATATGTATATTATGCTTGACGGACACAATGATATATATGATGTTAATGCTGCGGACAATATTGACATTATAAGATATGAGGCAGGAATGAATATTAAGCTTGAATATATCAAAGCTGGCAATGTCAATACAGTTACTTCAATTATCAGAAATACCGATGGTATGGGAGTATCATATAAAGCTGTTGTTCCTGATAATGCTGTTATCTGCTATTAATTCTTTAGAAAATATTAATCAGTTACCTTTTCTGACAGAATACGACAAGAGAGTTTAGGTATAATAAATCTATAAACAAATTGTATTTTATGACAAAAAATGTTGTAAAATTGGACGGAATTTGATACAATTATAACAAATTGAGAATGTTAAGGAGAAACGTGATGGATATTATTGTAAAGTATATTGATGAATTGCTCGAAAAGAGCACACCAGAAGCACCTATGTGGAATATTGAAAAGATAAGACAGGGTCTTAAGTCTAACTGGAATTATATTGATGGAGTTATGATTAAGGCTGTGCTTCAGATGTATGATGTGACTAAGGATGAGAAGTATCTTAAGTTCGCAGATAATTTTATCGATTACAGAGTTCACGAAGATGGAACAATAGATGGATACAACATTGGAGAGAAGAATATTGATAATGTCAATGCTGGTAAGACTTTATTTGAACTTTATGACCTTACAGGTAAAGAAAAGTATAGAAAGGCAATTGATTTAGTATATTCACAGATTGAGATTATGCCTAGATGTAACAATGAAGCAAGATCTTTCTGGCATAAGGATATATATCCTAATCAGGTATGGCTTGATGGTATGTATATGGGACAGCCATTTTACCTTGAATATGAGACTAAGTTTAATAATAGAAAGAATTATCCAGATATATTTGCACAGTTCAAGTATGTTATTGAGAATATGAAGAATCCTCTTAATGGATTATATTATCATGCTATTGATGTCAGCAGGGAAGCATTCTGGTGTGACAAGGTTACAGGACTTTCACAGCATTGCTGGCTGAGAGCAAGCGGATGGTATGCTATGGCATTACTTGACACTCTTGATAAGGTTGATAATTCAGACCACAAGTATGATGCAGAATGTAAGATGCTTGAGGACGCATTTGTTGAACTTATGGATTCAATGCTTAAGTATCAGGATGAAAGCGGAATGTGGTATCAGGTAGTTAATTATGGTGGTATGGAGAAGAACTATCTTGAGACAAGTGGAAGCTCGATTATGGCATATGCAATTCTTAAGGGTGTAAGATTAGGATATCTTCCAGAAAACTATAGAGAATATGCAGAAAAAGCTATTAATGGAATATGTGATAAATATCTTAACATTAAAGATGGTGAGATGTCACTTGGTGGCATCTGTCTTGTAGCAGGACTTGGTGGCAAGGGTAACAGACCAGGTACATATGATTATTATATGTCAGAGCCAATCGTTGAAGATGATGCTAAGGGTGTTGGACCATTTCTTCTTGCTTATACAGAGATGCTTGCATATAAGAACAGATAATAATTAATTATATAAAGTCAAGTGGGGTCGGTGTTCAGGCATTGACTCCATTTTGTTTAATAGGAGGATTAGATTATGAAGCCATATGTAACTATGGAAGAAGTTATCAGTACACAGGGAGCGGACAGCAGAACACACAGATTCCTTACAGCAGAGAATGGCTGTACTAATGGGTGTGCTTCAGGAACAACAATATATGCTTCTAATGAATTTTCAGATAAACCAGGCGTGCATAATGACCAGGAAGGCTTTTATGTGTTAGAAGGAGAGGGGTATGCCAAGCTTGATGATCTGGTATTTCCGATTAAGGCGGGTGATTCATTTGTTGCACTCGCAGGAGTGGCCCATACGATAAGAACCAAAGAGGGATGTCAGCCTGTTAAGGTGTTCTGGTTTCATAGTGCAAAGTAATTATTAGAGAGGGTTGTTTATGGATGAGAAAAAGTTTGAAACTCTTAGTGAACAACAACAGAAGAAATTTCTGTTCAAAGAGAATATAAGATTGAATGAATTAAGCCAGTCTCTTGAAGAGGACAGACAGCTTATTGATATACAGAAGGGTATGTTAAGAAGCCAGCAGAGAAAGAACCAGCTTATGAAGAAACAGCTTGAGAGCCAGCAGTCTTTATTTGATCAGAAGTGGACTATACTTGAAAAAGAGACAAGACAGCTTGCAATTGACAAGGAGAGGTTTAACAGAGAAAAGCTTATGTACAGGGATAAGGTGTATCGCGAAGCACGAAGAACTATGGCTGATGCAGAAAATGTCAAGATATTCTTTAAAGGTGTTAATGATACTGACTCTGTTAAGAAACGTTACAAAGATTTGTTGAAAATATATCATCCTGATAACACACACGGAGATAATAACATTGTGCTTGCAATTAATGAAGAATATGAAAGATTATTAAGATTTTATCTTGGGACATAGCGGTAAATGTATAGTAACGGTTATTATTATTAGGTTTATTATCCTTTATATTGTTGTTAGAATAATAGTAGTGTATAATACTTGCAAATGATTTATGTATAGGATAAGGAGAGAGAAGAATGTTTAAGATTAATGAGAATTATTTAAAGCTTCCAGGAAGTTATCTGTTTTCAACAATTGCCAAGAAGGTAAGTGCTTACAGTGCAGCTAACCCAGACAAGGAGATTATCCGCCTTGGTATCGGAGATGTTACACTTCCACTTGCACCAGTAGTTATTGATTCATTACATAATGCAGTTGATGAGATGGGTAAGGCAGAGACATTCCACGGATATGCCCCAGATCTTGGTTATGAGTTCTTAAGAAATGCTATTGTAGAGCACGACTATAAGAAGAGAGGTGCAGATATATCTGCTGATGAAATATTCGTAAGTGATGGAGCTAAGTCTGATTCAGGTAATATCGGAGACATCTTCTCGGTTGATAATAAGATTGCAGTATGTGACCCTGTATATCCGGTATATGTAGATACTAATGCTATGGCTGGCAGAACAGGTGATTATATTCCAGAACAGCAGAAGTGGAGCAATGTTATCTATATGCCTTGTACAGCAGAGACTAACTTTGCACCAGAACTTCCCAAGGAAACACCTGATATTATATATCTTTGTTTTCCTAATAACCCAACAGGTTCAACAATAACTAAAGATGAACTTCAAAGATGGGTTGACTATGCTAACAAGGTAGGTGCAGTTATTATATATGATGCAGCTTACGAATCATATATTTCAGAAGAAAATGTACCACATACAATATATGAATGTGAAGGAGCAAGAACTTGTGCCATAGAACTTCGTTCATTCTCTAAGAATGCAGGATTTACAGGTACAAGACTTGGTTTCACAGTTATTCCTAAGGATTTAAAGAGTGGAGATGTTATGCTTCACAGCCTCTGGGCAAGAAGACATGGCACTAAGTTTAACGGTGCTCCATACATTATCCAGAGAGCAGGAGAGGCTGTATATACAGAAGAAGGACAGAAACAGACAGGAGAACAGATTGCATATTATATGAATAATGCAAAGACTATTCTTGAAGGCTTAAAGTCAGCGGGTTATACAGTATCAGGTGGTGTTAATGCACCATATATCTGGTTAAAGACTCCGGATAAGATGACATCTTGGGAATTCTTTGATTATCTTTTAGAGAAAGCTAATGTAGTAGGTACACCAGGTTCAGGATTTGGACCAAGCGGTGAAGGATACTTCAGACTTACAGCATTTGGATCTTATGAGAATACTGTTAAGGCACTTGAGAGAATTAAGGCGTTATAATTTTTGTGAAGCTTATACAACTGTGGTGGTATAGGTTTGGGTTATATTTTATTACGGACGGCAGGGGAGCGGGCTTGCTGATGGCGGGGTGCGGTGCTGTGTAATAAGACAATTGGATATTCTTAAGCTATTCTTAATGCAGGTGGTGAGGACGGACGCATACGCTCCTATTCGCCATCGTGGCTCAGTAGTCGCTTGGCAGGACATCGTGTCCTGCCATTGCTGTTTATTGTAAGAATAGCTTGGAATATTCGCCAATTGTCTTATAAAACACAGCACCACACCCCGCCATCAGCAAGCCCCTCCCCTGCCTGTATTGCGATAAAATGCAACAGCTGTACAGCCGTAGTTGTATAGAGCTTCATAATTTAGAGGAAAGCCAGAACTATATGTAAGAGTTATGCTGTTCCGATGATAAGTCAGCGTACATAATGATACAACCAGCAAAATGGTGAGCGAATACGCAATGCGATGAGCGAGGCGGGCGGGTGACACAGCTAAAGAGGATGATTTATAAAGACAACTGAGATATTCTTAGCCTTTCTTCCCCATAAACCAGCAATGGCAGGACACGGTGTCCTGCCAAGCGACTACTGAGCCACGATGGCGAATAGGAGCGTATGCGTCCGTCCTCACCACCTAAATAAGAAAGGCTTAGAATATCCAATTGTCTTCATACAATACCGTAGCTGTGTCACCCGTTCGTCCGCTCATCACAGCGTGTATTCACCCACCATTTTACGTCCGTCCGCCACCCAATAAAGGTAGAAATCAATCATCAAATGACACATTATTTATATTTGAAGCCCTCCTAATTAAGCCTCAAATCTATCAAACTTAGGCATAAGTGCAACCCCAAGTGCAGTAGGACCTGTATGGCACGAAGTAACAACACCGATACGTGTCTTGAATTCAACTCCTGACTCTAGAAGCTTAGTGCTTATAGCTTCCTCAACTTCTTTTCTGTATTCACTTGCTTCTTCAGGGTTAGTACAATATCCAACTGTTATATCATAATCATTGATATTAAGTCCTGACTCCTGAAAATGCTTGCATAATAATTCGATAACCTTTGCTTTAGCTTTCTTTCTTGTTCTAAAGAAACCGCCAACGCCTATTTCCCCACCCTTCATAATAATAATAGGGCGAAGATTTAACTTGCTTGTAATCATAGTAGCTGTCTTTACAAGACGTCCACCTTTAGTTAAGTAATCAAGAGATTCTGTTGTGAATATAATTCTTCCAAAAGGACGCATAGCTTCAAGCTTCTTAACTGTATCTTCATAAGAATATCCAGCATCTCTCATACACATAGCTTCATATACGAATAAAGACATAGAAGCTGAATTCTGTAAGGAATTGATAACGGTAATCTTAGCATCCGGATAATCTTCAATAATCATATCCCTTGCAGTGCAGGCTGAGTTGTATGAACCAGAGAAATATGTTGTTATACAACAGCATATAATAGGTACACCAGCCTCAACTGATGGCATAAATGCATCAACATAATCTTGAATAGAAGGAAGAGAAGATTTAGGAAATGCGTTCTCATCTGTCATTTTTCTATAGAATTCATCATAGCTGATTTCAAATTGCTCTTTATAATAAGTCTGTCCGTCAAATGTAGTATATAACGGAACTAATGTAACATTATGTTCTTCTGCGTACTCCTTAATCCAGTCACATGAAGTATCACTTATAAGTTTAAACATATGTGCCTCCAACATTCAAATATTTATTTATATATGATAACACATAGTATTCAAAACCACAAGACATAATGATAAAAATGTTTTCAGCTTGACTAAAAAATAATCAGTTATAATTGAATTAAAGTTGTAATTAAAGTGTTATAAAGTATGGTATGAAATAACAAAAAGTGATATACTATAAAATAAATTGATTTAATTAAAATTTTATAAAAACAATACGCTAATAAATAACATTTTATAAAATATCGGTAGATTAAGACATTTAGTAGAAATGGAGATTAATAAATGAAAGTTTTAGCTTTTTTAACAGATGGATTTGAAACTGTAGAAGCACTTGCAGTTATAGATATATTAAGAAGAGCGAATATAGGTGTTGACACTGTATCAATTACTGGTAATAAATCAGTAAAAAGTGCACAGAATATTATAGTTGAAGCTGATAAGCTTATTGAAGATATTAACTGTAACGATGAAGATGTATGCTTCCTCCCAGGAGGACCGGGACACAAGACATATTATGATTGTGACAAGCTTATTGATATGCTTAAGGTGCATAATGAAGCTGGTGGCAGAATTGCCGCAATATGTGCCGCACCAAGCGTACTTGGAAAGTTAGGCTTCCTTAAAGGAAAGAGAGCAACAGCTTTCCCGGGCTTTGAAGATATGTTAGAAGGGGCTGAGGTTGCACCTAAGACAGAGAGAGTTGTTACAGATGGTAATATAACAACTTCAAGAGGAATGGGAACTTCTGTTGATTTAGGACTTGAACTTGTTACTCTTATTAGGGGTAAAGAATTAGCCGATGAACTTGCTGTCAGTACACAGTATATTAATGATTAATTGTATCTGGGGGCAGTATGAGTGAGTATTTAGATTATGATGAAGCTGTCAGAGCCAATAGAGCAAGAAAGAAGAAGGCTATGGCAATGAAGAGAAAAAGACAGGCACAGATAAGACTTATCAAGAGAAATTTATTTGCAGCTATATTACTGTTAGTAATATCGGTTGTCGTCACCAAGTCAGTTAAAGCAATAAGTTCGCACGCAGATGATGGTAATGCACAACAGCAGGCAGTGCTTACAGATAATGTTATAGAAGATAATAATATAACAGTTATACAGCAGGAACCGGTATTTAAGTATGCTGCAAAGTCACCAGACTATAAGGAAATGCTTGATGGTGATATACAGTCACCTTATGTGGCACTTCTTGATGTTACCAATAACCAGCTTATTGCAGGCAAACAGGCAGATACAAGAATATATCCAGCCTCTATGACAAAGGTAATGTCACTTATAATAGCAGTTGAGAATATACAGGATTTGAATAAAACGTACCGTTTTGGTTTTGAAGAGCTTAATAATCTGTATATACAGCAGGCATCAGTTGCAGGTTTTAGTGTTGATGAAGAAGTGACAGCCAATGATTTATTATATGGACTTGCACTTCCCTCAGGAGCAGATGCGGCATACGGAATAGCACAGATAACTGCTGGTTCAGAAGAAGAATTCGTTAAGCTTATGAATGAGAAATGCGAAGAAATGGGATTGAAGAATACACATTTCTGCAATCCGTCAGGACTTCACGATGTTAATCAGTATACAACGCCGGCAGAGATGGCAATGATTATGGAATATGCTATGAGTAATGAGGTGTGTGCAAAGGTTCTTGGAACATACCAGTATACAACTGCGTCTACACCACAGCACCCTGAGGGAATACATCTTACAAGCACAATGTTCTCAAGAATGGTCGGTAATGAAGTGCCGGGAGTAACCATTAAGGCAGGAAAGACGGGCTATACAGATGAAGCCCATAACTGTCTTGTTAATTTTGCAGAAAAAGATGGAAAAGAATATGTAACAGTTATGGCTGCGGCAGGCAACCGCTGGTATGTAATATTTGACGGTTTTAAGATATATGAAAGATATCTTCCATAAATTGGTATAATAAACAGACGGTATAAGCACATAATAATACCAAGATAAGCAATGAAGCTTATCTAATAAAGAATATGTCTAAGGACATAAGGACGGAGGTTTATTATGGCTAGTTCAAATTCAAGTTCAACTTCATCAAAGACTAAGAAGAATGCACAGGATGCACTCGACAGATTTAAGATGGAAGTAGCATCAGAAATCGGTGTCAACTTAAAGGAAGGCTACAATGGTGACCTTACTTCCGCTGAGGCTGGTTCTGTAGGTGGTAATATGGTTAAGAAAATGATCAGAAAGCAGGAAGAACAGATGTCACAGGGTGGCAACTAGGTAAAAGCCATATATTAGATAAATCTAATAATGACATTTTTAAACTGCTGATACGCTTAACTAAACAGTATCAACCAATTTAATAATAAAAGCCGTCTTGCAGGCAGGAATTTGATAATACAGTAATTGTTATATGATAAATAACAATTGCTGGCTCAGTTAATCAATGAACTACTTGTAAGGCGGCTTTCTTAAATATATTAATATTAATCTAAAAATTTATCTACCCAGCATTTCCAGGAAAAATGCTTATGTGCGTAAGCTCTTGCATTATCAGACAATGAATTAATATTTTCCAGAACACAATCTTTATCGGATAATGAATTAATAATTTCAGGAACACAATTATCATCAGCTGTGTTATTTAGAATATCCATAATGATATCAGGCACAGCTTCGATATTTTCAAGAGAGTATGTGTATACACCTTCATTTTCACCAATATTCAGAATATCAGTTAAATAGGTGCTTGCGTCAGTCAATGAAAGACAGCCATTCATAAGTGCAAGTGGAATTCTGTCGTGCATACCGCCTTTAAACCAGGGCATCTGGTTTAAAGACAGACGTGCATTTGAATATATGGCTGGAAGCCTGTTATAAGTAACTTCCTTTCGTATATCAAGATACTTAGTGTACTCGGGAATTAAGATATCACATTTATCGGCAAAAGCATCCCAGCCGTGTCCGTATATAGTTATTGGAATTCTGTTTTTAATTATTGTGCTTATAATCTCCTCACGGATAATACATTGCAGATATACATCTATTAGGAAATTATTGTGAAGATATTGTATTGTTGAAGAAGAATTGTCTAATATATTAAGGCTTCTAAGATATTGGACGGCTTTCTCCTGCGTAAATGAAGGATTATTAAGAAGTGCATTAAGCAGATAATCATTATCTATATCCTTAATTAGTGTATTTTTAGTGCTATTATCGTTGATATCTTTATCGTTAATATTATTATTTTGAATATTTAAGCCACTTTTGTTATATAAAAGTGCAACCTTTACAGGGTCAGTGTAAGTGCTTGTAAATAGCAGTTTTACCGCACGTTTACTACATTTATGGTATGATAAAGTGTTGTAGCTGCTGTCTGAATTAGTATCAGCCATATTGTCCTGACAGTATTTTTTAGAAATATTACTGATGGAATATTCATCAGCACTTAACGGAATAACCTTTACTTCCCTGATATGTGGGAAACTTTCCCTGATTAGCTTTGCGTGAAATGTATCAAGGCATATTACATTGTAATTGTTAAGCTGCACTTTAAGAGCCTTATAGTGGTAGAGTGGGTGGTCAAGAATGTAATGCCATACAGGAATATCAAAATTATTAAGAATGTATCCATTGTTATATTTAATACAGGGAATAGTCGTATTAATATCAATTATGGCATCTAAATCTGCGTTAAAATAAGGCTTAAGCAACATATATGCTGTATCAGCTAATGTGCCACTTAAACCTTTGGCTGGCTTTGGAATATTAAGATGTGTAACTTTAATACCAGCATTGATGAGTTCTTCTGATATACGCTGTTCAAAATATGATGTTGAGTTGTAGCATATATCTTTATAACTTAAGAATAGAATATGTCTGTATTTGCAATTATCCATATTAATCCTCATTATAATTATAAAAGTCTGTGCATTATAAAGTCATATATATCCTGGCTTGAGTCTTTCCATTTGTCACACATATCTTTAGCCTGGTCTTCTAAAGGTACTCCAAGGTTAAGCTCAATAAGTGTGCTGTCCCCTTCTTTAACCAGAAGATGTGCGATATAAGTTCCATTGGTAGTACGATAGTAGTCAGAAGTAGTTCCAACCTCGGATTTTAGTTCGTATTTGTTCCTTGCAAGATATGAATCAATATCTTCACGTATTGCAGGTGAAATCTTAGTATAGAAAAACGCTACAGTATCTTCGCCTTCCTGTGTGAGTTTGTACTGTGTACTGTTTCTGTAATTCATTTGCTGGATAAAGGAATCTTCAACTAATGAATTAATTGTTTCCTGAAATGTAAAATATGAAGTATATTCATTATCGAGCATAAAAGTTGATATCTGTACATTGGAAAGCGGAAAATTGACCTTGCTTAACATATACAAAATCATCAGCTTATAAAGCGTTGTCGAATCGGTATTCATACATAGTTCCGTCCTTGATAAATATTATTATCTTTGAAGTGTTTATTGAGTGAGTTCAATACAAGCTTCTTGTTAGAACTCCATAAAGGAGCTTTAAGTATTGATTTGGGACCATCGCCCGTTATTCTATGGACAACCATATCAGGTGGCAGATGAGTTATTATCTGTCCTGCAATATCCATATATTCTTCTAGTGAAAGCACATTAAAAAGACCTTTATCATAATCCTGGCAAAGGTCAGTACCTTGTAAAATATGTAAAAGCTGTATCTTAATTCCTGATGCACCACAGTGTGCGATGTAGTCAGCAGTATTTAACATATCAGTCATATTTTCATTGGGAAGCCCTGCTATCATATGGACAATTGGACGTATTCCAATAGAACGAAGAGTGCTTACACACTCATCAAATGTCTTAAGAGGATACCCACGCCTTATATAACGGGCAGTGTTCTCGTTGGTAGTCTGTAAGCCTAATTCAACCCATACAGGTTTTATTAAGGAAAGCTCAGCTAATAAATCAAGAACTTTATCATCTATGCAGTCAGGTCTTGTAGCTATAGATAAAATGTCTATGTCATCACGCCTGATAACCGGCATATAAAGATTACGCAGATAATCTATATCAGCATAAGTATTAGTAAAGGACTGGAAATAGGCGATAAAATGACCGCCATTATATTTGTTCTTTATTAATGCTTTGGCATTATCTATCTGTGTGTTAATATCCATATCGGATTTTCTGCCGCCTGCGAAGTCGCCTGAACCTCCGGCACTACAGAATATACATCCTTTTGTATCAATTAGCCCGTCACGGTTAGGGCAAGTCATTCCACCGTTCAGGGCTAATTTGTAAAGCTTATGGCCATATTCTTTTTGAAGAAATTCGTTAAGGGAATAGTAATATGGTAACATATATTACTTAATTAAGTCCATAACGGCTTTGGCAACAACATCGGTTACCTTAGGGTCAAATGCTTCTGGTAAAATATTAGTATCTGAAAGTTCTGAATCTGGAATAAGGTTAGCAATTGCTAAAGCTGCTGCAAGCTTCATCTCCTCAGTTATCTGTGTAGCACGTCCCTGTAATGCACCCTTGAATATACCAGGGAATGCAATAACATTATTAACCTGATTAGGAAAATCTGAACGGCCTGTACCGACAACTCTTGCACCAGCGGCTTTCGCAACATCTGGCATAATCTCTGGAACAGGGTTAGCCATAGCAAATATAATAGCATCCTTATTCATAGTCTTAACCATATCAGCAGTAACGATATTAGGAGCAGATACACCTACGAATACATCAGCACCGGCTAAAGCATCAGCAAGTGAACCAGTCTTACCTTCAAGGTTAGTAACGTCCATCATAGATTTCTGCATCCAGTTAAGACCTTCACTATTCTTAGAAAGAATACCAGATTTGTCGCACATAGTAACATTTTTAAAGCCGTAGGTAAGAAGAAGCTTAGTAATAGCAACACCGGCAGAACCAGCACCATTTATTACAACCTTACATTCTTCCTTTGTCTTTCCTGTAACCTTTAAACCATTGATAATACCAGCTAATACAACGATAGCTGTTCCGTGCTGGTCATCGTGGAATACAGGAATATCGAGAAGCTCTTTTAAGCGGCTTTCTATTTCAAAGCATCTTGGAGCCGATATATCTTCAAGATTAATGCCGCCAAATGCAGGTGCAATATTAACAACAGTCTTAATAATCTCCTCCGTATCCTGAGTATCAAGACAGATAGGAACTGCATTAACACCACCAAATGATTTGAATAACACAGCTTTACCTTCCATAACAGGCATAGCGGCGTGTGCACCGATATTTCCAAGACCAAGAACGGCACTTCCGTCAGATACAACAGCAATAGTGTTAGACTTTATTGTATATGTATAAGCGGCTTCTTTATCTTTGGCAATAACCTTACAAGGTTCTGCTACACCAGGAGTATATGCTAAAGCAAGGTCTTCCCTTGTTGTAATACTCATCTTAGGAGTTGTTTCAAATTTACCATTCCATTCTTTATGAAGCTGTAAAGCTTTTTCTGCATTAGTCATAAGATATATGTTCCTTTCGTGAATAATATTATTAAATAATCATATAGACTATATAATAACACAAGCTGAAATTATCATCAATATAAGTCTTTTATTTTTGGGAAAAATAATGTATAATAAATTACGAAATCTAAGATACATATTCGTATCGTTTCCCAGATTAATTTGTTATATATAGTTATTTTACAATTGATATTAGATTTAATCATAGTGTATATCCGGTATTTATGGGTAATAGCATTTTTATAATCAATAAATACTGGAATAAGTAAGGAGGTTTAGATGCGTGAGAAATTAGAAACACTTTCAGTAAGCGTATTAAGAGATTTTGCAAAAGATAAGAAGATAAAGAACATATCTGCTATGAGAAAGAGTGAGCTTATTGATGCTATTATTGCAGCAGAGGAAAATGAGAGTACTGTGGGATATACTGATAATGAGGCAACTGTTAATACTGTTACTGAACGGACAGTTAATAATTCTGAAACAGCTAATACTAATAATGAAGTAATAAATAATACCAATAATAATGAATCGGTGAATAATAATCACAGACAGCACCAGAACGAAAGATATGAGAAACGCCCATATCAGGAGCGTCAATATCAGGAACGTACATATCAGGAGCATACAGTTAATGAAGGTAAGGCTTCTTATGATGAAGCAAAAGAGCCAGAGATGGCGGATGGAATACTTGAAGTATTACAGGAAGGCTACGGATTTATAAGATGTGAGAATTTTCTTCCTGGCGAGAATGATGTGTATGTAGCACCATCACAGATAAGAAGATTTAACTTAAAGACAGGTGATATAATAAGAGGACCTAAGAAAGCCAAGACACAGGCTGAGAAGTTCTCCGCAATAATGTATGTTGAGTCTGTAAATGGACTTAATCCGGTTGTTGCACAGAGAAGAAAGGCGTTTGAAACGCTCACACCAATCTTTCCTAATGAAAGAATTCATCTTGAGAGGAATTCCAATACAATAGCGATGAGAATGGTTGATCTTATATCACCTATAGGCAAGGGGCAGCGTGGTATGATAGTATCACAGCCTAAGTCAGGTAAGACAACACTTCTTAAGCAGATTGCCAATGCGGTTACTAAGAACAACCCGGAAATGCACCTTATGATTCTTCTTATTGATGAAAGACCAGAGGAAGTTACAGATATTAAAGAGTCAATAACAGGTGATAACGTAGAGGTAATATATTCAACATTTGATGAACTTCCGGAAAGACACAAGAGAGTATCTGAGATGGTTATAGAAAGAGCTAAAAGACTTGTAGAACAGAAGCAGGACGTAATTATTCTTCTGGATAGTATTACAAGACTTGCAAGAGCCTATAATATGACAGTTCAGGCAAGTGGACGTACATTATCAGGTGGTCTTGACCCGGCGGCACTCCATATGCCTAAGAGATTTTTTGGTGCAGCACGTAATATGAGAGAAGGCGGAAGTCTTACAATACTTGCAACAGCACTTGTTGAAACAGGAAGTAAAATGGATGACGTAGTATTTGAGGAATTCAAGGGAACAGGTAATATGGAACTTGTACTTGACAGAAAGTTATCCGAGAAGAGAGTATTCCCGGCAATAGACATAGCCAAGTCGGGTACAAGAAGAGAAGACCTTCTTCTTGATAAGGAAGAACTTGAGGCAGTAGACATAATGAGGAAAGCCCTTAACAGCCTTAAGACAGATGAAGCTGCAGAAAGAATACTTGACCTGTTCACCAAGACAAGAAATAATGATGAATTCGTAAAGACAATCATCAAGAACCGTTATGTATAAAAATATTATATATAAAATATAAAAGCTGCGTTTGTTAATTCGTATTAATATATGGAATATATGGAAGTTAAAAAATTGGTAAGTTTTTTGTAAGTTTTTAAAATTAGTACTTGCATTACATATATGTGTATGATACAATAACAAAGCTGTTTATCAAAATGATAAAAAGAAATAAGGATAAATCATATAAAGATATTGTAAAGAGGTGAAAGTAATGAGAGAAGGAATACATCCAGCATACTATCAGGCAAAGGTTGTTTGTAACTGTGGTAACGAATTCGTAACAGGTTCTACAAAGGAAGAAATTCACGTAGAAATTTGCTCAAAGTGCCATCCATTCTATACAGGACAGCAGAAGGCTACATCAGCTCGTGGACGTATTGATAAGTTCAACAGAAAGTATGGTGTTAATAACTAGTTATGAACATAAAGTTGAGGTTGTCAAGACCTCAACTTTTTTTTGCGCGAGTAACGATGAGAATAGGAATATATAATGCTGTGAATCCTGCTTGCAGGAATTCACGGTATTATATATTTCTATTCGAGGAGCACCGCGACAGTGACAGAAGCTTTTGCTTCTGGAACGGCATCGTTACGAGTTAGCCACAACGTAAACCGATCACCTACCGCTATAACGGCCCAAAGCTCTATAGCGAAGCACTTAGAGCTTGTCCGGAGCACATCCAACAAACAGGCACTCTACAGCAAAGCGCATAGAGCTTGTCCGACAGGTCAATGAACAGGTGCTCTACAGCGAAGCGCCTAGAGCCCGTCCGTATATCTAAGCCCGTCCGGTTTACACACATTGTCCGCTAACCTCACCAATATTCCATCAAACAAATTGGAGGTCCAAACTATGAAACCATCAGGTATAGGTGGTCAGGCAGTCATCGAGGGGATTATGATGCGCAATAAAGACAAATACTCTATTGCCGTAAGAAAGCCTGACAATGAAATCGAAGTTACCGTTAGAGAAAGTAAGGTTCTTACTGAAAAACATAAATGGATGAGTTACCCTGTAATAAGAGGTGTAGTAAGTTTCATAGACTCACTCATAACAGGAATATCAACAATCAACTATTCGGCATCATTTTATGATGATCCAGATGAGCAGAAGAAGACCAAGGCTGATGAAATCGGCAAATCAATATTCAAAGACAAGTTTGAATCAGTACTTATGGCACTTACAGTTATAGTGTCAGTATTTCTTGCAGTTGGTTTATTTATGCTTCTGCCATACTATGTATCAAGACTTGTTAAAGGATATGTTGCCTCAAAGACACTTCTTAACCTTATAGAAGGCCTAGTCAGAGTTGCAATATTCATACTATATCTTGTTCTTATATCATTGATGAAAGATATTAAAAGGACATTTATGTATCATGGTGCTGAACACAAATGTATCAATTGCATTGAGAATGGTGCAAGGCTTACAGTAGAAAATGTTATGAACAGTTCAAGATACCATAAAAGATGTGGAACAAGCTTTTTATTTATAGTAATGTTTATAAGTGTTGTATTCTTCATTTTCATAAGAGTTGATAATACAGCACTACAGATTGTTATAAGACTGCTTTTAGTTCCTGTAATTGCAGGCGTATCTTATGAATTTATAAGATGGGCAGGACGTAATGATAATGGGTTTACAGTTGCTTTAAGCAGACCGGGAATGTGGCTTCAGAAGCTCACAACAAGAGAACCTGATGAGGATATGGTAGAAGTTGCCATAAAGGCAGTTGAGGAAGTATTTGACTGGGAAGCATTTTTGAAGGAATATTATCAGACTTCACTTGATATGGAAGCTGATATTAAGGCGGCAGAAGCCAAGCTTGCCCTGACAGGTGAATTAATACATAAGCCTAAGAAGACAAGAAAGATTGATGCCAGGGAAGTTGCTATGGCAGAAACTTTGAAATCTGTTGAAAGTAAGTCACTTGCAGGTTCGGATAAAGATAGTTCTAAGTCAGATACAGAAAATGGTAATTCTGACACATTAAATTCAGATACAGATGTTGTGAAGACTGATACAACTGATACAGGCAATGTTGAAGCTGAGCCAGACACAGTAAATGTTGTTGATGACACAGACAATGGCAATTCAGATGAGGATAATGCTAAGTCAGACAGTGAGGCATTACAGGAAAATGCAGAGTCAGATGATAAAGCACAGGAAAGCACAGAAGCTGATAATGAAACGTCACAGGAAAATGCCGATGATGATTTACCTGAGGGCTTTGAGATAGAAGACCACTACGAAACTGTTGAAAAAATCAAGACAGAAACTGGAAGCAAATATGCTTTTACAACAGAAAACGTTCAGGAAGATATTGACGAGTCTGAGAATATGTCTGTTGAAGAAGTAGAAGCAGCTTTCGAGATAGAAGAGACAGAACAGGAAGAAGAAAATATCAGTGCTGACGAAGTGCCATTATTTAAGCAGAGAGATAGAGAATAAGGTAGATATATGCAGTTAGATAATGTTAAGACTTTAAGGGATGCTGTTAATTATGGAAAACAGTTTCTTGAGGATTTCGGTATAGAAAATGCCCAGTATGATGCAACCGAGCTGCTATTGCTTGTGATGGGCATTAGTAGAACACAATATCTTATTAATTCAATGGATAAGATAGATAGTGGAAAGCTTGCAGAATACGCAGAACTTATTAATAAAAGGGCAGAGCATATTCCTTTACAGCACATTACCGGAACTGTGAATTTCTATGGCAGGGAATATAAGGTTAATGCCAATGTGCTTATTCCAAGGCAGGATACAGAAATTCTTGTAGAAGAAGTTATGAAGCTGACTAACTCTGAAAGCCGTGTGCTTGATATGTGTACAGGTTCAGGCTGTATAATTATATCACTTGCTGCATCAGGGCATACTTCTGAAAATGGAGCTGTTGCCATAGATATATCAGATGATGCACTAAAAGTAGCTGACTATAATAAAAAGTATAATAATGCAGATTATATTAAGCTTATAAAGAGTGATATGTTTAGTTCTTCGGAATGTGAGCAATATAAAAATGAGGATAACAGATTTGATGTTATAGTATCTAATCCACCATATATACCTACTAAAGATATAGATGAATTATCAGAGGAAGTAAGGCTGCACGACCCTGTGCTTGCACTAGATGGTGATACGGACGGTCTTAAATTCTACAAGGCGATAACTAAACAGTCTGTAAATTATTTAAAAGAAAATGGATATTTATGTTATGAAATAGGTTATAATCAGGCAGAAGATGTCCGTAATATAATGGAACAGTGCGGCTATTCTGGCATTAAGGTTATAAAAGATCTTGCAGGACTTGACAGAGTTGTAATTGGCAGGCTTAATAATATTAATTAATACCGTTAAACGGAGAAATGGAGAAATACAGCAATGAGTATGTTTGACAGATTAGAAGATACATTACGCCGTTATGAAGATGTAACAGCGGAACTTGGCAATCCGGATATTGTAACTGATCAGGACAAGTTCAGAAAATATATGAAAGAACAGAGCAATCTTGCACCTATCGTTGAAGCTTACACAGAATATAAGGCAAGCAAGCAGAATATAGAGGACAGTCTTCAGATGATAAGTGAAGAAAGTGATGAGGAACTTTTAGAGATGGCAAGAGAAGAGCTTGCTGACTCTAAGAAGAAGGTTGAAGAATTAGAGAAGAAGCTTAAAATATTACTTCTTCCTAAAGATCCTAATGATGATAAAGATATCGTGGTTGAAATCAGAGCTGGTGCAGGTGGAGAAGAAGCAGCACTTTTTGCCGCAGAACTTTTCCGTATGTACTCACACTATGCAGATACTAAGGGCTGGAAGATAGAAGTAGTTAATGCTGATGAAACTGGTATCGGCGGTATGAAGGAAGTAGAATTTATGGTTAAGGGACAGGGTGCATACTCTGTTATGAAGTACGAAAGTGGTGTACACAGAGTACAGAGAGTTCCTGTAACAGAATCTAACGGAAGAATTCAGACTTCGACAGCTTCTGTAGCAGTTATGCCAGAGGCAGAGGAAGTTGATATCCAGATAGATGATAAGGATATCCGTATTGATGTTATGCGTGCCTCAGGTAATGGTGGACAGTGTGTCAACACAACTGACTCAGCAGTCCGTCTTACTCATTATCCTACAGGTATAGTTATCTACTCACAGACAGAAAAGTCACAGATACAGAACAAAGAAAAGGCTTTCGCACTCTTAAGGGCTAAGTTATATGACCTTGAAACACAGAAAGCACACGATGCAGAAGCAGATGCAAGAAGAAGCCAGATAGGTACTGGAGACAGAGCTGAGAAGATAAGAACTTACAACTTCCCACAGGGACGTGTAACAGACCATAGAATAGGTCTTACACTTTATAAGCTTGATAAGATTATGAATGGTGATATTCAGGAAATTATCGATGCCTGCATAGCAGCCGACCAGGCGGCTAAGCTTGCTAAGATGGGTGAGGAATAAAATATATAATAACAAGTTGTAATATATGCAGTAATTGCAGTTGTGTCTATGGGTGTAATCGTGTTTGTAAAAAGACGTAAGACAGCTTAATTGAAACACATCTATTCACATATATATGAATATATATTTATAAATGTATATCAGACCAGTAAATTCTTAGTAGTTTACTGGTCTTTTTTATATTTAATAAAAAGTAATCATTTTAAAAGGCAGACTCTATTGTAGCTAGTGGAAAGAATACATAGCATAATGTCAGACCTTTTTGCATTATTATATATTAATTATTGTATATTAAATGAGACTTATCGTACAAAGTGGCTATATTAAATAATTACAATATTAGCACAATCCATATCTTCGCCAAGATTGTATACACGACCGCTTGTTATGCCGACTACAGTAGGGCGCAGTATATAGCTGTTGTTGTTGCTTACAACCTTGGCTTTCTCGCCATTGCTTAATTCCACGATTGAGTCAACAGGGTACAGAATAATACTCTCAAGAAAGCTTTTCATAGCCTTGATGTCAAGCTCCTCTGTCATAGACATAATAAGCTCGATTGCATCTTTCTGGGAAAATGCTTTCTTGTAAGGACGTTCTGTGACAAGTGCATCATATATATCGGCAACTGCAAGTATTCTTGCATAAGGAGTTATTCTTGGAGCGTCAAATCCAAGAGGGTATCCATTGCCGTTAATCTTTTCATGGTGCTGTAGGACAGCCATACATATATCGTTATTAAATTCATTACATTCCTGTAACATATGGTATCCAAATACAGAGTGCTGTTTCATAACAGCGAATTCTTCATCTGTAAGTCTGGCAGGTTTGTTAAGTATTGAAGCTGGTACTTTAGTCTTTCCGATATCGTGTAGAAGTCCGGATACACCAAGCTCATATATCTGCTTATCAGGCAGACACTGTTGTTTGCCGATAATCATAGCCATAGTTGCCACGTCAACACTGTGCTTGAAAGTGTATTCATCACTTGTCTTGAGTGTGCTTATATCAATTGCTATTGCGTTGTTGGCATTAATAGCGTCCATCAGGTTAGAAGCGATGCTGTCAGCAGTGTCTGAGAGTTTTTCAGATTCTGTGTTAGCATATATGTATTGAATTCCTTCAGCGACACGGTTCTTGACACTGTCAGAAAGCTTTACCTTGGCAGGGTCATCTTTGTGGAGTCGTTCAATCTGTTTCTTAGCCTCAGGAGTTATCATCTGCTCGATATTATCGGGTTCAGGTTCACCCTCCTGTATATATACGTTCATAATACCCATTCGTAAAAGAGAGTCAATTACATAATCGTCAAGAATAGAACCTCTCATAACGAGATTTCGTCCTGTACGGTCCAGAATTGTCTGGTCAAGCTTCATTCCTGGTTTAAGCTGCCTGGTTCTCATAAAATGTCTAGTAATCATATTACTCCCCAATTCCTAATATAAATACTTAATTAAATGTCAAATCTTAGCTTAGTATGAGTTTATTATACAATAGAATACCTGTGTTTTCTATAGAAGCAGTTCATTAATTTTCCACAAATTTTCCATTATTCAATCACAAATTTTAGTTAACATATGTTCAAACAAAAATATCTAAGTAAAAACAAACAATTTTTACATAGAAACGGAGGATTACAATGAGAAAAAAGATTAGTGCAAAAATACTTGTGCTTGTTGGCGTATTGTTCGCGGCAGGTGCGGCAGGAATAATAATGGGAATGATACTTATTAACAGTATGAATGATAAGAGCCAGAATATATCCAATGAGTGTATGCAGGCAGTAACATTGATGGCAGATACACAGACATCAATTGAAAAGGTGCAGAAATATGCCAACAGCTCGGCAGCATTCAGAATGCAGAGCCGTGTTAATGGCGGCAGTAATAACAATACAGCAGGCAGTAACAGTGATAATAGTGGAAATAATATAACTGATAACAACAGTAATAATGCTGGTGGCAACACACAGCCAGCAGGAGCTGCTGATAACAGTGCAGGACAGTCGGGAACAGATACAGCAAAGCAGGGTATGGCACAACAGTCAGGTGATACTAAGGATAATGCTACAGATATGCAGGAAAATATGGAGAATGTAATTCAAACATTGACAGATACATTTGATGAGCTTGAAGCTGTAATTAATAAGTTCGGCAATGCAGAGGTTCTTGAAGGACTTAGTGAATATAAAGAAGTATATGATGAATACAGCAGTAAAATCCAGTCAATCTTAAGTGGTGACAGTTCAAGTATGGATGATTTCTTTGAGCTTACAGCTGAAGGTAATGATGGCATAACAACTAAGATTGAAAATGCGGCAGATAACCTTAACGCTTTAATAAGTGCACAGGTAAGCAGTGCCTCAGATGAACTTAACAGCCAGTATTCTTTATCAGTAAAAGCATTTTCTGCAATACTTGTAGTTATGATTATTATGGGTGTGGCAATTACTTTAATGATATTTGCAATTATAAGACCTCTAAAGTCAGCAAGCAGCCAGCTTAATAATATGATAGAAGATATTGAGGATAATAATGGCAACCTTACAGCAAGAATTAATGTTATGTCGGATGATGAAATTGGCATATTGGTAGACGGAATTAATATATTTATTGAGAAGTTACAGCTCATAATGAAGGAAATTAATGTACAGTCTGAGGTGCTTAGGACATCATCAGATAATATGAACTTACAGGTGGCAGATGTTAATAACAATGCTAATGAGGTATCAGCGGCAATGCAGCAGATGGCGGCTTCTATGCAGGAAGTGTCTGCAACAGTAGAACAGATTAATGCAGGTGCAGATAATATATTTGAGGCAATTGTCAATGTCAATGAGCAGATAGAACAGGGCAATAAGATAACTGGTGATATACAGAACAAATCCGTTAAATATATGCAGGATACTAATCGTGGCAGGGAAGCAGCTAATGCTATGGTACAGAATATAAGAGAAGGACTTACAGGTTCTATTGAGAACAGCCGTCAGGTTGAAAGAATACAGCAGCTTACTGATGATATTTTAAATATATCATCACAGACTAATATGCTTGCACTTAATGCAAGCATAGAGGCGGCAAGAGCCGGAGAAGCAGGAAGGGGATTTGCGGTTGTTGCAGAGCAGATAAGAAATCTTGCTGATGAGAGCAGAAATATAGCTAATAATATTCAGGAGATAAGTCTTATTGTCACAGAAAGCGTATCAGCACTTACAGGCGATTCACAGCGACTTATAGATTATGTTGATGAAAGCATACTTGCAGATTATGAAAAATTTAGCGGCATTACCAATGATTATAGAAATGATGCTTCAAGAGTTAATAATATATTAAAGAATTTTGCAGAAAATGCCAGAACTTTAAAGAACACAATGGCAGAGACGAATTCAGGAATTAGTGATATTTCAACTACAATAGATGAAAGTACTAAGGGTATTAATGAAGCGGCTGATGGTGTGAGCGGAATTGTCAATTCTATAGATGATATAGAAAAAGAGGCAGAGAATAATATTATTATAGGACAGAAGCTTCAGTGTTATGTCCAGGTATTTAAGAAATTCTAATATATAAATTTAATATATAGCAGCTTCACACTATACTTAATCTTCCAAATGTAATATAATAGTTTAGATTAAGATAATTTAACTATATATTATGTTTGGAGGATTTTTATTTTGAAAAAGTCTAATGCAACAGCATTATTGCCGGTTTTAGTATTTCTGGTGCTATACCTTGGACTTGGCATTATATTTGAATATATATGTAAGATACCAATGGGATTTTATAACATACCTATTATTGTAGCATTTCTTGCGGCAATACTTGTAGCGTGTATACAGAACAGAGATGTATCTTTTGATGAAAAGTTACAGATTATGGCAGGCGGGCTTGCTGATAAGAATATTATAACTATGCTTCTTATATTCCTGACAGCAGGTGTGTTTGTAGGTGTTGTTGGAAGAAGCAGTGCAGAAAGTGTGGCATATTTTATGCTTAATCTTATACCAGCTAAGTTTGCAGTTGCAGTGCTTTTTATTGTTGCATGTTTTGTGTCAACAGCGATGGGTACATCAGTTGGGACGATAACGCTTATAACACCGATTGCGGCTGCGGTATCAGAGGCTTCTGGATTTAATATGGCACTATGTGTTGCATCTGTTATGGGCGGTGCGATGTTTGGTGATAACCTATCATTTATATCAGATACAACAATTGCGGCGTGCAATGGACAGGATTGTGCTATGAGAGACAAGTTCAGGGAGAACTTCTGGATTGCATTTCCGGCAGCGGTTGTCACACTTGTAATTATACTTATACTTTCATTTGGAACAGATATTTCAGGAAGAGTAACACACGAGTATAATCTTGTTCAGGTAATACCATATGTATTCGTGCTTATTGGTGGAATAGCAGGAATAAATGTATTCGTTGTGCTGCTGATAGGAATTGTAACAGGAACATTTATTATGCTTGTGACAGGTCATATTGGTGTATTTGAATTAATAACAAGTATGGGTTCGGGCGTATCTGGAATGTTTGAAACCTGTATGGTTGCCATTCTTGTGTCTGCTATGTGTGCCTTAATAAGGGAATATGGCGGATTTACGGCACTTCTAGGCTGGGTTAAAAGAACCTTTAAAGGAAAGAAAGGCGGACAGCTTGGTATGGGGCTTCTGGTCGGGGCTATGGATATTGCAACAGCGAATAATACAGTAGCGATAGTTATGGCTAATCCAATCGCTAAGGAGATGGCAGCAGATTATGGAATATCCAATAGAAAAGCAGCTTCGCTTCTTGATACATTTTCGTGTGTATTTCAGGGGATTATTCCTTATGGAGCACAGATGCTTGTTGCTATATCAGCGGTTAATGAGCTTGGTTATGAGATGTCAGCATTTCAGATACTTCCGGTTCTTTTCTATCCGATGATGCTTCTTATAAGCTCGCTTATATGGATATTTATAATTCCTGCAGACAGATAAACTTAACTGGTAACTTTTAACTTCACGCCAATTAATATGGAGGATTTTCTCATGGCTAAAGACACTAAGGATGGTAACAATTTAAACGAAAAAAGCTATGTTAATAAAAAGTTGCTGCAGTGCTACTTGATTATATCAATGGTACTTTTGGCGGCATATATAATGGAACTTGTTAAGGGAAATAGAACGGCAGGATATGTGTTTGTATTTTCGATTATTCTTATTGTGCCGGTTATTATGGCAGCATTCGCATATAAGAAAAATGCTGAGAGTAAAATAGTCAGGTCAATTACGGCAATAGGCTATGGAATATTATATGCCTTTGTATTATGGACATCAGTAAGTATTCTTTCATTTACTTATGCAATTCCTATGATAATTGCAATATCTATGTTTGCAGATAAAAAGTATACCTTAAAGGTTGGTATTGCAAGTGCACTTATTAATATTGTATATATTATTATCCAATATGTTAATGTTGGAATAACAAGCAGTGATATGGTTGATTATGAAATACAGATTGCATTTATGACACTTGTTGTAGCATTTTCTTATATTACAACAGATGTACTTGGACATATATCAGCTTATAAGCTTGAGACAATTGAAGCAGAGAAGGCTAAGACTGATGATATGCTTGATAAGATAATCAAAGCTAATGATAACCTCTGCAAAGAGATTGACAATATCAATGATGAGTCAAAGAATATGCAGGAACAGGCGGAAGGAAGCCAGCTTGCAGTATCACAGATGGTATCAGGTGCTAATGAGCTTGCAGGAACAGTGCAGAACCAGCTTGAGATGACAGAGAGTATTGGGGAGCTTACAGAGAATGCAAGAACGATTATTGAGGATATCAAGAAGCAGTTCGATACAACAACAGATATTACTAAGACAGGCAATATCAATATGGAACAGCTTGAAAATGTATCAAAGAACAGCAGTGATATTGGCAGTGATGTAAGTGGTGCTATGAATGAGCTTACAGCTAAGACAGAAGAAGCTAAAGTGATTCTTGGAATGATTAACGGAATTACAAGACAGACAGCACTCCTTGCACTTAATGCAAGCATAGAAGCTGCGAGAGCAGGTGAGGCAGGAGCAGGTTTTGCAGTAGTTGCACAGCAGATTAAGCAGCTTGCAGAGGAGACACAAAAGTCAACAGAGGAGATAGAGAATATTATCGTAGCACTGGCAGAGCAGGCTGAGAAAGCTGGGTTTAGTGTTAATAATCTTCTTTCGGCCAATGAGAACCAGATGGAATTAGTGAACCAGTCAAAGAAATCATTTGATGCGATAAGAGATGACATAAGGGATATTCAGGTAAAGATAGACGAAGAATACAATTATATGGATAATATCACAACAAGCAACAATGAGATTACACAGCAGATAGAAAGCCTTAGTGCATTCAGTGAAGAGCTTCTTGCCAACACAGAGAATACACAGGAACTCAGTAATAAGACTATTAATGGAAGCAGGAATATTAATAATCTTTTAGATGATGTAATGAAAGAAGTCAGCATTTTGCAGATGATAATAGACAGTAAAGACGAATAGAGAATAGTACTGTAACGCTGAGTTAAGTTGCAGGAAGGAACGAGGAGTAAAATGTCAAAGAACAATATTATACTTATAGGTATGCCGGGAAGCGGTAAAAGCACACTTGGAGTTGTACTTGCCAAGAAGATAGGATATTCATTTATAGACTCTGATATTGTGATTCAGGATACATATAAAAAGACGCTTGAGCAGCTTATAGAAGAAAATGGCGATACTGGCTTTATTAAGATTGAGAATGATGTGAATTGTTTAATATCTCCAGAGCATACAATTATAGCAACAGGTGGAAGTGCTGTATATGGAGATGAGGCTATGGAGCATTTTAAGCAGATAGGAACAGTTATATATTTAAAAGTTTCAGAAAAAGAGCTTGAGAGCAGATTAGGGAGCCTTAAAGAAAGAGGTGTTGTATCCAACGGCAAGTCTACAGTAGAAGAAATCTTTGAGGACAGAAAAAGGCTCTATGAGAAATATGCAGATATAACAATTGTTCAGGAGGGCCGTGATATAAGAATGATTGTTGAGGATATGTATAAGAAGCTTACAAAGCTGATATAAAAGTGAGAAATAATTGAAATAATTATAAAACTATAGAAAAATATCTCCTTTTGTGGTACTATTAAAGATAGTAACATACGGAGGAGGTATTTTTTTAATGCAGGATAAATATAAATACACAGATGTGAGTGAAAGAAACAGAAGAATGAATAGGTTCTATATAGTGGCGACTTCTCTACTTGGTTTGATGTTTCTTTTTTATCTGTGGATGAAGCAGTTTAATCACAATATTCCATCAGTAGTTGTGTATTGTAACACAGCACTTATTGCTGTATTTGTAGCTGTTAATGTCATAGTTTACAGAAAGAATACAGCGACAAGATATTTAAAGGTTATGTCAACTATTGAGATTGGAATAGAATATCTGTTAATTGGTGTGCAGACAGATGCAAGCTTTATCAGTTATGCTATTCTTGGAATATTTATACTTCAGATTCCTTATTATGAGAAGAAGTCGTTGAAAAGAACTGCGGCAGGAATGTTGATTTTATACATAATTGTAACTGCTGTGCAGGCTTCAAAGGGAATATATGGACAGGACGTTAATGCAGTATGTTCAATATTTATGATAGTGCTTATAGGTGTTGTTATATTGGAAGTTGGTAAATTAACAATTCTGTTTAATGATGATGCTGTTAATTCGGCTAAAGATGAACATAGCAGAATAAAAGAGATTTTAGATAATATAATTATGGTATCAGGTGTTGTCAGCAATGAAACTAAGAAGAGTGATAAGCTTATCAATGAACTCGTTGATACAACTAATACAGTAACTAACAGTATGAAAGAGATATCTGCGGCAACTAATATGACAGCGACAAGCATAGAAGAGCAGAGCAGTATGACAACAACTATACAGGAGGCTATTGAACATACAGGAAAGGCTTCTGATCAGATGGTTGAGCTGGCTGTTAATTCTAACGACAGTATACAGAAGAATATTGTTGTTATGGACGAATTAAGAAAGCAGTCTGAGCAGATAACAGATACTAATAAGTCTGTTACTGAGTCTATGCAGAGATTACAGGAAAAGACTAAGAACGTGGAAAATATTGCTGGAATGATACTTAATATATCAAGCCAGACTAACCTTTTAGCACTTAATGCTTCAATTGAAAGTGCAAGAGCTGGTGAAGCAGGAAGAGGCTTTGCGGTTGTTGCTGAGCAGATAAGACAGTTAGCAGAACAGACAAAGAATTTTACAGAAGATATTACTAAGATAACTAATGAACTTAATGATAATGCAGATGAAGTTGTTGTATCTGTTAATTCTTCCGTTGAGGCAACTAAAGAGCAGGGCGAGAGAATAATTGAAGCGGCACATACATTTGAACAGCTTAACAAGAATATAGAAACACTTATAGAGCATATTGATGTTGTTAATAAAGAAATAGCAGGTCTTTCAGACTCTAATAATAAGATTGTAGAGAATATTTCACAGTTATCAGCAGTTACGCAGGAAGTAACAGTCAATGCCGAGCAGGTACATAATATGAGTGAACAGAACCTTGAGTATGCAAAGCAGGTTAAAGAAGCTGTTGGCAATATTAGAATTACATCAGAGAAAATGGAAATAGAAGAATAAAAGTATTTGGATGTACAAAATGATTGTTATAAATTTATCGAAAATTATACGAAAAAACGATTAAATTGTTGAAAAAAATATTAAAATGTTGTAAAATATTGATAACATATAATCAATTATTTGATCGGAGGCGTGTAATATGTTGTTTCAGATTTATGGCGAAGGTGCCATTTACCAGTTATTAGGCTGTGTTCTTGTCTTTGCAGGACTCGTTATCTGTAACGAACTTGCAAGACGTTCTAAATTTGGTGGATTGTTATTCTTTATTATAATTCCAATTGCACTTACAATCTATTTTGTGGCTATCCAGATAGGAGCTGCACAGGGTGCTTCATGGGCACTTAATAATACTACATATAGATATATGAATGGATGGTTCCATTATGCTAAGCTTTATGCCGCTACAGCAGGCTGTATCGGATTTATGATGCTTAAGTATAAGTGGAGCATAGGTAAGACAGAATGGTTTAAAGTATTCCCATTCTTAATCGTTGCCATTAATATTCTTATCGCTGTTTGTAGTGATTTTGAATCAGCAATCAAAGGTGGAATTAATGGCGGCTGGTGGTTCTCTAACGAGGGTGTATGGCTTTACGGTGGCTGGTGGAACTGGCTTAACGGTATCGCAGGCTTAATCAATATCTTCTGTATGACAGGCTGGTGGGGGATTTACTCATCAAAGAAGCAGGATGATATGTTATGGCCAGATATGACAATATGGTTCATTGTTGCATATGATATATGGAACTTCACATATACATATAACAACCTTCCAACACATACTTGGTATTGTGGTGTTGCATTACTTCTTGCTCCTACATTTGCTAATGCGTTATGGAACAAGGGTGGCTGGATTCAGAACCGTGCTAATACACTTGCAATATGGTGTATGTTCGCACAGGTATTTCCATTATTCCAGGTTGACGGAATATTTGCTACACTTCCAGTCCTTTACAAGTACACAGGAGCTAAGTCAGGAATGGAACTTACACATTATACATTAGAGCAGATGAATGCCGCAGGTGCATATCCAGTTGCTCAGGGTGTAATGGCTATTCTTGCAGTAGTAGCTAACGTAATCTGTATCTCAGTTATCATTAAGAGAGCTATTGAACAGAAGAAGAATCCATACAAGAACGAAATCTTTGCAGGAACTAGAGATTTTGAACAGGCTATGGACAGAGCATAATATATGCGGGTTAATATATCAGTATTGTGATAATTATATATAGATATTGATATATATGGATACATTAAGTATCAAAAGATAAAACAACAAAATACAATGATTATATGAAGATAAGAATACCTTTCTGTTGCAGGGACAATCCTTAACAACAGAAAGGTATTTTTGCATTATAATTATTGCCGTAGTTATATAGTAAGTTGCTAAAGAATACTTTGCTGTGCTATACTAATAATATTAATATGCACCTTTGATGGGTGTAGGAATGGAGGCACATTATGATTAAAAAGATTAGGGGAATTAAAATCGAACTTATAATTATATCAATAGCGTTATTTGTGTTAGGTCTTTTCCTTACAATATTTCCTGAGGTATCACAGATTATCATATGCAGGGCAGTAGGAATTGCATTATGCGTATGGGGAGTGTTAAGGCTTATGACATATTTCAGAATGTCAAGGGAAGATGTATTCGTATCATTCGGACTTGTACAGGGTATATCATTACTTGCATTTGGAATATTCTTTGTTATGAGACCAGAAGCTATTGCAGTATTTTTTGGAACAGCTATTGCCATAATAATTATTATTGACGGTATATTAAAGCTTCAGTATGCAATAGAATTCTATCATATGGAAGCACAGCGCTGGTGGATAGAGGCAATTGTTGCAGCATTAATGGTTGTTATGGGTGTTGTTGCATTATTTAACCCATTTGGTTCATCAACTGTACTTATGATGTTTGTTGGAATTGTGCTTATGGTTGAGGGCCTGAGTGACCTTATATCTATTATAAGAATATCTTCGTTTATTAAGAATTTAAGAGGATAGTGTATTGTCGGGAGGCGGAATAGAATTTGTCTCTGGCATAATTAAGATTAATACAATTATTGAAGTGGTAATCGTAACTGCTGTTATTAATGAATTATTATAATGAAATTATATTGCTGTGGCGGCAGCCAGGCCTTATAAATGTAAAAATATGGAGGAAATAATTAAAATGTCGGATAAAGTAATATACGCAGCTATACTTGGAGCAGGAACAGTAGGACTTGGAACATACAAATTATGTGAGGCTATGAGTGATGAGATAAAGCATAAGACAGGAGCAACACTTGTTATTAAGAAGGTTCTTGTAAGAAATTTATCTAAGAAAAGAGAAGGTATTCCAGATGAAATTCTTACAGATAAGTGGGAAGATATAATTAATGACAAGGATATCAGCATTGTTGTTGAGCTTATGGGTGGAATTCATCCAGCTAAGGATTATGTTCTTGAGGCGCTTAAGGCTGGCAGGCAGGTTGTTACAGCTAATAAGGATCTTATTGCTGAGTATGGAGAGGAAGTTGGCAATGCGGCTAATAAAGCAGGAGCAGACCTTCAGTTTGAGGCGGCTGTAGCTGGTGCAATACCAATTATCAGACCATTAAAGCAGAGTATGACTGGTAACCATATCACAGAGATTATGGGTATTGTTAATGGTACGACTAATTATATTCTTACTAAGATGACAGAGAGTGGAATGGACTACAAGGAAGCTTTGGCAAAGGCTACAGAGTTAGGTTATGCAGAAGCAGACCCGACAGCAGATGTGGAAGGATACGATGCAGGAAGAAAGATAGCTATTATGGCTTCTATTGCATTTAACTCAAGAGTAACATTTGCTGATGTATACACAGAAGGTATTACTAAGATTTCCGCAGATGATATTAAGTATGCCAAGGAATTTGGCTATGTAATCAAGCTTTTAGGTGTTGCCAAGAATACAGAGGACGGAATTGAAGTAAAGGTTCACCCAATGCTCATACCTAATAATCATCCTCTTGCAAATGTTAATGATGCTTTTAATGCTGTATTTGTACACGGTAAGGCTATGGATGATGCAATGTTTATGGGACGAGGTGCAGGACAGATGCCGACTGCCAGTGCAGTTGTAGGTGATATAATTGATGTATGCAGAAATATAGTACACGATTCCTGCGGAAGAATTGGCTGTTGCTGTTATAAGAATCTTGAAGTGAAGGATATAACAGATACTAAGAGCAAATTCTTCTTAAGACTTGAAGTTGCAGACAAGCAGGGCGTTCTTGCCAATATTGCAAGCGTTCTTGGTAACAGCGGTGTAAGCATAGCACAGGTAGTTCAGAAGAGCGGCAAAGACGGAGTTGCTGAACTTGTTATTATAACAGCAGAAGTTCTTGAGAAGAACTTTAATGATGCTATGGCTGTATTTAAGGGACTTTCAGCAGTTAAGAATATAGCTGGTGTTATAAGAGTGTATTAAGATTAACAGAAAGGCAGTTGATAATGGCGGCTAAATATTATGCAGTAAGAAAAGGCAGAAATACAGGAATATATAGAACATGGGATGAATGTAAAAGTCAGGTGTTCCAATATGCCGGAGCTGAATATAAAAGCTTTACAACTGAACAGGAAGCTCTTGAATATATTGGCAGGCTTAAGAATAATGATGTCCAGAGTGAGAGCTATGCGTATGTTGATGGTTCTTTTAATATAGTAACGGGTGTCTATGGATATGGCGGATTTCTTGTATATAATAATGAAAAATATATCATTACAGGAAGTGGCAGTGATAGTGAAATGGCTTCAATGCGTAATGTAGCCGGTGAAATTCTTGGAAGTATGGCGGCAGTAGAGAAAGCAATAGAACTTGGCGTTAAAAGTGTAGACATATATTTTGATTATATGGGAATAAGAGCGTGGGCACTTGGAGAGTGGAAGCGTAATAAGAAAGGTACTATAGCTTATTATGATTATATGCAGTCAGTAAAAGATAAGATAGCCATTAATTTTGTTAAAGTTAAGGGACATTCAAGTGTTGAAGGTAATGAGGAAGCCGACAGGCTGGCTAAGAAAGCTGTAGGAATATTATAAATAGATAAAAGATAGACAAAAGATTGTCAGATAATAATTGACATATAACATTAATATATGATATTATTTATTCGTGTGAGTCAGGAAGTATATGATTTCATACAAATATGACCACTTGTATCTTAGGTGTGCAGTAGTTATACAGCATATCAGGATAAAGTTAAGCCTAACGGACAGGCGGGTCGGTTGCCGGTGTGGTAGAACCACATTATTATTATTGATTGAGCATTAAGCTCTGTTTTTTAAGTTGATTACTTTATAATCTGTGCCAAGCACATCATCTTGTGAAACGGTCAATAAAGAGTGACGCATATTTGTATGACATAGACAAGTCGTCTATGAAATATATTCGCTGATTTCGTATATATTATGACATTATATTGTATAGTTACAGATATATTTTAATGTAATGATGTTGATATTATATTATGACTAATAAGGTGGTAAGTGTGTAAGCACTGCCACCTTTTTTGTGTAATTTAGGAAGCTTTGTGTGATTAAGAAAAACTGCACTGTTTATGAAGTTTAATTATAAGATTTTACATAATTATGGAAATTTTCTGGCAGTGCTTAAAGAAATTATTTTTAATGTATGTGAGGTAAGGGAGATGTCTAATGATCAGACAAGAGCACCAGTATATGAAGCACTGGAAAAGCTTAGAAGAAAAAGAGTAGTACCATTTGATGTTCCGGGTCATAAAAGAGGAAGGGGCAATCCTGAATTAGTGGAATTATTAGGAGAAAAATGTGTTGGAATAGATGTTAATTCTATGAAGCCATTAGATAATCTGTGTCATCCGGTATCAGTTATAAGGGATGCAGAAGAATTAGCGGCCAGGGCATTTGGTGCAGAGAACGCATTTCTTATGGTAGGTGGAACGACATCTGCTGTGCAGGCGATGATATTATCGAATTGTAAGAGAGGAGATAAAATAATACTTCCAAGGAATGTGCATAAAAGTGCCATTAATGCTTTAGTGTTATGCGGTGCAATTCCTGTATATGTTAATCCGGAGGTTAATCATCAGCTTGGTATTTCACTTGGTATGAATCTGGAGTCAGTACGAAAAGCTGTAAAAGAAAATCCTGATGCGGTTGCAGTGCTTGTAAATAACCCTACATATTATGGAATATGCTCTGATATATGTTCAATAGTGAAGCTGGCACACGAACACGGAATGAAAGTGTTAGCTGATGAGGCACACGGAACACATTTATATTTCCAGCCGCAATTACCAGTTTCTGCTATGGCAGCAGGGGCTGATATGGCGGCAGTATCTATGCACAAATCGGGTGGTTCTTTAACACAAAGTTCGATACTTCTTACGAATAAAGGTGTTAATGCTGATTATGTCAGACAGATTATCAATCTTACGCAGACGACAAGTGGTTCATATCTTTTGCTTGCCAGTCTTGATATTTCAAGAAGAAATCTTGCCTTAAGGGGTGAAGAGTCATTTGCAAAGGTAATGGATATGGCAGAATATGCACGCAGGGAGATTAATGAAATAGGCGGATACTATGCGTATGGAAAAGAACTTGTTAATGGAACAAGCGTATATGATTATGATGTCACTAAATTGTCAGTTCATACGCTTGGATTGGGACTTGCTGGAATTGAAGTATATGATCTGTTAAGAGATGAATATGATATCCAGATAGAATTCGGAGATGTAAGCAATATCCTTGCTTATATATCTATCGGAGACAGATTACAGGATATAGAAAGACTTGTCGGAGCTCTGGCAGATATAGCCAGAATATATAAAAAAGACAGTACTGGAATGTTAAGCGGAGAATTCATAAGTCCAATAGTAGCCAGATCACCTCAGGAAGCTTTCTATTCTGCCAAGGAATCCCTGCCGGTTGAGAAGACTGAGGGAAGAATATCAGGAGAATTTGTTATGTGTTATCCTCCGGGAATTCCGATATTAGCACCGGGAGAGATGATTACAGACGAGATTATACAGTATATTCTGTATGTTAAAGAAAAAGGCTGTTCAATGCAGGGAACAGAAGACAAGAGCGTTAATAAATTAAAGGTTCTGGTATAGACAGATAATTGTGGAAGAGCCATATGAAAGTATATACAGGAAATGAGGATTATTTAATATGGAGATGTGGTTTTCAGAGCTTCATACAAGCAATGTGAAGCTTTCAATGAGAATAGAAGAACAATTGTGTTCGGTGGAGAGTGACTGTCAGAGGATTGATGTGCTTGTTTCAGATGAATTTGGTAAATTTCTTGCATTAGACGGAGAGATACTATTTTCTGAAAAAGACGAGTTTATATATGATGAGATGGTAACCCATATTCCGATGGCAGTCCACCCTGATGTAAAGAATGTATTAATAATTGGTGGAGCCGATGGTGGAGTTGCAAGAGAACTTATCAATTATAAATGTATAGAAAGAATAGATGTTGTTGAACCGGATGAAATGCTTGTTGAAGTATGTAGAAAGCATTTTCCTGAGCTTACCTGTGGACTGGATGATGACAGGGTTAATGTGTATATTCAGGATGCATTAAGATTTTTAAGAAATAAGACGGGTGATTATGACCTGATAATTAATGATGCGACAGATCCATTTGGATATACAGAAGGTTTATTCACCAAAGAATTTTATGGAAGCTGTTATAAAGCACTTAAAAGTGATGGCATTATGGTATATCAGCATGGAAGTCCGTTTTATTCAGAAGATAAAGATGAATGTGTGAAAATGCACAGAAAGGCATATCAGGCATTTCCTGTAAGCCGTGTATATCAGGCACATATACCAACTTGTTCATCAGGCTATTGGCTGTTTGGATTTGCTTCCAAGAAATATCATCCGCTTGATGATTTCAGACCGGAGGAATGGAAGAAGTTAGGTATAAAGACAAGATATTATACAACTAATCTTCACAGGGGAGCATTTATGCTTCCGGGTTATGTAGAGCAGATGCTTGAAGAAGAAGAAAATGAGAAGAAAGCCTGAAAAGAGTAATAGACAGTGTTTAAAAAGAAAGCGTTAAGATAATTAATAAACAGGGCTTAAAGAATGGAGGATAATTATGAGCAGAGTATTAATAATAGGTTGTGGTGGAGTTGCAACAGTGGCAATTAACAAGTGCTGTCAGAACAGTGAAGTATTTACAGAGATATGTATAGCAAGCAGGACTAAGAGCAAATGTGATGCTTTAAAGGATAAATTACAGCCTGATACAAAGACAGTAATTACAACAGCAAAGGTTGATGCAGATAATGTAGAAGAACTTGTGAAGCTTATTGAAAGCTATAAACCAGAGGCAGTGCTTAACCTTGCACTTCCATATCAGGATTTAACAATAATGGATGCCTGCCTTAAGACAAAGGTGCATTATATTGATACTGCTAACTATGAAGCAGAAGATACCGAAGATCCTGAGTGGAGAGCTATATATGAAAAAAGATGTAAGGAAGAAGGTTTTTCAGCTTATTTTGATTATTCTTGGCAGTGGAATTATAAGAAGCAATTTGAAGAAGCTGGAATAATGGGACTTTTAGGAACGGGCTTTGATCCTGGTGTAACAAGTGTATTTTCAGCATATGCACTTAAGCACTACTTTGATGAAATAGACACAATTGATATTCTTGACTGCAACGGCGGAGATCACGGCTATCCGTTTGCGACTAATTTTAATCCTGAGATTAATTTAAGAGAAGTATCAGCACCTGGCTCATATTGGGAAGATGGACACTGGGTAGAAGTACCAGCTATGTCTATAAAGAGAGAATATGATTTCCCACAGGTTGGAATGAAGGATATGTATCTTTTACATCACGAGGAGATAGAATCGCTTGCTAAAAACATTCCGGGAGTTAAAAGAATAAGATTTTTTATGACATTTGGACAGAGCTACCTTACACATATGAAATGTCTTGAGAATGTTGGAATGTTAAGAACTGACCCTGTAAAAGTCAATGGTGTTGAAGTTGTTCCTATACAGCTCTTAAAAGAACTTCTTCCAGATCCTGCTACACTTGGAGAAAGAACAGTAGGAAAGACTAACATTGGCTGTATATTCAGGGGAAGAAAAGATGGAAAAGAAAAGACAATATATATTTATAATGTATGTGACCATCAGGAATGTTACAGGGAAGTTGAATCACAGGCAATATCATATACAACAGGAGTTCCTGCAATGATAGGAACAATGATGGTTGTCACAGGAATGTGGAATAAAGCAGGTGTATACAATGTGGAAGAATTTGATCCTGATCCATATATGGAAGCACTTAATAAATGGGGACTTCCTTGGGTAGTTGAGGAAAATCCACAGCTTGTAGAATAGAGGATATAAGAGTTGATGACAATAGATGATATTACAACACCAGCATATATTATAGATGAGAATATTCTGGTTCATAATCTTGAAATTTTAAAATATGTTGAAGACAAAACAGGATGTAAAATATTGCTTGCACAGAAAGCATTTTCAGCATTTTATGAATATCCGTTAATTGGCAGATACATAAGTGGCACAACAGCAAGTGGATTGTATGAGGCAAGGCTTGGCAGGGAAGAGATGAATAAAGAAAATCACGTCTATGCTCCTGCTTACAAAGAAAAGGATATAGATGAACTTGTAAAAATATGTGACCATATAATATTTAATTCCATAGGGCAGCTTATGCGTTATAAGGAAAAATGTATAAGAAGCGGTATCAGCATAGGACTTAGAATTAATCCGGAAATATCTACGCAGGGTGATAATGCAATATATGACCCTTGTGCGTATGGTTCAAGGCTTGGAGTAACTATTGATATGTTAAACAAGGCAGATGAGGAAGTTCTTAATGGAGTTGAGGGACTTCATTTTCATACTCTCTGTGAGCAGAATTCAGATGCACTTGCAATTACACTTAAAGCAGTTGAAGATAAATTCGGGCATATTATGAAGAATATGAAGTGGATTAATATGGGCGGTGGACATCATATAACAAGAAAAGATTATGATATAGATACACTTATTGGCTGCGTTAATCACATAAAGAGTGAATATAATGTACAGGTGTATTTAGAGCCGGGCGAGGCTGTTGCTCTTAATGCCGGTTATCTTGTTACAGAGGTGTTAGATAAGGTTGATAATGGAATCGAAACGCTTATACTTGATGCTTCTGCCGCGTGCCATATGCCAGATGTCCTCGAAATGCCATATACACCACCACTTCGGGGGGCACAGATAATTAAAAATATCAAAGAATATAAAGATGTTACTGCTGGTAAAGATATTCAGGAAAATGAAGATATTAGGAAGTATAAAGATAAAAAAGAATACAGAGAAAATGTATACAGGCTGTCTTCATATACCTGTCTTGCAGGAGATATTATAGGTGATTATAAGTTTGACAGTAAGATTAATATAGGGGACAGGCTTGTATTTGAGGATATGGCGATATACTCAATGGTAAAGAATAATACATTTAATGGAATACCACTTCCAGCTATAGCGGTAATGAAAGATAAAGAAGTGCGTGTTATTAAAGAATTTGGTTATGAAGATTTTAAGTGGAGGCTTTCGTGAGAATAACAGATACTACACCTATAGAAGATGGCTATTATATGCCGGCAGAATATGACAGGCACAAGGCTACAATTATGATATGGCCTGTAAGGACAGGCTCGTGGCCTTATAATGCTGTAGCTGCACAGAATGTATTTGTGGATATTGCACATATAATATCCAGACACGAAAAAGTGTATATATTAGCAGATGAGAAGCACTATGCACAGGCAGAAGCAAGATTTATGAAAATAAAAGACGCTGTAACAGGAGAATGTAATAAAGCCAGTGAAGATATTAAAGCTGCCTGGAATATTGAAGTAGTCTGCATCGAAACAGATGATGCGTGGGCAAGAGATGTATGTCCCACGTTTGTAAAAAACGGACATACAGGTGATGTACGTGGGATTAACTGGAAATTCAATGCGTGGGGTGGCGATTATGACGGACTTTACAAGAATTGGGAAAAGGACGATAAAGCAGCTCTGCAATTCTGTAATATGACAGGATATGATTGCTATGATGCCAATCCGTTTGTGCTTGAGGGAGGTTCTATACACAGTGATGGTGAAGGTACGGTTATAGTAACTGACAGCTGTCTTTTAAGTAAGGGAAGAAATCCAGATATGGGCAGGGAACAGATTGAGCATAATCTTAAGAAATATCTGGGGGCAAAGAAAATTATATGGATTCCATATGGAATATATAATGATGAAACTAATGAACACGTTGATAATGTGTGTGCATTTACCTCACCAGCTAATGTAGTTCTTGCGTGGACGGATAATGAGGAAGATCCTCAATATGCAATGTCTTTGGCTGATATGAAGGTGCTTGAAAGAGAAACTGATGCCAGAGGACGTAAGTTTAATGTTCATAAACTGCATATACCGGATGTCCCAGTGTGCATAACTGATAATGATTTAAAGGGTCTTGTGTTTGAAGCAGGAGAAGATATGCGTGAAGCGGGAGAGCGGCTTGCGGCCAGTTATGCTAACTTCTATATAGCCAATGATATTGTGCTTGTTCCACAGTTTGGCGATGTTAAAGATAAGCAGGCAGTAGATCTTATTCAGAATCTTATGCCAGAGTATGAGGTTATTGGTGTGTATGCAAGAGATATAATTGTTGGTGGAGGCAATATACATTGTATTACACAGCAGATACCGCAATAACAGGATATATTAAAGTGGTATATATGTTACAGATTAGTGCTGCTGGCACAATTAAGGTATAAAAAGAAGTCAAAGCGTAATAGGTTATAGATTGGTTTTAGTGTGACAGACACGGAAATGAGGTAATATGAGCAGAAAAGTAAAAGCTGCGGCAATTCAGATGCGGTGCAGTAATAATGTCGGCGATAATATAAAAAAAGCTGATGAAATGACAAGAGAAGCAGTAAAAAAGGGAGCTAATATAATTCTTCTGCCAGAATTATTTGAAAGACAGTATTTCTGTCAGGAGAGAAGATATGAATATTACGCCTATGCCAAAAGCGTACAAGAAAATGATGCTGTCCAGCATTTTACACAGACTGCTAAGGAACTTGGAGTTGTTATAATTGTAAGTTTTTATGAAAAAAACATAAATGTGTTGTATAATACAGTTACGGTTATTGATGCTGATGGAAGCAATCTTGGAATATACAGAAAGACACATATTCCAGATGACCATTACTATCAGGAGAAATTCTATTTTACGCCGGGTAATACAGGATTTAAGGTGTTTAATACAAGGTTTGGCAATATAGGTATAGGAATATGCTGGGATCAGTGGTTCCCTGAAACGGCAAGAGCATTAGCGGTAAAGGGTGCAGAGATATTATTCTATCCTACAGCTATAGGAAGTGAGCCTATACTTGAATGTGACAGTATGCCTCATTGGAGAAGGTGTATGCAGGGACACGCCGGCTGTAATCTTGTTCCTGTGGTGGCAGCTAACAGAATTGGAATAGAAACAGTAGACCCTTGCGAGGCAAATGGTGGACAGAAAAGTTCACTCAAGTTCTATGGTTCATCATTTATAACAGATAATACAGGTGAAGTCATATGTGAAGCAGGAAGAGATACAGAAGAAGTACTTGTTGCACAGTTTGATTTAGATGAATATATGACAGACAGATTATCGTGGGGATTATTCAGAGATAGAAGACCGGAAATATATAACTGAATTGGAGATAAACGTAGTGAAGAAACTTGTTATAGGTATGCTTGCCCACGTTGATGCAGGTAAGACAACATTATCTGAGAGCATATTGTATACATCGGGAGCTATAAGAAAGCTTGGAAGAGTAGATAACAAAGATGCGTTTCTTGATAATAATGATTATGAAAGACAGCGTGGAATAACGATATTTTCCAAGCAGGCAGTATTTACCTACAAAGATTTAGATGTTACATTGCTTGATACACCCGGACACGTTGATTTTTCGGCAGAGATGGAGAGAACGCTCTGGGTGCTTGATTATGCTGTTCTTGTTATTAACGGAATGGATGGGGTTCAGGGACATACAGAGACACTTTGGGGACTTTTAAAGAGATTAAAAGTCCCTGTGTTTATATTTGTCAATAAAATGGACCAGCAGGGAACAGACAGGCATAGAATATTAGAACAATTAAAGAATAAGTTATCATCAGGATGTGTGGATTTTGACAGGCTTGATTATGAAGAGCTTGCTGTGTGCAATGAAGAAGCATTAGAGCAGGTGTTAGATGAAGGCATTGTTGATGATAAGCTTATAGGAAATATGATAAGCCAAAGAGAAGTATTTCCTGTAATATTCGGCTCTGCATTAAGACTTGATGGAGTGGACAGACTTCTTGATATTATGAATAAATATTGTGAGGTATCTGAAAATGGTGATGATAAGCAGTCGGATATGTCAGCAAGAGTATATAAAATATCAAGAGATGACAGGGGTGAAAGGCTTACACACATTAAGGTTACAGGCGGAAGCCTTAAAGCTAAACAGCTTATTAATGGTGAGAAGATTAACCAGATCAGAATATATTCAGGTGAGAAGTATACTTCGGTAAATGAAGCTGTATGTGGAAGTATATGTGCAATAACAGGGCTGGAGGGCACCTATGCAGGACAGGCATTAGGCAGGGAGAATAATGATAATGCACCGGTGTTATCCCCTGTGCTTAATTATAAGATTAATCTTCCAGCAGGAACAGACCCGCTTATGATGCTTCCTAAACTTAAGATGATTGAGGAGGAAGAACCACAGCTTCACATTGAATGGAATGAGAGCTTTAAAGAAATACATGTGCAGGTTATGGGACCTGTTATGATAGAAGTCCTTCAGAATATTATTAAAGAACGTTTCGATTGTGATGTGACATTTTCTGAAGGAAGCATTGTATACAAGGAAACCATAGCTGATAAAGTTGAAGGAATCGGACATTTTGAGCCTTTAAGACATTATGCGGAGGTGCATCTTATATTAGAGCCGGGTGAAGCTGGGAGCGGTATGCAGTATGAGCTTGATTGTAGTGATGATATGCTTGCCAAGAACTGGCAGAGGCTTATATATACACATCTGTGCGAAAAGACACATAAGGGTGTGCTTACAGGTTCAGCACTTACTGATGTTAAGATAACGGTTGTTGCAGGCAGAGCACATAACAAGCATACAGAGGGCGGAGATTTCAGGCAGGCTACATACAGGGCAGTAAGAAATGGACTTATGCAGGCAGAGAGTGTACTGCTTGAGCCATTTTATGAATTCACTCTAATACTTGACAGACAGTATATAGGCAGGGCTATGACTGACTTTGAGAGAATGGGTGCACAGTTTGAGATTAACGATAATGGTGATGAAGCAGTAATAAAGGGTGCTGGTCCTGTTGCCACTGTTGGTAACTATCAGGCAGAGGTTAATGCGTACACTAGGGGAAAGGGAGTATTAAGACTTAAAATGTCTGGCTACAGACCTTGTCATAATACAGATGAGGTTATTGAACAAATCGGATATGAAGCCGAGAGAGATACAAGAAATCCAGCAGATTCAGTATTCTGTGCGCACGGTTCAGGTTTTAATGTGCCTTGGTATGAAGTCAAAGATTATGCACACGTTGACAGCGTGCTTAATCCAGTGGGAACTAATGAAAATGTAGTTCTCACACCAAAAGAAGCAGCAAGAACGGTATCTGATGAATGGATTGGAACAGATGAAGTTGACAGAATACTGGCACAGACGTACTTTGCTAACAGCAGGGGTGATAATGAAAGACGTAAGATGTCTAAAAGAAAAGCCTCTGATGAAATGGGAAGATATGTAACAGCCTCTGGCAGTGGAAGCTATAATAATGGACAGTATAAAGCTTCGCAGTCTAAGAAGCAGACAAATTCAATATCGTATCTTCTTGTAGACGGCTATAATATAATACACGCGTGGAGCGAGCTTGAGGAATTGTCAAGAATTAATATGGACAGTGCAAGGGATAAGCTTCTTGATATAATGTGCAATTATCAGGGTATGAAGAAGTGTGAGCTTATCGTTGTATTTGATGCTTACAGGGTATCAGGACATCATGAAGAATATATGGACTATCATAATATTCACGTTGTATACACGAAAGAGGCAGAAACGGCAGACCATTATATAGAAAAGTTTGCACATGAGAATGGAAAGAAATATAATATAACAGTTGCTACATCAGATGGACTTGAGCAGGTTATTATCCGTGGAGCAGGCTGTCTTTTGTATTCAGCAAGAGAATTTGAGAAAGAGGTAAAAGCTATGGAGGAGCATATCCGCAGCGATTACCTTAACAGGACATATTAATTAATGGAAATCGAGGTTATGGATTATGAGTACATTATGGGTTATAGGAGATTCAACAGTAAGCAGTTTTGAGGATAAATACTACTATCCAAGATATGGTTATGGAACAATGCTTGATAAGTACCTTAATGATAATGTCAAGGTTGTCAACATTGCATTATCTGGCAGAAGCAGTAAGAGTTATCTTTCAGAGCCTGAATATAATACGCTTATTAATGGAATGAAGCAGGGTGATTATCTTTTAATAGGTTTTGGACACAATGATGAAAAGACAGAGAAGGAAAGATATACAAGTCCTGTTGGTGACTATATGACAGAAGGAACATTTGCTAATACTTTATATGTTAATTATATCAGGAAAGCAAGGAATGCAGGCTGTTATCCTATACTTTGTACTCCTATTGTAAGAAGAAGTGCATCTGGCGAATGGAAAGCCACAGAACTTCATATTACACAGGACGTTGCACAGTATAAAGGCGGAGATTATGCACTTGCAGTAAGAGAATTAGGAAAAGCCGTTGGCGTTCCGGTTATAGATATGACACAGCTTACCAGGGATGAATATGAAAAGTTAGGATCTGATAATACAATATATCTTCATGCGTGGCCATCTAATAATAAGCTGAGCGTTGATAATACACATACTAACATATGGGGAGCAAGGGTTAATGCTTATATGATAATGTCAGCAGTGAAAGAACTTAATATAAGTGGTCTGTCGGAAAATGTTGTGAACATTGATAACAACCCATTAGATTATAAAGAAAAGTTTCTTGTATCTAATAAAGATTATGTTCCAGTTGTATTCAGCGATAAGCTTCCAGACAGCAGATTGTTTAAGGATTATGGAGAGTACAAGGCGGCTGTATTTGGTGATGTATTAGGAGAAGTTGATGATACAGACTTTACTCTTGGAACAGATGCTAATGGAGATATGAACATAGCTGTCAGAAATAACAGAGGCAAGATATCTGCTGTAACAGACGGCATTGCTATGTATTATAAAAAAGTTGATATAACAGAGCATTTTACTCTTACAGCAACAGTTAAGGTTAATAAAATATTTGCTAATGACCAGGTATCTTTTGGGCTTATGGTAAGAGATGACTGCTATATTGATAAGAATATGCCTGACATATTAGGAGATTATGTTGCCGCCGCACCATTATTTATAACAAAGGGTGAGAAGGCGACAGCTACATTTGCAAGACGAAGCGGACAGCTTGTGCTTGGAAAAGATACGAATGAGGTTATAAAAGAAGGTGGGGAGTATGAGCTTATGCTTTCATCTTCTTCTGACGGATATGCGGCTAAGTTTGGAAAGGGTGATGTTATTACAGGCGGATATGATTTTAAGCTTACTGCAATTGACCCGGCTCATGTATATGTAGGAATGTTCGTATCAAGAAATGCAGATGTTATATTTTCTAATATTAAATATACAAAGAATGAATAAAATGTTATAATAAATCTAACAAAATATAGAACATAGAAGAAGGCTGTGTTTCATATATTAAACAGGATTGTGTTAATTGAATATTGGACTGGGGGTATGCTTATGAGAATAACATTTTTAGGAGCAGATCACGAGGTGACAGGAAGCTGCCATTATCTACAGGTGGCAGACAAGAACATTTTAATTGATTGCGGAATGGAGCAGGGCAATGATGTGTATGAGAATCAGGAGCTTCCAATTCCAGCGTGTGATGTTGATTATGTGCTTCTTACCCACGCACATATTGACCATTCAGGACTTATTCCACTTCTTTATGTGAATGGTTTCAGGGGAAAGATATACTGTACAGAGGCGACAGTACAGCTATGTGACATAATGTTAAGAGATAGTGCACATATACAGATGTTTGAAGCTGAGTGGCGTAACAGAAAGGCTAAGCGTTCTAATGGCACTTTAAAGGAATTTATTCCATTATATGATGCAAAAGCAGTATATGAGGTTATGAAGCAGTTCGTTGGTCTTGAATATGAGAAGATTGTAAAGATTGATGATAATGTGAGCATAAGATTAAGAGATGTAGGACATCTGCTTGGTTCTGCCAGTATTGAAGTATGGGCATCAGAAGATACACCAGAGGGCAGGGTTGAAAGAAAGCTTGTATTCTCTGGAGATATAGGCAATGTTCATAAGCCGATAACCAAGGACCCTGCAACAGTTGCAGATGCAGATTATGTTGTTATGGAGTCAACTTATGGCAACAGAAGTCATAATGGAACACCTGATTATGTGGCTGAGCTTGTCAAAGTATTCAAGCGTACATTTGACAGAGGCGGTAATGTTGTTATACCATCATTTGCGGTTGGAAGAACACAGGAGCTTTTATATCATATAAGAAAGATAAAAGCGGATGGACTTATGGACAGGGATTTTGATGTGTATGTCGACAGCCCTCTTGCAATTGAAGCTACAGAGGTGTTTAGTAAGAATGTAGAGCAGTGCTTTGATGAAGATGCGATTGAACTTGTAAGACAGGGGATTAATCCTTTATCTTTTCCGGGGCTTAAATATGCCATATCAAGTGAAGAGTCCAAGATGATTAATTTTGATACTAATCCTAAGGTAATCATATCAGCATCTGGTATGTGTGAGGCCGGACGAATAAGACATCATTTAAAGCACAATCTGTGGAGACCAGAGTGTACGATACTTTTTGTAGGTTATCAGGCCAATGGTACAACAGGACGAATTATTGTTGACGGAATTGACGAGATTAAGTTATTTGGTGAGCCAATTCAGGTAAAAGCAGAGATTGCACAGCTTCCGGGTTCAAGCGGACACGCTGATAAAGACGGTCTGATTCATTGGGTGAATGCATTTACCAATAAGCCAAGAAAGGTATTCGTTGTACACGGTGAGGACAGTGTGTGTGAAGAATTTACACAATGTCTTAAAGAAGAATATGGTTTTGATGCGTATGCTCCATATACCGGCACTTCATTTGACCTGATTACAGGACAGATGATTGCTGAGGGCAATAAGGAGAAGAAGAGCAGAAGAACAACAGTTAATAAGCGTAATAAGAGCGTATTTGACAGGCTTGTTGCGGCTGGTAAGAGACTTATGAGTGTTATTGCACACAATGAGGGCGGTGCGAATAAGGATCTTGCGAAGTTTACAGACCAGATTAATTCACTTTGCGATAAATGGGACAGATAAGAGAATAATTTAAGATGAAATAATTATAAATATAATAATAGTAAATTATTATTAATAATATAATTATATATAATTTAAGCGATTAGATAAGAATGGAGATTATTATGAAAAAAATGCTTTTTGTATTCAATCCTAATTCTGGTAAGGCTCAGATTAAGAATTCTTTGTTAAAGATTATTCAGATATTCTCCAATGCGGACTATGAGGTTACTGTGTATCCTACGAAAGCAGCACTGGACGGATTTGAGAGAGTTAAAGCTGATGAAGGACGATATGATGTTATTGTATGCAGTGGCGGCGATGGTACTCTTAATGAGATTGTCAGTGCTGTAGCAGGATATAGTACAGTTAAACCACCGATAGGTTATATTCCAAGCGGTTCTACTAATGATTTTGCCAGGAGTCTTGGAATACCGTCAGATAAGATCAGGGCTGCTTGCAATATAATCAATGGTGAAAGCTTTCCATGCGATATAGGAATTGCCAATGACCATAAATATTTTAATTATGTGGCAGCTTTTGGTGCATTTACAGATGTTGCCTACGAAACACCGCAGGATCTTAAGAATGTGTTAGGTCATCAGGCGTATGTTATTGAGGGTGTTAAGAGATTATCTAATCTTAAGGCTTGCAGAATGAAGATTAAGAGCGATGAACTTAATGTGGAAGATTCATTTATATATGGAATGGTTAGCAACGCAAGCTCAATAGGCGGAATGAAAGGCCTTATAGCAGAAGGAGTTGATTATCAGGACGGAATGTTTGAAGTTACCCTTATAAGGGAGATTAAGAATCCTATGGATTTACAGGCAATAGTTAATGCTTTTATAACACAGAAGATAGATGACTGCGATATGGTATATACATTTAAGACCAAGGATATAACATTTGAGTCAAAGGAAGAAGTTAAGTGGACACTTGACGGAGAATTTGGAGGCATACATAATAATGTCAACTTAAAAGTCTGCCAGAAAGCGGTGGATTTCATAGTTAAGAAAAGAAGGAAAAAAGAAGAAAAAGATTTATTAAATTAATAAGCGGATTGATAAAGTTAATTAAATTAATAATTGTTTGTAAAAAATATGTCGAAATATTAAATAATTAAAGTGATAAAAGCTATCAGCAAGGGTATATGGCTTTTATCACTTTATTTTTTTACAACTTTAGTTTTAAGGGCAGAAAATGGAACTTAAAAGATAAACAATTTAGACACAATTTTAAATTTTATGATAAAGTGATGTTGGAATATGGGCTGATAGAAAGATGACTTGATATATAAAATGTATTAATATGTTTGCGTATAATATATTTTAAGTGCTGATTCAATGAAATAGTCAGATAATAATGTATTAAATTACAAATAATTGAATAATCTGATAATTTAACCAAATAAAAAGTTTACAAGATAAAAAAATAGGAGTATATTAAGCACAAGAAAAACAAGTCTACCACATTTGTGGGTTAAATCAGACGATTGTTAATTATACAAATCATACGATAAGACTTGCATTACAGATTATATATGAAAGGATGAGCAGACTATGGAAAATCAAAATAATCAGCCTGGACTTTACAGCCCACAGTTTGAACACGATAACTGTGGCATCGGTGCAGTTGTAAGCATCAAGGGAGTAAAGACACATCAGACAGTATCAGACGCATTAAGCATCGTTGAGAACCTCGAACACAGAGCAGGTAAAGATGCAGAGGGAAAGACTGGTGATGGTGTAGGTATCCTTCTTCAAATATCACATAAATTCTTTAAGAAAGCAGTTAAACCTCTTGGAATTAAGATTGGTGAGGAAAGAGAGTATGGTGTAGGTATGTTCTTCTTCCCACAGGACGAACTTGCAAGAAACCGTGCTAAGAAGATGTTTGAAATCATCGTTGAAAAAGAAGGTCTTGAGTTCTTAGGCTGGAGAGAAGTTCCAACATTTCCTAATGTACTTGGTAAAAAGGCAGTTGACTGTATGCCATACATTATGCAGGGCTTTGTAAAGAAACCTAAGGATGTTAATAAGGGAATTGACTTTGATAGAAAGCTTTATGTTGCAAGACGTGTATTCGAGCAGACAGCAGAAGATACATATGTCTGTTCGCTTTCAAGCAGAACTATTGTATACAAGGGTATGTTCCTTGTTGGACAGTTAAGAACATTCTTTAAGGATCTTGTAGATGAAGATTATGAGTCAGCTATTGCACTTGTTCATTCAAGATTTTCAACTAACACTAACCCAAGCTGGGAACGTGCTCATCCTAATAGATTTATTGTTCATAATGGTGAGATTAATACAATCAAAGGTAACGCAGATAGAATGTTATCAAGAGAAGAAACTATGGTTTCTCCATATCTTGAAGATGAAATGTCTAAGATAACACCAGTTGTTAATACTAACGGTTCAGATTCAGCTATGTTAGATAATACTCTTGAATTCTTTGTAATGAATGGTATGCCACTTCCACTTGCTGTTATGATTACAATTCCAGAGCCTTGGAGCAATAATAAAGCTATGGAGCAGGAGAAGAAAGACTTCTACCAGTATTATGCAACAATGATGGAGCCTTGGGACGGACCTGCTTCAATCCTCTTCTCAGATGGAGATATTATGGGAGCAGTTCTTGATAGAAATGGTCTTCGTCCTTCAAGATACTATATTACTAATGATGGTTATCTTATTCTTTCATCAGAAGTAGGTGCACTTCCAATAGATGAGAGTAGAATTAAAGTTAAGGACAGACTTCATCCAGGAAAAATGCTTCTTGTAGATACAGTTAAGGGAGAGCTTATTGATGATGACAAGCTTAAAGAGCAGTATGCAACTAAGCAGCCTTATGGTGAATGGCTTGATAACAATCTTATAAATCTTTGTGATTTAAAGATTCCTAACAAGAAAGTTCCAACACATACTAAGGAAGAAAGAGCAAGATTACAGAAAGCTTTCGGTTATACATATGAAGATTTCAGAACATCAATACTTCCAATGGCACTTAATGGAGCAGAGTCAATTGGAGCTATGGGTATAGATACACCACTTGCGGTGCTTTCTAACAGACACCAGCCTTTATTTAACTATTTTAAGCAGTTATTTGCACAGGTTACTAATCCACCTATTGATTCGATAAGAGAAAAGATTGTAACTTCAACTACTGTATATCTTGGTAAAGATGGAAATGTGCTTGAGGAAAAGCCAGAGAACTGTAAGAACTTAAAGATTAACAATCCTATTCTTACTAATACAGATCTTTTAAAGATTAAGAATATGAAAGTTGAAGGCTTTAAGGTAGAGACAATTCCTATTACATATTATAAGAATACATCAATTGAAAAGGCTATTGACCATATATTCGTAGAGGTTGACAGGGCACACAGAGAAGGTGCTAACATCATTATCCTTTCAGACAGGGGTGTTGATGAGAATCACGTTGCAATTCCATCACTTCTTGCAGTAGGTGCTGTACAGCATTACCTTGTACAGACTAAGAAGAGAACAAGTATGGCAGTTATACTTGAAAGTGGTGAGCCAAGAGATGTACATCATTTTGCAACACTTTTAGGATATGGTGCATCAGCTATCAACCCATATCTTGCACAGGAGAGCATACAGGAGCTTATCGACCTTAATATGCTTGACAAGGATTACTATGCAGCAGTTGATGACTACAACAATGCTATTATAAGTGGTATTGTTAAGATTGCAGCTAAAATGGGTATTTCAACAATCCAGTCATATCAGGGTGCTAAGATATTTGAGGCAATTGGTATTAACTCAGATGTAATTAATAAGTACTTCACTGGTACTGTATCAAGAATTGAAGGAATCGGACTTAAGGATATTCAGGAAGATGTGGAAACACTTCATTCTAAGGCATTTGATCCACTTGGACTTTCAACAGATACAACTCTTGACAGTGAGGGCGCTCATAAGATGAGAAGTGGAAAAGAAGAACATCTTTACAATCCACAGACAATACATCTTTTACAGCTTGCAGCACGTACAGGTGATTATAATACATTTAAGGAATATACAGCTCTTGTTAATAAAGAAGAGGGCGTTAAGAACTTAAGAGGACTTATGGATATCAAGTTCCCTAAGAAGGGAATAAATATAGATCAGGTAGAGAGTGTTGATTCTATCGTTAAGAGATTTAAGACCGGTGCCATGTCATACGGTTCCATCTCTAAGGAAGCACACGAGACTATGGCTATTGCTATGAATATGCTTCACGGCAAGTCTAACTCAGGTGAAGGTGGAGAAGATGAAGACAGACTTACAGTAGGTGCTGACGGACTTAACAGATGTTCAGCTATCAAGCAGGTAGCTTCAGGACGTTTTGGTGTTACAAGCAAGTATCTTGTAAGTGCTAAGGAAATCCAGATTAAGATGGCACAGGGTGCTAAGCCAGGTGAAGGTGGACATCTTCCAGGAAAGAAGGTATATCCTTGGATTGCAAAGACACGTCTTTCAACACCAGGTGTATCACTTATATCACCACCACCTCATCACGACATTTATTCTATCGAAGATTTAGCACAGCTTATATATGATTTAAAGAATGCCAACAAGAATGCAAGAATATCAGTTAAGCTTGTATCAGAAGCAGGTGTTGGTACTATAGCTTCTGGTGTTGCCAAGGCAGGTGCACAGGTTATCCTTATATCAGGTTATGATGGAGGTACTGGTGCAGCTCCAAGAAGTTCTATACATAATGCAGGACTTCCTTGGGAATTAGGACTTGCAGAAGCTCATCAGACACTTACAATGAACGGACTTCGTAATAAGGTTATAATCGAGACAGATGGTAAGCTTATGAGCGGACGTGATGTTGCAATAGCAGCTATGCTTGGTGCAGAAGAATTCGGTTTTGCAACAGCTCCACTTGTAACAATGGGCTGTGTAATGATGAGAGTATGTAACCTTGATACTTGTCCAGTTGGTATTGCTACACAGAATCCTGAGCTTAGAAAGAGATTTGCAGGCAAGCCTGAATATGTTGTCAACTTTATGAGATTTATCGCACAGGAGCTTCGTGAATATATGGCAAAGCTTGGTGTTAAGACTGTTGATGAACTTGTAGGAAGAACAGATTTCCTTGAAGCAAGAGAAGATGTAGAGGGAAGCGGAAGAGCTTCAAAGGTTGACCTTTCTAATATACTTAACAATCCTTATGTTAAGGAAGCTTCTTCAATTAAGTATGATAAGAAGAATGTATATGACTTTGAACTTGAGAAGACAGTAGATGAGAAGATTCTTATTAAGAAGCTTTCGGATGCTATGGATAAGAAGCAGAAGAGAAGTGTTGAGGTTGATGTAACTAATACAGATAGAGCATTAGGAACACTTCTTGGTGCAGAGATAACAAGAAGATTTGGTGAGAGCCTTGCAGAAGATACTTATACAGTTAAATGTACAGGTGCTGGCGGACAGAGCTTCGGTGCATTTATCCCTAAGGGACTTACACTTGAACTTGTCGGTGACAGCAACGATTACTTCGGAAAAGGTCTTTCAGGTGGTAAGCTTATTGTATATCCACCAACAGGTGTATCTTATAAGGAAGATGAGAATATCATCATCGGTAACGTAGCACTCTATGGAGCAACAAGTGGCAAGGCATTTATCAATGGTGTAGCAGGTGAGAGATTCTGTGTACGTAACTCTGGTGCAACAGCAGTTGTTGAAGGTACTGGCGACCATGGTTGTGAATATATGACAGGCGGAAGGGTTGTTGTACTTGGTAGAACTGGTAAGAACTTCGCAGCAGGTATGAGCGGCGGTGTTGCATATGTTCTTGATGATGACACAACACTTTATAAGAGAGTCAACAAGCAGCTTGTATCACTTGAACCTGTAACTAACAAGTATGATGTACTTGAACTTAAGCAGATGATTACAGAACACGTTGCTTATACTAATTCTAAGAAGGGTAAAGAAGTGTTAGACAACTTTGGCGAATATCTTCCTAAGTTTAAGAAGATTATGCCACATGATTATAAGAAGATGCTTAATATGATTGTTCAGATGGAAGAAAAAGGTCTTAGCAGTGAACAGGCTCAGATTGAAGCATTTTATGCAGCAACTAAGTAAGATAGAAATGTACAATAACAGATATGTATTAGCAGATTATAAGTCTGCTGGTACATATTTGTGAAAATGTGTATTTGAAAGGAGATAATCATGGGAAAACCAACTGGATTTTTAGAATATGAACGTGTGGAAGCTAAAGCAGTTTCACCAAAAGAAAGAATAGAGAATTTTAATGAATTTCATACACCACTTTCAGAAGCTGAGCAGAGATGCCAGAGTGCCCGCTGTATGGATTGTGGCGTGCCATTCTGCCAGTCAGGTATGAATATAAAAGGAATGACAAGTGGCTGTCCTCTTAACAACCTTATTCCTGAATGGAATGACCTTGTATACACGGGCAACTGGGAGCAGGCTTATAACAGATTACATAAGACAAGCAATTTTCCTGAATTTACAAGCCGTGTATGTCCTGCACTTTGCGAGAAGGCTTGTACCTGTGGACTTAATGGTGATCCAGTATGTACTAAGGAAAATGAGATGGCTATAATTGAGCATGCATATGCCAATGGACTTGCTGGTCCTAAGCCACCTAAGGCAAGAACAGGAAAGAGAATTGCTGTAATAGGTTCAGGCCCTTCAGGACTTGCAGTAGCAGACCAGTTAAACCAGAGAGGTCATCTTGTGACAGTATATGAAAGAGCTGACAGGGTAGGCGGTCTTTTAAGATACGGAATACCTAATATGAAGCTTGAAAAGCATATAATTGACAGAAAGATAGATGTTATGAAGGAAGAAGGAATTGAATTCATAACAGAAGCTAATATTGGACAGAATATTAAAGCTAAGAAGATAATGGAAGATTATGATGCTGTTGTGCTTGCTGTAGGTGCTTCTAATCCTAGAGATATCAATGCACCTGGAAGAGATGCCAATGGAATACATTTTGCAGTAGATTTCCTCGCAGCTACAACTAAGAGTCTTCTTGATTCAGATCTTACAGATGGCAGGTATATAAGTGCCAAAGATAAGAATGTTATTGTAATTGGCGGTGGTGATACAGGTAATGACTGTGTCGGAACTTGTATAAGACACGGCTGTAAGTCGGTAACACAGCTTGAAATGATGCCAAAAGCACCAGATGTAAGAAGAGATACTAATCCTTGGCCACAGTGGCCTTTAGTCTGCAAGACTGATTATGGTCAGGAAGAAGCTATAGCAGTATTTGGACACGACCCAAGAATATATACAACAACAGTTAAGGAATTTAAGAAGGATAAGAAGGGCAATCTTGAAAAGGTTGTAACTGTCCAGCTTGAATCTAGGGTTGATGAGAAGACAGGAAGAAGAATGATGGTTCCGGTTGAGGGAACAGAAAAAGAACTTCCTTGTGAGCTTGTTCTTATAGCTGCTGGTTTCCTTGGAACACAGAAGTATCTTACAGATGCATTTGGTGTTGAGGTTAATGAGAGAACTAACATAAAGACAGATGTAGACAAGTTCGCTACTAATGTAGCAGGAGTATTCGCTGCCGGCGACTGCCACACAGGCCAGTCACTTGTTGTAAAGGCTATCAGACAGGGCAGGGACTGCGCTAGGGAAGTTGATAAGTATCTTATGGGATATACTAATCTGTAATTCTTAGTCTGTAAGTAAAGATTACATTTTATAAAACTATTAAAATAAGTAAGAAGCCCGCAAAGACTAGCGTATGGTCTTTGTGGGCTTTTTGAAGTGAAGTTGTATTGCTATATGTGGGATTTTTTCGTATACTTAATATTGTTTAAATTAAAGCCTGTAATTCGATATATAATTAAATTTATATATTGCAGGGATGAGTGTTGTTCAGGTTATTGGACTAAACTGCGGGTTTGGATACCAGTAATGGAATATGAATAAATAAATAGAAAGGTCAGAGATATATGAAGAACAAAGTAAATGGAATATTCAGAAAAGTATGCAATATACTTGAATGGATAATATCGGCAATTCTTGTGGTTGTCGTTGCAGTTATGTGTGTGAGGTTTGTGTTTGATCTTGGTGGAATGTTTGATAGTGCACCAGTGGAATTCTTTGAAACTTTTGTTGCAGATATAATGACGCTGGCGGTTGGAGTTGAGCTTATTAAGATGTTATCACAGCATACGCCGGCAACAGTTGTTGAAGTGCTTATGTTTGCAATAGCAAGGGAGATGGTTACACATCATGATTCGGCACTTAACACAGCATTAGGTGTATTATCTATATGTGTGTTATTTGCTACAAGAAAGTTCTTCTTCTGCAAGAATGATTATGATGATAATAATGCAAAGGAAGAAGTTGATGCCAAGGACGAAATATTAAAATAAACATAAATAAATATAAATTATAAAAAATATATTGGCAAATTAATACCTGATGTGATACAATTCATTAGTATGTACATTGTACGAATAGAAAAGAGACTTCATATATATATTTAAGGAGGAATTATTAACAATGAGTTTTAAAGTTGAGAATATGGAAGAAAAGAATATGGTCAAGCTTGTAATCGAGGCTACAGCTGAAGAATTCGAAGCAGGTCTTAATACAGCTTTTAATAAGAATAAGAATAAGATTAGTGTTCCTGGTTTCAGAAAAGGCAAGGCTCCAAGAAAGATGGTAGAAAAGCTTTACGGAACAGAAATCTTCTACGAAGATGCAGCTAATGCAATTATTCCTGATGCTTATGCTAAGGCAGCAGATGAAAGCGAATTAGAGATAGTTTCACAGCCTAAGATTAATGTAGTTCAGATTGAAGCTGGAAAGCCTTTCATATTTGAAGCTGTTGTAGCTGTTAAGCCAGAAGTAGAACTTGGACAGTACAAGGGTGTAGAAGTAGAGAAGTGTGATACAGAAGTTACAGATGCTGATGTTGAAGAAGAATTAAAGAAGGTTCAGGATAAGAATTCAAGAGTTGTTACTGTTGAAGACAGAGCTGTTAAAAATGGCGATATGACAACAATTGACTTTGAAGGATTTGTTGATGGTGTAGCATTTGAAGGCGGTAAGGGTGAGAACTATCCACTTACAATCGGTTCACATTCATTCATTGATAATTTCGAAGAGCAGATTATAGGTATGAACATTGGTGATGAGAAAGAAATCAACGTAACATTCCCAGAAGAATACCACGCTGAAGAATTAAAGGGTAAGCCAGCTATGTTCAAGGTAAAGGTTAACGAGATTAAGGAAAAGGTTCTTCCAGAACTTGATGATGATTTCGCTCAGGACGTATCTGACTTTGATACACTTGCAGAATACAAGGATGATTTAAAGAAGACAATAGCAGAACGTAAGGCTAACGAAGCTAAGGCTAAGAAGGAAGACGAAGCAATCGCTAAGATTATCGAATCTTCTAAGATGGATATTCCAGAAGCTATGGTTAACACACAGGTTAACAGAATGTTAGAAGATTTCGCTCAGAGATTACAGATGCAGGGATTATCAGTAGAACAGTACTTCCAGTATACAGGTGTAACTGCTGAGAAGATTATCGAAGATATGAAGCCAGAAGCAGTTAAGAGAATTCAGTCAAGACTTGTTCTTGAAGCAGTTGTTAAGGCAGAAGGTCTTACAGCTTCAGAAGAAGAATTCCAGGATGAGCTTAACAAGATGGCTGAGCAGTACAAGATGGAAATCGAAAAAGTTAAAGAATTTATGGGTGAATACGAAGAAAAGCAGATTAAGGAAGATATCGCAATCCAGAAGGCTGTTGATGTTATCGTTAACTCAGTAGTAGAAAAGTAATTAATACTTAATATACGAAAGCAATATAGACGGATTTAAGTGCAGGCTGCCTGTGTGCTACGGCATATAAGCAGCTATTGCCTGTCTGTATGCAGAATTTGTGTCAGTGCGCACTTGACACAGGTTTATATGCGCAATATGTTATATAATCTGTGCGCAGAAATGAGGATTAAGATGAGTTTTGTACCTTATGTCATTGAACAGAACAGCCGTGGAGAAAGATCTTATGATATTTATTCACGTTTGTTAAAAGACAGAATTATTTTTTTAGGTGAAGAGGTTACAGATGTGTCTGCAAATCTTGTGGTTGCGCAGATGTTATTCCTTGAAGCAGAAGATCCAAGCAAGGATATACATTTTTATATTAACAGCCCAGGTGGTTCTGTGTCTGCAGGTTTTGCAATATATGATACTATGCAGTACATTAAGTGCGATGTGTCTACAATCTGCATTGGTATGGCAGCTAGTATGGGAGCATTTCTTCTTTCAGGCGGAACTAAAGGCAAAAGACTTGCTCTTCCTAATGCTGAGATTATGATTCATCAGCCATCAGGTGGTGCAAGAGGACAGGAAACAGAGATCAGAATAGTTGCAGAGAACATTTTAAAGACAAGAAACAAATTGAATGAAATACTTGCAGCTAATACAGGTAAATCAGTAGAAGAAATCTCTCGAGATACAGAACGTGATAATTATATGACTGCACAGGAAGCTGTTGCATATGGTTTGATTGATAGTGTTGTTGAAAAGAGATAGTTGCTTAACGGGACTGTAGCTTTTCGCACAGTCCCGTTTTTTAAGACAATAATACAGTGGGTACATTTGTTAATCAGGTGTATAAAGCTGTTATAGTAATTGTGGAGGAAGTATGGCAGGCAGAAATGTAGATGAAAAGCTAAGATGCTCATTCTGTAATAAAACACAGGATCAGGTTAAGAAGCTTATAGCTGGCCCTAATGGGGCGTATATATGTGATGAGTGTGTAGGAATATGTGCTGACATTCTTGACGAAGAATTTGAAAATGAGGAAGATATTCAGGAAGATGCTGAGGGTATGAATATCAACCTTTTAAAACCTAAAGAAATTAAAGAATTTCTTGATGATTATGTGATTGGACAGGATGAGGCCAAAAAGGTATTATCAGTTGCTGTATATAATCATTACAAGAGAATATTATCAGCCAAAGATGTCGATGTAGAGCTTCAGAAGAGTAATATTCTTATGTTAGGACCTACAGGTTCAGGTAAGACATTTCTTGCCCAGAATCTTGCAAGGCTTCTTAATGTACCATTTGCAATTGCAGATGCTACAACACTTACAGAAGCAGGTTATGTAGGTGAGGATGTAGAGAACATTTTATTAAAGCTTATTCAGGCGGCTGATTATGATGTTGAAAAGGCACAATATGGAATTATCTATATTGATGAGATAGATAAGATAACTAAGAAGTCGGAAAATGTATCTATAACAAGAGATGTATCCGGCGAGGGCGTACAGCAGGCACTTCTTAAGATATTAGAGGGAACTGTTGCTTCTGTTCCACCACAGGGAGGAAGAAAGCACCCACAGCAGGAGCTTATTCCGATTGACACAACTAACATTCTCTTTATATGTGGTGGTGCTTTTGACGGACTTGAGAAGATTATAGAAGCAAGAATGGATCAGAGTACAATCGGATTTAATTCACAGATTAAAGATAAGACAGCAACTGAAGATGTTGGAGAGATGTTCCATAAGGCACTTCCACAGGATCTTATTAAGTTCGGTCTTATTCCTGAATTTGTAGGAAGAGTACCTGTTGTTGTTGCACTTGATTCATTAGATGAGGAGTCACTTGTAAGAATTCTTAGAGAACCTAAGAATGCTATACTTAAGCAGTATAAGGCATTATTAAGCCTTGATGAAGTGGATCTGGAATTCGATGATGATGCAGTTAAGGCTATTGCACATAAGAGTTTTGAAAGAAAGACTGGAGCAAGAGGATTACGTTCTATATTAGAAGCTGTTATGAACGAAGTTATGTATGAAGTGCCATCTGATGAAACGATAGCAAGATGTACAATAACTAAGGATGCAGTTATGGGAACAGGAAAGCCTGTTATAGAGTATAGAACTGATGAAGTTAAGAAAGCACAATAAATATGAATATGATTACAATACCAGTAATTGCGTTAAGAAGTATGACCGTGTTACCCGACATGGTCATACATTTTGATATAAGCAGAAAAATATCAATTAAAGCAGTAGAAGCTGCTATGGAAAATGATGAGAAGGTGCTGCTGTTGACACAGACCGACTCAGCAGTTAAAAGTCCTACAGCTAAAGATTTATATATGACAGGAACTATAGCTTCTGTTAAGCGGGTTATAAGAATGCCTAATAAGTTAGTAAGAGTGCAGGTTGAGGGACTTAAGAAGGCTGTAGCCGCAGACATTAATACTGAGGGTGATTACATATATGCAGATGTACAGGAGTGCAGTACATTTATAGAAGAAACGGATAAAGTATCAGATAAAGCTATTGTCATTGGAATGAATGAATTATTAAGACAATATGCGGCTGCTAATCCAAGATGTAATAAGGAGATGCTTAATCACTGGCTGGCGATTGACAATGCCAGAGAACTTATGAGCAGTGTAATCTGTGATTTTCCTATGGAATATACTGACCGTCAGAAGTTCCTTGAGATGAATAATATACTTGATATGTATGAATATATTGCAGGGATACTTATAGAGCTGACGCAAGCGTATAGTATTAAAGAAGAAATATCTGGTAAAGTCAGGGCTAAAGTAGATGAGAACCAGAGAGAATATATATTAAAAGAACAGCTTGAAATTCTTAATAAGGAGCTTGGGCAGGATGAATATTCTGAAACTAATGAATTAGAAGAAAAGATAGATAAGCTTAATGCTTCTGATGAAGTAAAGGATAAGCTTCATAAGGAGGTAAAAAGGCTTAAGAACTTATCTAAGGGTTCATCAGAGGTCAATGTTGAAAGAACATATATTGAGAATTGTCTTGAACTTCCTTGGAATAATATGTCAGAGGATAACAATGATATTATTAATGCAAGAAAAGTGCTTGATAATGACCATTATGGAATGAAAGATATTAAAGACAGAATAATAGAGGCACTTGCTGTAAGAAATATAACTTCTAATACAGATGCTCCGATATTATGTCTTGCAGGACCTCCGGGAACAGGAAAGACTTCAATAGCACGTTCGGTGGCGGCTGCCCTTAATAAAGAATATGTAAGGATATGTCTTGGCGGAGTAAAAGATGAAGCAGAGATAAGAGGACATAGAAAGACATATGTCGGTGCAATGCCGGGAAGAATAATAGAGGGTTTAAAGAAGGCAGGAACAGCCAATCCATTAATGCTTCTTGATGAGATTGATAAGGTGAGCAATGATTATAAATCAGATACAGCCTCGGCTCTTCTGGAAGTGTTAGACAGCGAGCAGAATTCACATTTTACGGATCATTATATAGAAATGCCTGTAGATTTATCTAAGGTATTATTTATAGCAACGGCTAATGATTTATCAACACTCAGCAGACCGCTGCTTGACAGAATGGAGATTATAGAAGTATCTGGCTATAGTGTTAATGAGAAGCTTCATATAGCAAAGGAACACCTTGTTGGCAAGCAGCTTCGTAAGAACGGGCTTGCCACATCACTTTTAAAGATATCAGACTCAGCATTAAAGCATATAATTCTTGGTTACACTAAAGAGTCAGGTGTGAGGGAGCTTGAAAGACAGATTGCCAAAATATGCAGAAAAGCAGTAACCAAGCTGTATGAGGCAGGAGTTTTTAATGCTGATGGCACAAGAAACAAAGAAGTCAAGGTGTGCATAAGAATAACGGACAAGAATTTGACTGATTATCTTGGCAATATTAAATATAAGACTGACAAAGCATACAAGAAGCCACAGGTAGGAATTGTAAGAGGACTTGCATGGACAAGCGTTGGTGGTGAAACTCTTGAAATAGAAGTTAATGCAATGCCGGGAAGTGATGATTTGAGGCTCACAGGCAATATGGGAGATGTTATGAAAGAGTCTGCTATGATTGCGTATTCTTATGTGAGAGCTATTACTGAGAGTGGAAAATATAAAGTTGATATGAAGTATTTTGATGAACATATGCTTCATCTTCATATACCAGAAGGAGCAGTTCCTAAAGATGGTCCATCAGCAGGAGTGACAATGACAACGGCTATGTTGTCGGCAGTTACAGGTATACCGGTAAGACCAGATGTCGCTATGACAGGCGAGGTGACTCTTAGAGGAAGGGTACTTGCAATAGGCGGGCTTAAGGAAAAGCTTCTTGCGGCCAAGCTTGCTGGTATGAAGAAAGTGCTTGTGCCAGAAGAAAATGTATCTGATGTAGAAGAGTTAGATGCAGAGATAACTGACGGCTTAGAACTTGTATATGTAAAGGATATGTCAGAGGTTCTTAATAATGCACTTGTATTATAGAGCATAGAAATGAGGATAAATATGGTAATTAAAAAGGTTAATCTTGATATAGTAATAGGTGTGACAAGTGCTATACCAGATACAGAGTTTCCAGAGGTAGCATTTGCGGGCAAATCAAATGTTGGTAAGTCATCTTTGATTAATGCTCTTATGAATAGAAAATCATATGCAAGAACATCGTCACAGCCTGGTAAGACACAGACTATTAATTTCTACAATATTAATGATGCGATGTATCTTGTTGACCTTCCGGGATATGGCTATGCTAATGCCAGTCCTGCGGTAAAGGCAAAATGGGGTAAGATGATAGAGAAATATTTAAGACAGTCTGCTAATCTAAAGCAGGTGTTCTTATTAGTTGACATAAGACACGACCCATCAGAGAATGATAAGATGATGTATAACTGGATTGTTGATAACGGCTTCAGACCGGTTATAATTGCAACAAAGCTTGATAAATTAAAGAGAAGCCAGATAGCAAAGCACGTTAAAGCTGTAAGAGCAGGTCTTGGTCTTAAAGAAGATGATATACTCATACCATTTTCTTCACAGACAAAGCAGGGGCTTGATGAACTGTGGAATACAATAGAGGGCTACATCGGGCAGTAATTATTAAAGATGCACATTATGCAGTAACAACTGGTATGGCATAAAAAGTAACAGCTGGAATATTATAAAAAGTCAGATAATCGCAGTGACAGATATATTAAACTGGTTGTAATTATTTATGAAAAGTAGTATAGTTGTTGGTGTTGTGGGTTGATTAATTACATTTGAAGAATTGTAGGATAATTTACAGGAGGATTATTAGTATATGTTGACAGTAACAATTTTACTTGATTCAGTTGAGAAAGTTCAAAGATTTGTGAGCAAAATAAGCAGATATTCGTGTGGATTCGATGTCGAATGTGGCAATAGCTGTGTTGATGGTAAGTCTCTTGTTGGATTATTCAGCCTTGATATAAGCAGACCACTCCAGCTGACAGTTAATGGCGGCGAGAGTGAGATTGAAGATGTGTTAAGAGATATTAACGAATTTATGCAGTATTAAGGAAGCAGAATTTCTTGGACTGGAATGGAGAAAGAATTGAAGAAGATACTAAGTATATTAATTGCAATGATGTTATCAGTGTCTTTAATGGCCTGTGGAAAAGCTGCTGACAGCCAGACACAGACTAAAGAAGAGGATAATCTTTTATCAGGAAAACATCACGTTACAATTACAGTGCAGGATTATGGTGATATTAATGTGGAATTAGATGCTGACGTGGCACCTATTACAGTGACTAATTTTATTAATCTTGCTAATGATGGATTTTATGATGGACTTACATTTCATAGAATAATCAAAGGTTTTATGATACAGGGTGGTGATCCACTTGGCAATGGAACAGGTGGCTCGGATAATAAGATAAAGGGCGAGTTCAGCAATAATGGAATTGAGAATAATCTCTCGCATACAAGAGGAGCAATCTCAATGGCACGTTCAAGTAATAATGACAGTGCAAGTTCACAGTTCTTTATAGTTCATAAAGACAGTACATACCTTGATGGTAATTATGCCTGTTTTGGTTATGTAACAGATGGTATGGATATTGTAGATAAGATATGTGTCAATGTTAAGGCAACAGATGACAATGGTACGGTTGCTAAGAATAACCAGCCGGTTATAACTAAGATAGCAGTTATTGATTAGGAATAATATCGGATTATAGAAATAACAATGGATTGTAATAACCAGAGTTATAGATTTGGGTAACAATTGTAATAACCTGTGTTACAGGTCTTGATTACAATTGTAAATATGAAATGTAAAAAAAGGTGTGATAGGAATTAATCTTATCACACCTTTAAAAATATTAATTAATGCGGAAAATGGGACTTGAACCCACACGTGGTAACCCACACAAGAATCTGAATCTTGCTCGTCTGCCATTCCGACATTTCCGCTAACTATATTATTGTATTCTAAGGCAGGGATTTTGTCAAGGCATAAAGAAGTACTAGTTAGCAGACACACTTAATTTAAAAAAGATTAAAAATCAATAGTAAGAATTTGAAGATAGATTTAATATTATTTTTAAAAAGTGACAGTTATACAACAAAATTAAAGACGAATTAAAAAATAATTGAAAAAATTGTAAAAAGCAGTTGACAAAGTGTTACGCAGATGATAATATAATCAAGTCGTTGGGAAACAGCGATTAACTAAATAAGCAGTCGTGGCGGAATTGGCATACGCGCTAGACTAAGGATCTAGTCCATATTGCTTGGGTGCGGGTTCAAGTCCCGCCGACTGCACTTTATTGAGGGAAGCTGGTCAGGCTTCCCTTTTTCTATATCAATATATAGATATAGAAAGTAAATATGTATGCAGATTGTGATTATGAAAATATCTGTTTATGCAAAGGCATCAGTGTCTTATATAAAAGGTTAAGTGTATTTATAGGAAAATAATAATATATTACACAGAATATTAATTGGTAAAATATAAAAAATGATAAATAAGGAAATAAGGATATTATGAAAAAAGTATTGACAATAGCGGGAAGTGATTGTAGCGGAGGTGCTGGAATACAGGCGGATTTAAAGACATTTGCCGCACACGGTGTATATGGAATGAGTGTTATTACATCACTTACAGCACAGAATACAACGGGCGTATATGGAATAATGAATTGTAAGAAAGGCTTTACAGCAAGCCAGATAGATGCGGTATTTGAGGATATAAGACCAGATGCGGTAAAGATTGGAATGGTGTCTGAACCATACATAGTAGAGGAGATAGCAGAAGAATTAAGAAAATACAAAGCGGTTAATATTGTGTTAGATCCGGTTATGGTGTCAACAAGTGGTAAGAAGCTCATCACTAAAGAAGCAGAGGAAGTGCTTATTAAGAAGCTTATGCCGCTTGCAACAGTTATAACACCTAATATTCCAGAAGCTGAAAGTCTGTCAGGTATAACTATTAATGACAGATATGATATGGAAAAAGCGGCAGAAATCATCTATAAAAAGATAAATATTAATGATGAAGGACCGGCAGTTCTTGTAAAAGGCGGACATTCCATTAATTGTGCTAATGATTATCTGTATACAGAGATTGGAACAAGCTGGTTTGAGGCAGAAAGAGTAGATAATCCTAATACACACGGAACAGGCTGTACGCTGTCATCTGCTATTGCATGTAATATAGCAGAGGGGTATAGTGTTAAGGAGTCGGTTGCAAGGGCGAAGGAATACATAACAGGTGCACTTAAGGCTGGACTTAACATAGGTAAGGGAAGTGGACCTCTTAATCATATGTATGTGCTTGATAAGTAAAATAGTGTGGATAGGAGATTGATAATGGATAGTTTTATATATAGTATTAATGCAACAGTTCCTATATTTCTTGTGATGATTATAGGGTGGTTTATTAAACAGATAGGTCTTATTGATGACCATTTTGCCAATGTTGCTAACAGATATGTGTTTAAGGTGGCATTGCCAGCATTACTGTTCAGGGATTTGTCAAAGTCTGATTTTAAAGGTGAATTTGACCCGCAGTTTGTATTGTATTGCAGTATAGTAACAATACTTATGTTCTCATTAGTGTGGATAGCAACTGAGATATTAATGAAAGACGATACACAAAAGGGAGCGTTTGTGCAGGGTTCGTGCAGAAGCAGTGCAGCAATTCTTGGAATGGCATTTGTGCAGAATATGTATTCAGATACAGGAATGGCACCGCTTATGATTGTTGCAGCAGTTCCGTTATTTAATATATTTGCAGTCGTTGTACTTACATTTAAGGCACATCCGGCAGACAGCAGTGAAGCTGTTAAGGCTGGAAGAGGTAATAATATAAAAAAAGCATTTGTTAATATATTAAAAAATCCAATTATTATAGGTATAGTTCTTGGTTTTATATCATCAATGCTTAATATGAAGTATCCTGCAATTATTAATAAGACTATAGAAAGCCTTGCACAGACAGCAACACCTATAGCTTTAATATGCATTGGTGCAGGTTTTGAGGGGAGAAAAGCATTAAAGAAGATAAAGCCTACTATTATAGCAACATTTATTAAACTTATAGGACTTGCGGCAGTGTTTATTCCGGTTGCAGTATTTCTTGGCTTTAGAAATCAGGAGCTTGTGGCGGCTCTTATAATGCTTGCATCTCCTACTACAGTTACAAGCTATGTTATGGCAAAGAGTATGGATAATGATGAGGTATTATCATCAAGCATAATTGTTTTGACGACAGTATTATCAAGCATAACATTAACAGGCTGGATATTTATTTTAAGAGCATTAGGCTTGATATAAAGTTGTTGAAAATGTAATAGCTATATGTTATACTTCTAATAGTTATGAACAAAAAGGAGGTATTGTTGTGAAGCATATTAAGACAATCAGCAATCGCGTATTAAAGGATACAATGAAGCACGGTGGATGTGGCGAATGCCAGACATCATGTCAGTCAGCTTGTAAGACATCTTGCACAGTTGGTAACCAGAGCTGTGAGAATAAGAATAACTAATAATTAGTTAATTGGTTAGTGAAGGGTAAGAGAGTGCTAAAGCATTTTAGACACTCTCTTATTTCTGTTAAGACAGTTCATAGTTAGTGTATGTCTGATAGCTACAGGTATATTAGTTAACTGTGATTAAGAATAAATGGCTGTATACAGCCAATAGAAATTGAGGATAATTATGATACATCAGTATAAGAATAATGGATATAACATCGTGTTAGACGTAAATAGTGGTTCTGTACACGTTGTTGATGATATAGTATATGATATAATCGCACTTTATGAGAATTCAAGTGTTGATGAGATAGCAGATAAGCTTAAAGATAAATATAAGGAAGAAGATATCAGGGAAGCCTGTCAGGAGATAGAAGAATTAAAAGAAGAAGGACAGCTTTTCACAGAAGATATATATGAGCCATATATAGATTCATTTAAGGACAGACCTACAGTTGTTAAAGCTCTATGCCTTCATATTGCACACGACTGTAACCTTGCCTGCAGATATTGTTTTGCAGAAGAAGGTGAGTATCACGGAAGAAGAGCTCTTATGAGCTTTGAAGTTGGTAAGAAGGCATTGGATTTCCTTGTTGCTAATTCAGGCTCAAGAAGAAATCTTGAGGTTGACTTCTTTGGTGGTGAGCCAACAATGAATTTTGAAGTTGTAAAGCAGCTTGTAGAATATGGAAGAAGCCTTGAAGAAGAGCACAATAAGAAATTCCGTTTTACACTTACAACTAATGGTATACTTCTTAATGATGAGATACTTGATTTTGCCAATAAAGAGATGAGCAATATCGTATTAAGCATAGATGGACGTAAAGAGATTAATGATCTTATGCGACCAACAAGAAATAACCACGGAAGTTCATATGACATTATAATGCCTAAGTTTAAAAAGGTTGCTGAAAGCCGTAACCAGATGAATTATTATGTCAGAGGTACATTTACACATAACAATCTTGATTTTTCAGAAGATGTTCTTCACTTAGCAGACGAAGGTTTTGAGCAGATTTCGGTAGAGCCGGTTGTTGCACAGCCTACAGACTCTTATGCGATAAGAGAAGAAGACCTTCCAATTATATTTGAGCAGTATGATAAGCTTGCCAAGGAAATTATTAAGAGAAAGAAAGCAGGCAATGGGTTTAATTTCTTCCACTTTATGATTGATCTTAACGGTGGTCCTTGCGTGGCTAAGAGATTATCAGGCTGTGGCTCAGGATGTGAGTACCTTGCTGTTACTCCTTGGGGTGATTTCTATCCATGTCATCAGTTCGTAGGTAATGAAGAGTTCCTTATGGGTAATGTTGATGAAGGCATAACCCGTAATGATATAAGAGATGAATTCAAGAGTTGTAATGTATATTCAAAAGAAAAGTGTAAGAACTGTTTTGCCAAGTTCTACTGTAGTGGTGGGTGTGCCGCTAATTCTTACAACTTCCATGGTAACATCAATGATGCATATGATGTTGGCTGTGAGATGCAGAAGAAGAGAATTGAATGTGCAATTATGATAAGAGCTGCGATGGCAGAAGATTAAAAGGAATGTTGAAGGGAGTATTAATAGTAAAATGAAGTACAATTTAACTAAGAAGATAAGCTATAGCATTATTATTCTTGTATTGCTTGTAGGACTTTCGCTTACAGCTATATTCGGAATGAACGGCAAAGGCTATGGCAGTGCTAAGGACATCAACTTAGGTCTTGACCTTGCAGGTGGTGTCAGTATTACTTATGAGATTAAAGAAGATAACCCAAGTTCCCAGGATATAGAAGATACTATATATAAGCTTGAGAAACGTATCGAGGGAAGAAGTACAGAATCTCAGGTCTACAAAGAAGGCGAGAACAGAATTACAGTAGAAATTCCAGGTGTTACAGATGCTAATGAAATTCTTACAGAATTAGGAACACCAGGTTCACTTGAATTCCTTGATTACACAGGTTATACAGCGTGGTCACAGGGAGAGGATTATACACCACTTCTTACAGGTTCTGACGTAAAGACAGCACAGGCTTACACAGATACATCATCTAAAGACAGCACACCATATGGTGTATCGCTTACATTTACAGATGAAGGTGGAGATAAGTTCGCTGAGGCAACAGCTAACAATATAGGAAGCAGAATATACATAGTATATGATGGTTCGGTTGTAAGTTATCCAACAGTTAATCAGGCTATAACAGGTGGTAATGCTTCTATTACAGGTATGGAAACATTTGATGCGGCAGATAATCTTGCTACATACATAAGAATTGGATCTATTCCTCTTACACTTAATGAAGTAAGCTCTAATATCGTAGGTGCACAGTTAGGACACGATGCAATTCATACAAGTCTTATAGCAGCAGCTATTGGTTTTGCATTGTTATGTGTATTTATGATTGCTATATACAGAGTACCAGGTGTTGTTGCAACACTTTCGCTTATTATATACACAACATTAGTATTATTCCTTGTAAGTGTATATGATCTTACATTAACACTTCCGGGTATTGCCGGTATCATACTTGGTATTGGTATGGCGGTTGATGCCAATGTTATTATCTATACACGTATCAGGGAAGAGATAGCCGCAGGAAAGAGTGTTGAGAATTCTATTCTTGCAGGTTACGACAAAGCTACATCAGCTATCGTTGATGGTAACGTAACAACACTTATTGCAGCTATTGTACTTTATATATTCGGTACTGGTCCTGTTAAGGGATTTGCAACAACTCTTGCAGTAGGTAACATAGTTTCAATATTTACAGCACTTGTGATTACTAAAGTTATTATGAAGCTTCTTTATAACTTTGGTCTTACTAAGCCATCGATGTATGGAAAGACAACACATAGAAGAACTTATGATATTCTTTCAATTAAGAAATGGACTATTACGGTTTCAATTGTTCTTATTGTTATTGGTTTTATAACAATGGGAGTACAGAGTGCACTTGGTAACAGAGCACTTAATTTCAGCCTTGAATTTGTTGGCGGTTCAACAACAAGCTTTACATTTGACAAAGAATATTCACAGTCAGAGATAGAGAATGATATTATTCCTGTAATCAGGGATGCTGCAGGTATAACAGAAGTACAACAGCAGAAGGTTCAGAACTCAACTAAGGTTTCATTTAAGACAACAGACCTTTCACTTGAGCAAAGAGAAGCTGTTGAGGAAGCTGTAACAGCTAAGTTCCCTATTGAAGATGGTTCGATAGTTGAGACAGACACAATCAGCTCATCTGTCAGCAGTACTATGAAGAAGAATGCTATTCTTTCAGTAATTCTTGCTACAATAGCAATGCTTATATATATCTTTGCAAGATTCAGGGATATCAAATTCGCGCTTGCAGCTGTTATGGCTCTTTTACAGGATGTATTAGTAGTTATTACATTCTATGCAGTATTCAGAGTGCCAGTAGGTAATACATTTATTGCCTGTATGCTTACAATAGTAGGTTACTCAATTAATGGTACAATCATTATATTTGACCGTATCAGGGAAATGTTAAAGAGTGCTAACTCTAAGACTAATATTACAGAGCTTGTTAACTCAGCTATAACAAGTACATTAACAAGAAATATTAATACAACAATAACAACTCTTATTATGCTGGTTATGTTATACATACTCGGTGTAACATCAGTTAAGGAATTCTCACTTCCACTTATTGTTGGTATTATCGTAGGTTTCTACTCATCAGTATTCCTTACAAGTTCATTCTGGTATATGCTTGGTGGAAAGAACAGAGGAGTTATTGATGAAGCAGTTAATAAAAGAAAAAAAGCAGAAAGCATAGGTAAAGACGGAGCTCAGGTATAATAAATAATTAATATAATGGCTTTGTAAAGCAGTAAAATGGTGCATCATCAAACGATGCACCATTTTTAATACAAGCAATATTGCCATAAGAATGGAGAACAAACGTGAACAGCAAATGGATGGTATACGCCAAAAAAGCAGATTTTAAGCAGATAGCCTCTGAATACGGAATAGATCAGGTTCTTGCCCGTATAATAAGAAATAGGGATATATGCGGCAGTAAAGATATAGATATGTATCTTAATGGGAATCTTAACGATATACATAATCCTCATAGTATGAAAGATGCCGATAAATTTGTTGATATTATTACTAAGAAAATAGAGGAACATAAGCCTGTAAGAATAATCGGAGATTATGATATTGATGGAATATGTTCTATTTATATATTATTCTGCGGCTTAAAGGCGGCAGGAGCAGATGTGGATTATGTTGTGCCGCATAGGATAAATGATGGTTATGGAATTAATGAGCATTTAATAGACAATGCAATCAATGAAGGGATTGATACAATTGTTACCTGTGATAATGGAATAGCTGCATATAATCAGGTCAGGTATGCAAAGGATAATGGAATTACAATGATAGTGACCGACCACCACGATGTTCCATTTGAGATAAAGGACGATAAAAAGGTATACATTGTACCTCCGGCAGATGCAGTTATTAACCCTAAACAGGCAGATTGTGATTATCCATTTAAGCTGTTATGTGGAGCAGGCGTTGCATATAAGCTTATAAGCCTGTTATATGACAGATTAGGGCTTGATAAGAAAGAGCTTGAAGATTATATTGAATTTATGGCAATAGCCACTGTAGGTGATATAGTCGACCTTATTGACGAGAACAGAATAGTAGTTAAATATGGCCTTAAGCATATTGCACATACAAAAAATACAGGGCTTAGGGCACTTATAGAGGAGTGCCAGCTTGATATTAATAATATAAGCTCATATCATATAGGCTTTGTAATAGGACCATGTCTTAACGCCAGTGGACGTCTTGATACAGCAAGACAGGCAATTGAACTTATGCTTTGCAAGGATAATGAAAAGGCACATAATATGGCAAAAGAGCTTATAGCCCTTAATAATGAAAGAAAGTCAATGACAGAGCAGGAGACGCAGAAGGCAATAGAATTAGTAGAGAATACTGGTCTTCTTAAGGATAGAGTGCTTGTTATATATTTAAAGGACTGCCACGAGAGCATAGCTGGAATAATAGCAGGCAGAATTAAAGAAAGATATTACAGGCCTACATTTGTTATTACTAATGCTGAGGACGGGGCAAAAGGCTCAGGACGTTCAATCGAAGGCTATAATATGTACGAAGAGATTAATAAATGTAAAAATGTTCTCACTAAATATGGTGGACATCCTATGGCGGCTGGTTTATCATTAGCAATATCTGATATTGACATATTCAGAAAAATGCTGAATGATAATGCGATACTTACAGATGAGGATTTAATTCCTAAAATGTGGATTGATGTTCCAATGCCTGTATCGTATGCCAATATCCGGCTGGTTAACCAGTTAAAGCTGCTTGAACCATTCGGAAAGGGTAATGAAAAGCCGGTATTTGCAGATAGGAACTTATATGTAAAGACAGCTTCAGTTATTGGAAAGAATAAAAATGTTCTTAGATGCCAGTTAGAAACAGAGGACGGAACTTATGTACCTGCTGTACAGTTTGGAATTAATAATATAGATGATATTCCAAGGGCAGGAATGAGAATTTCTATAATATATTATCCGGATATCAATACGTTTAACGGAATAATGTCATTACAGATAATTATAAAGGAATGGAAGGAAACAATATGAGAGAGAGAATGAGGAAACTGACAGCTGCTATTCTTATGCTTGTAATGGTCAGCGTAATGTTTACAGCCTGTGGCAGTAACAGCAGTGATAAGTCAGACAATGCAACACAGGAAAGTACAAGTGCGTATGTAAGCGAAGACATAAAAGTAGCTGCACTTAAAGGACCTACAGCTATCGGAATGGTTAAGCTTATGAGCGATAATGAGTATAATAAAACAGCTAATAATTATACATTTCAGATAGAGGCGGCAGCAGATGCATTTACAGCAGACCTTATAAAGGGCGATGTCCAGATTGCAGCTATGCCTTGTAATGCGGCGGCAACACTTTATAATAAGAGTAATGGCAAGGTATCTGTTGTAGGAATTAATACACTTGGCGTGTTATATATACTTGATAATAAGGGCGAGGTAACTAATGTAAGCGACCTTAAAGGACGTACAATATACACAACAGGTAAAGGAACTACACCTGAATATACATTAAGATACCTTTTAAATACCAACGGAATTGACCCTGATAAGGATGTACACATTGAATTTAAGTCAGAGGCTTCCGAGGTTGCGGCTATTATGGCATCAGCGAAGGAAGAAACTGTAGCTATGCTTCCACAGCCATTTGCTACAACAGTTCTTATGAATAATAAGGAAGCAAGAATAGCTCTTGATGTTACTAAGGAATGGGAAAATGTATCAAAGGACGGAAGTACAGTAGTAACAGGTGTAATAGTTGTCAATACAGAATATTACAATAACCATAAGGCTGCGGTTGACAAGTTCCTTGAGGAATATAAGCTTTCAGCAGATTATGTTAATGCAAATGTAGATGAGGTTTCAACACTTGTAGAAAAATATGGTATAACAAAAGCCGCAGTTGCAAAGCAGGCAATACCTAAATGCAACATAACAATAATAACAGGCAGTGATGCCAAAGACAAAATAAGCAAATATTTAAATGTTCTTTACGAAGCAAATCCAGCTTCAGTTGGTGGAAAGCTTCCAGAGGACAATTTCTACAAATAAAATATATAAGAATGATGCATAGTTAAAGCAGTAAAAGCGGTAAAAGCAGTAAAAAGGCAATTCATTAGCAGAAAAATCGGTAGATATGATAATTCTGTATGAATTGCCTTTTTTATTATAATTAATGTGAATGTCTGTTAATATATTCTGTCTTGTATTTAGAGTAAACAATCTTCTGGCTGTTATAAAGACTGTAGTAGCCAGAGAGCATATAACTTATTGCTACGCATATAATTACGAATTTCATTGAACCAGCACCAAACATTTCAATTGATAATATGAAAGAAGTGAGTGGGCAGTTAGTTACGCCACAGAATACGCTTACCATACCGCACGCGGCACATAAGCCGATTGGAAGTCCGAATACAGGAGCCAAAAAGCTTCCAAGAGTTGCACCGACAAAAAGTGTAGGGACAATCTCACCGCCTTTAAATCCACCACCTAATGTAATGGCTGTAAACAGCATTTTTAAAATAAAGACATACCACGAACAGCTTGTTATAAAGCTTGCCGCAATCATAGGAGCACCAGCACCAAGATAATCAGTAGTACCGGTTATATATCTTAAAATAATAACAAGCACACCAGCTATTATAATACGGATATATGGGTTGCTTAAGTATTCAGAATATATTTTGGCTGATGAATGAAGCATATAACAGAATACAATGCTTGCGAGGGCAAATATTACTGACATTATCATAAATCTTATTCCGGTAGATATGCTTAGTTCACATATTTCGCTTATTATAAACATAGTTGGTGTTATATTGAATAACCCAGCTACGCCGGAAGCAATAAGTGCGGATATAATACAGGGAACAAGTGCGGCGTAATACATAACCCCCACACTTATAACCTCCATAGAAAATATGGCTGCGGCTATAGGAGTTCCGAAAAGAGCAGAGAAACAGGCACTCATTCCGCACATAATCATAATTCTTGTATCTTTGTCGTCAAAATGTAATATTTTGGCGATAAAATTGCTTAAGGAGCCGCCAACCTGCAGGGCTGCACCTTCTCGTCCTGCTGAACCACCGCAAAGATGTGTAAGCAGTGTTGATATTATAATAAGAGGAGCAACACGGACAGGAACTTCTGCATTGGACTGGATTGCTGTTATTACAAGATTAGTTCCTGTATTCTTGTCTTCGTGCGTAAAATGGTACATAAGAACGATTATTATACCGGCAGCAGGAAGAAAGAATAAAGTGTAAGGGTGTTGGATCCGAAAGCTTGTTACATATTGTAAAGCTTTATAAAATAATGCTCCGATAAGTCCTATAAAGCTTCCTGTAAATAAAGAGCAGAGAAGCCATTTGATAAGTGTTAAGGCTGCCATTCTTGCTCTTTGAAGTGTTTCAAGAGTAATATCAGGACTTATATCTAATATATCAGAGAGTTTTTTCATCAGGTTATCCTCTTTTCTTAGAGTGTTCACGTTAGTCGAACTTCTTTTTACTCATATTGCTGTTGTGATATTCAGGGTTATTAGTTACATCTTCTGTAAAAAACTCTGGCATAATGTAATTGTCAGCTTCTTCTATAGTGTTAAATTCAACTTCTGCAATAACAGTGCCGTTGAATGCTCCTTCAAATATGTCAAGTTCAATAGTGTATCCGTTACCATCCGGAATTTCATAACGCTTTTTGGTTATTATATTACCGTCAGCTTTTTTAATCAAATGTTCATACGAGTCTTTGGTGAGTGGAAGATTGTATTCTTCACGTGCTATCATACCACTGCCTTTGTAAGTAAGATAATAATCATCATTATCACGTCTTACCCTGACTACAGGTTTAGTTGAAAGATAACCCTGTTCAATATATCTGCAATTATAATTGTCCAGATTATCTGGCAATTGTGCAACTAAGAATTTACGTTCTATTTCCATAGTGTGTCTCCGTTTTCTGAATTTCATTGATAATATTTATATGTATCTATAAATACATATAAAAAAGACTGTCACCTAAGTGACAGTCGCAATATCCACTATCGAATATTAATTATTTAGCTGAGTTAACAGTATCCTTTAAAGCCTTACCAGCCTTAAACTTAGGTGCCTTAGAAGCAGGAATTTCAATAGCCTTACCTGTCTGAGGATTCTGACCTGTTCTAGCAGCTCTTTCAGCAACTTCGAAAGTACCGAAACCAACTAACTGAATCTTGTCACCATTCTTTAACTGTTCAGCAACAGTTTCTGTGAAAGCCTTTAAAGCCTTCTCAGCATCCTTCTTTGAAAGTTCAGCCTTCTCTGCGATTGCAGCAACTAACTCTGTCTTATTCATAATAAACTACATCCTCCTTAAATGAAATAAGTAATAATAAGTATAGGTTATTTATACTCCATATAGGTAATTTTGTCAATAAAAAACGCTTAAGAATTGCCTTATTTCGGCATTTTTCGCTGTTTTTGGTATTGGAATTATAATGTTAATTCCCCCCATTTATCATATAGCTCATCAAGCTCTTTGCTAAGAGCTTCCTTCCTGGTGTGTATTTCCATAAGTTTGGCAGTATCACTGCTTATGGCAGGGTCGGCGTACATATTATCAAGTTCCTCAATCTCAGCCTCAATTAAAGCCATACGTTCTTCAGTACGCTTGATTTCGTTTTTAATCTTCTTTTGCTGTGCCTGCTTTACCTTTTCTTCCTGCCAGTTAAGCTTTGAAATGGCTGAATTGCTGGATTTAGAAGTGTTATTGGTTATTGGTTTTGCTCCTAGTATATCCTTTTTTTCAAGATAATAGTCATAATTACCAATATAATTAACAACTGTTTTATTGGCAAGCTCAATAATTCTTGTTGCAGTAGAATTAATAAAGTATCTGTCGTGTGATACGAACAGGACAGTACCTGTGTAACTATTAAGTGCATTTTCAAGAATTTCCTTTGAAGTGATATCAAGGTGGTTAGTAGGCTCATCTAATATAAGGAAGTTGGCATTAGAGAGCATAAGTTTGGCTAATGATACACGTCCGCGCTCGCCACCGCTTAAGTCTTTTATATACTTAAATACATCTTCATTGGTGAATAAAAATGCTGCAAGTGTATTTCTTATCTGTGTATTATTAAGGTCTGGGTAAGCATCCCTGATTTCATCAAAAATAGTCTTGTCAGGGTCAAGAACGTGGTGTTCCTGATCATAATAACCAATATTTACTTTAGCACCAAGATATATCGAGCCTGAATCGGCAGGTATAATTCCATTAATTAATTTTAATATTGTTGTCTTGCCTGTTCCGTTACTTCCGATAAGTGCTACGCGTTCACCACGTTTAATCTGGAAGCATATGTTATCAAAAAGAACAGTTCCGTCAAAACCTTTAGTAAGGTTGTCTACAGTAAGGACATCATTACCGCTTATTACATTAGGTTCAAGCTTAATATCCATTTTGTCGTTTAAAATTTCAGGCTTATCGACAAATTCCATCTTGTTAAGCATTTTTTCACGGCTTTCAGCTCTTTTAATAGATTTCTCACGGTTGAACTGTTTAAGCTTTGTTATAACCTCCTCCTGATGTTTAATTTCACGCTGCTGGTTAAGATATTCCTTTAGCTGCATATTGCGCAGGATAGCTTTCTTTGAAGCGTAATCAGTATAGTTGCCTGAGAATACAGTTGCATTGCCATTGTCTAACTCGATAATCTTGCTTACTATCTTGTCAAGGAAATATCTGTCGTGGGCAACTATAAGTACAGCACCACTGTAGTTAAGCAGATAGTTCTCCAGCCAGCTTATAGACTCCATATCAAGGTGGTTGGTAGGCTCGTCAAGAAGTATAATATCAGGCTTTGATAATAAAAGCCTGCCAAGTGCAACCCGTGTCTTTTGTCCGCCTGATAAAGTATTAACATTAAGTGTGAAATCTTCTTCTGCAAAGCCAAGGCCTTTAAGAACACCAGTTATCTCGCTTTTGTAAGCGTAACCGTTGTTTAATTCAAACTCGTGGTTAAGGTCTGAATATTTCTTCATAAGTGTTTCAAGAGCTGTATCATCTGCTGATTTCATCTGGTTCTCAATACTTCTTAGCTGTGCTTCCATATCAAGGATATATTGCTTCACAGATAAAAGCTCATCATAAATGGTGTTGTCTGAATTAAGATTTTGCTGCTGTGAGAGATAACCTAAAGTCTTGTCCTTAGCTAACGTTACAAGTCCTGTGTCAGCAGGTTCAATTCCGGTTATAATCTTTAAAAGAGTAGACTTTCCAGCACCGTTGATACCAACGATAGCTGCTTTTTCGTGGTCTTCAATATTAAAAGAACAGGATTTGATAATAACATCTGTTCCAAAAGATTTACTTATATTATTACAGGAAAGAATCATAATAACAGTGTTCCTTTCTTTAAATTAATTAGTTGAATTATACTTGCTTTAAGAATAAATTGCAATTTTTTTGACTTATTTCTTCCTATAATGTATTATTAAAAAGTTAGACTAAGATAAGTGTATTAAATTTAAGAAATGAGGAAATGAATGAAATTTGACGAGTTAAACATTGATGAAAGAATATTAAGAGCTATTGAGGATATGGGATTTGAGGAAACTTCACCTATACAGACACAGGCAATTCCAGCTGTATGTGAAGGTATTGATGTTGTCGGACAGGCACAGACAGGTACTGGTAAGACAGCAGCATACACAATTCCTATGCTTATGAAGATAGACCCACAGATAAAAAAGCCTCAGGCAATCGTACTCTGCCCTACAAGAGAGCTTGCTGTACAGGTGGCTGAGGAGATAAGAAAACTTGCCAAATATATGAGTGATATTAAAGTTCTTCCAGTATATGGAGGACAGGAGATAGTAAGACAGATAAAGTCATTAAAGACGGGCGTACAGATTATTGTTGGAACTCCTGGAAGAGTTATGGACCATATGAGAAGAAAGACTGTTAAGTTTGATAATATTAATATGGTTATTCTTGATGAAGCTGATGAAATGCTTGATATGGGATTCAGGGAAGATATGGAAACAATTCTTACAGAAACGCCAGAAGACAGACAGACAGTAATGTTCTCAGCTACTATGCCAAAGGCTATTATGGATATTGCAAGAAACTTCCAGAAAGATGCCAGGATTATAAAGGTAGTAAGAAAAGAACTTACAGTATCTAATATAGAACAGTTCTATTATGAGGTAAGACCTAAGAATAAGACAGAAGTATTGTGCAGGCTTATTGATATATACAATCCAAGACTTTCAGTAGTGTTCTGTAACACTAAAAGACAGGTTGATGAGCTTATATCAGAGCTTAAGGGCAGAGGTTATTTTGCTGATGGAATACATGGTGATATGAAACAGCAGCAGCGTGACAGAGTAATGGATGACTTTAGAAGCGGCAAGGTAGACATACTTATAGCAACTGATGTAGCAGCAAGAGGAATTGATGTTGATGATGTAGATATGGTATTTAACTATGACATTCCTCAGGATGAGGAATATTATGTTCATAGAATTGGAAGAACAGGGCGTGCAGGAAGATCTGGAATGGCACTTTCATTTATAAGTGGCAAGGAAGTGTATAAGTTAAAGGATATCGAGCGTTACTGTAAGACTAAGATACTTGCAAAGCCTGTTCCATCATTGGATGATGTTAAGAACACCAAGCTTGATAATATGTTTGATAAAATCAGACAGACAATCGAAGAGGGTGGACTTACAGATATGGTTAATCTTGTTGAAGAACACGTTAATCAGGAAGAATATACATCTATGGATATGGCAGCAGCACTTTTAAAAATGCTTATAGGTGATACCCTTGACAGAGAAGATGAAGTAGAAGAATTCCATTTTGATACAGATAAAGATGATTCAAGAATGGTAAGACTCTTTATTAATATTGGAAAAAAGGATAAAATAAAGCCAGCTAATATTCTTGGAGCTATTGCAGGTGAATCTGGTATGCCTGGCAAGCTTGTAGGCGCGATAGATATGATGGACAACTATACATTTGTTGATGTACCAGCTATACACGCAGAGAAAATTCTTAAGGCAATGAATGATAACGTGCAGATTAAGGGACGCCGTGTTAATGTTGAGAAGGCTAACCAGTCAAGAGGCAAGGGCAGAGGAAAAGGCAAGCATAAGGACAAAGCAAGAAAGAATAAATAAATGAAAAAACAGGTGACATTAAGCAGTATAAACAGGGCAGAAGTATTAAGGTACTTAGGATACAAGGGAATAGGGGCAGATGAGACAATAAACAGCCTTATAGATGAATGTGAGGCAGAGGTCTTAAAAGCGGCAGTTCCAAGATATGTATACAGGGTAGTGGATGTGACACAGGTCGATGAGGGCGTAAGGCTTGAAGGGACTTCTGTTACATTAAAAGGAAACTCAATTAAAGAACATCTTAAAGGCTGTAATAAAGCGGCACTTATAGCAGTGACAATCTCTGATGGAATAGACAGGATGTTAAGGGTGATGCAGGCCTCAGACCTTGCCAGGGCTGTAATATCAGACAGTATGGCAAGTGCAGCAATTGAACAGGTATGCGATAAGGTTGAGGCTGTTATTAAAGAGGAACTTCCAGAGTATAACCAGACATTCAGGTTTGGAATAGGATATGGTGATCTGCCTTTGTCACAGCAGGGCGAATTCTTAAAAATACTAAATGCACCTAAGCTTATAGGGCTTAATATAGGAAAGACTGATATGATGACACCAACCAAGTCTGTAACAGCAGTTATTGGGCTTACAACCGGAGAGGTCAGTTCACAGAAAAAAGGATGTATGTCGTGTAACCTTAAAGGTACATGCAGATTCAGGGAAGCAGGAGGACATTGTAATGAATAAACTAAAAGAACTTTTACAAAAGGATTATGTAATTCTTGATGGTGGTATGGGTACTATGCTTCAGGCGGCAGGAATGAAGATGGGTGAAACACCTGAGATGCTTAATATTACAGAACCAGAACTTCTCATTTCCATACACGAGCAGTATCTAAAGGCAGGTGCAGACATAATATATGCCAATACATTTGGTGGCAACAGATATAAGCTTGAAGAATGTGGGCATTCAGTTGATGAACTTGTAACAGCGGGAATTAAAAATGCAAAGAAGGCGTGTGCCAATGTGAATCCACAAGCACTTGTAGCACTTGATGTAGGACCTATAGGACAGCTTCTAGAGCCAACAGGTACATTAAGCTTTGAGGAAGCTTATGAGATGTATGCTGAGATAGTCAAGGCTGGTGAGGCGGCAGGTGCAGATCTTGTTGTATTTGAGACAATGACAGATCTGTTAGATGTGAAAGCGGCAGTGCTTGCAGCAAAGGAGAATAGCCAGCTTCCAATAATGACGACTATGACATTTGAAGAAAATATGCGTACATTTACAGGATGTCAGATATCTTCATTTGCACTTACAATATCAGGACTTGGAGTTGATGCCTTAGGTGTCAACTGTTCACTTGGACCTAAGGAACTTGAGCCGGTTATTAAGGAACTTACAGGCTGGACTAATCTTCCGGTTATAGTAAAGCCTAATGCAGGACTTCCCGACCCTGTTACTAATGAATATAATGTGACAGCAGAGCAGTTTGCTGAATTTATGAAGGATTTAAGAAAGTATGGCATTAAAATATTCGGTGGTTGTTGTGGAACAACTCCTGAATTCATAAAGTGCTTATCAGATATGTTACATAAAGAAGGCAATTTAGCAAAAGAACCAGTGAAAATGCCATCGGCTGTATGCTCAGCTACAAGCACAGTTATAGTTGACCAGCCAAGAGTTGTAGGAGAGAGAATTAACCCAACAGGTAAAAAGGTATTTAAGCAGGCACTCTTAGATAATGATATGGATTATATACTTGGACAGGCATTAGAACAGACTGGTGCGGGTGCTGATATTCTTGATGTCAATGTAGGACTTCCGGGAATTGATGAAAGACAGATGATGGTTGATACTGTGAAAGCACTTCAGTCGGTTGTGGATGTGCCTCTCCAGCTTGACTCAACTATACCTGAGGTTCTTGATGCTGCATTAAGAGTATATAATGGTAAGCCGATTGTCAATTCAGTTAATGGAGAAGAAGACTCTCTTAATAACATTCTGCCAATAGTAAAAAAATATGGTGCGGCAGTAATTGGCCTTGCTCTTGATAAAGATGGTATTCCTAAGAAAGCAGAAGACAGAGTTGCCATAGCAAGAAAGATTATGGACAGGGCAATAGCTATAGGAATTCCTAAAGAGGATATATATATAGACTGTCTTACACTTACAGCCTCAGCCGAACAGGAGGGGGTAATGGAAACGCTTAATGCACTTTATGAGGTTAAGCATACTCTTGGCTTAAGGACGGTGCTTGGTGTATCGAATATATCTTTCGGACTTCCTAACAGAGTGCTTGTCAATCACATTTTCTTAACAATGGCTATGCAGAATGGTCTTGATCTTGCGATTATTAACCCTAACATATATGAGATGATGGGGGCAGTAAGGGCATATAAGCTTCTTGCCAATATAGATAAGAATTCTGTTGATTATATTAAGGCTTATGCTTCAATGCCTAATATAAGCAAGATTAATCCAATGAATACAGCGGCAAATGCAGTACAGGGTGGTCAGACAGCACAGGCAGGTGGAAGTGTTAATCTTAAGGATAAGAAGGGCAGTTATACCTGTGATGACTTATTCTATGCAGTAGAGAAAGGTCTAAAAAATGAAGGTGCAGCAATAACAGAAGAACTTCTTGCAGGTATGGATTCTATGGACATTGTTAATAATGCCTTGATTCCTGCACTTGATAAGATAGGTGAGGAGTTCGAGAAGGGAACATTATTCCTGCCACAGCTTATAATGGCGGCTGGCGTTGCACAGGGAGCGTTTGAGGTTATAAGAAAACATATGATTATGAGCAATAATGCACCTGTAAGCAAGGGAAAGATTGTTATTGCGACGGTTAAGGGAGATGTCCACGATATTGGAAAGAATATCGTAAAGGTACTTCTTGAGAATTATGGTTATGAGGTTATTGATCTTGGAAAGGATGTTGAATATCAGGTTGTTGTAGATGCGATTAAAGAAAATGGTGCGAAGCTTTGTGGTCTGTCAGCACTTATGACAACAACACTTGTTTCAATGAAAAAGACAATAGAACTTATACATAAGAACAATCTTGATTGTAAGGTTATGGTAGGAGGAGCAGTGCTTACTCCTGAATATGCTAAGGAAATACATGCGGATTTCTATTCAAAGGATGCAAAGGAGTCTGTGGATATTGCTAAGAGAGTGCTTGGATAGAGTACATTTCTTTACTTTTTAGCAAAATAGTTATATAATTAACATTAATTTTGAAGGCTGATGGGAAGCTGGTAATTACAGGTTTCCCATCTCCTTTTCGTAGCAGTATTGCACAGGAATGGAGAATGTTATGGAAGAGAATAAGAAGATTTCATCGGCTGTTATAAGAAGATTGCCAAGATATTACAGATATCTGGGCGAACTTATAGAAAGTGGTGTTCAGAGGATTTCATCTAAAGATTTAAGTGTGAGAATGAAAGTTACAGCATCACAGATAAGACAGGACCTCAATAATTTCGGAGGTTTTGGACAGCAGGGATATGGATATAATGTGAAGTATCTTTATGATGAGATAGGCAAGATACTTGGAATAGACAGGAAGCATAATATGATAATAATAGGTGCTGGTAACCTTGGACGTGCTATTGTTAATTATACAGACTTTGAGAAGCGTGGTTTTGTTATATGCGGCGTATTTGATAACAATCCAGAGCTTAAAGGTGAAAGCATTCACGGAATAGATATAATGATGATGGATCAACTTGCCGATTTTATACATAAGAACGATATAGAGATAGTTGCACTGACAATACCAAAGCAGGCGGCTAAGGAAATCGGAAAGCAGGTTGCAGATGCAGGAATTAAGGCTATATGGAATTTCGCACATACAGATCTTAATCTGCCAGATGACGTAATAGTTGAGAATGTACATTTATCAGAAAGCCTTATGAGACTTTCTTACACAATTGCCAATAAGCACTCATAAAGATATTAAATCCAAAGGGGGAATTGATGGTGTCTAAGATAACTTATGAATTGTTAAAGAATAGTGATGTATTTAAGAATATTCCGATTCTTACGCTTGATGAGCGATGGTATCACCTTATTAACGAGAAGAATAAGACAGATGAGATTGCGTATTGGGAGAAACAGGTTAATGAACTGCTTAAGAAGCAGGGAAGAATTAATAATGACATTAAAGACATCAAGAAGCTTAAAAAGCAGCTTATCAATGATGTTGTTGAGAATATGGAAGATGATGATTCAAGCAGGCAGAAGCAGAAGCGTATGAGCCAGAACCAAAGACTTATACAGGAGTCTAATGACAAGATAGCTTCGCTTGAAGATGAACTCTTAGAAGTACCAAGAGAATTGGCAAGGGCTAACGAGAAGCTTCTTACAGAGACACTTAAAGCCTGCTATGACAGAATGAATGCCAATACAGAGGATATAGAGGTACTTGATAAGTGGATTAATGCTACAAGAGTCAAGCTTAAGAAGAATATTCTTATAAAACAGGATAAAGAAACTGTTAATAATAATATGTATTCTCTTATACACGATATTATCGGACCTGAGAATTGTAGTGCAGTTGACAGAATTAATGAAGGCAATGTAGGAGATAAGCAGTAATGAGATATGTATTAGATGCGGCTTCTATGAAGAATGTGGATTCTTATTCAATTAATACTCTTGGTATACCATCAGTTGTGCTTATGGAAAGAGCCGCACTCTCAGTGACAGAAGCTATTGAAAGCAAGGTTAAAGGAAATATACATACAGACATTATATGCGTATGTGGACGTGGCAATAATGGGGCAGATGGACTTGCGGTGGCAAGACAGCTTTATCTTAAGGGCTACAATGTGGATGTGTATATAATTAACTCACACGCTTCTACCAAAGAATTCGATATACAATTGAACATAATAAAGAATCTGGGCATAGAATGTATTAATAGCCCGGATTTTTCTAAATATGGGGTTATTGTAGATGCCTTATTTGGCAATGGCTTATCAAGAGAACTGGCAGGAGAGGCCAGAATAGTAGTAGATACAATTAATAAATGCAGTACATCAGTGCGTTCACAGTATACACAGAATAGCGACAATAATGGAAACAGGCTTGTTGTGGCTGTTGACATACCATCAGGTATAAGTGCATCGACAGGTGTGGTTATGGGATCTGCGGTTAATGCTGATATAACAGTTACCTTTGGATTTGAAAAAATCGGACATATATTATATCCAGCAGCTTCATATTGTGGGAAGATTATAAGAAAAGATATAGGTTTTGCACAATACCCGGATATGACAAGGGATATTTTCACATATGATTATAGTGATATATCTGATATGCTTCCGCTAAGAAAGCCTGATGGCAATAAAGGAACATTTGGAAAGGCACTTGTAATAGCTGGTTCAAGGCTTTATGGAGGTGCAGCAGTATTAAGTTCAAGAGCGGCGGCACGTATAGGTGCAGGGCTTGTAAGAACCCTTACGCATATAAGCAACCGTACAGCAGTTATAACGGGCAATATGGAATGTATTGTTGATACATATGATACTGATGAGGAATGTGGAGATTTTGTTAAGAATACAGAGACATTAGTGGATAAATGTATCTGCTGGGCAGATGTTGTGTGCATAGGTCCGGGGCTGTCTATGGAAGAAAGTGCAGTAAAGCTTGTAAGAAGTGTGTCAGCAAAGAAGAATATTAAAAAGCTGTATGATGCAGATGCCCTTAATATAATCGCCCAATATAAAATTGAACTTGATGGCAGTAATGATGATGTAGACTATGAAGCTGGCGGCAATAGTGGTAATGCTTCATATAAAGATGATATGTCAGATAAGAATGTTGTCGTTACACCACACATAGGAGAAATGTCACGTCTTACAGGACTTGATATTGCGGTGATAAAGAATAATCCTATAGATACAGCAAGAACATATTCAAGAGAACATAATTGCGTATGTGTATTAAAAGATGCAAGAACTATTGTTTCTGATGGAGAAAGAGTGTATATTAATATGTCAGGCAATGATGGAATGGCAACAGGAGGTTCGGGAGATGTGCTTTCAGGCATAATAACAGGACTTATGGCACAGGGACTTACTACTTTTGAAGCTTCAGCACTTGGCGTATATATACACGGCTGTGCAGGAGATGAAGCTGCCTTAAGTAATGGTAAGTATTCTATGGTTGCGGGCGATATTATTGACAATATAAAAAATGTGCTTATAAAAGCAAGAGGTGAATAATGAGTAAGTATTACAGAGTATATGCAGATGTAGATCTGGATGCAATCAGGGCTAATTGTATTGAGCTTATGAGCAAGACAGAACCTTCAACAAAGGCACTTGCAGTTGTTAAAGCAGATGGCTATGGACACGGAGATGTGGCTGTATCCAAGGCAGTAAGAGATTTAGTATATGGATATGCAGTTGCTACGCTGGATGAAGCTGTTAATTTAAGAGAAAATGGAATTAATAAGCCAATACTTATATTAGGCTATGTTGAGCCTGAGGAATATGAGGCATTGGTTAAGAATGAAATAGATGCAACAGTATTTGACTATGAGACAGCCAAGGCACTTAATGATGTTGCCTTAAGGCTTGGAAAGGTAGCTTTCTGCCATATCAAGGTTGATACCGGAATGAGAAGAATAGGTCTTGAGCCAGATGAAAGTGGTGTTGAGATAGTTAAAAAGATAAAGAATTTAAAGGCACTCAATGCAAGAGGCCTGTTTACACATCTTGCAACTGCTGATGAGAAGGATAAGACCGCTGCATTAAGACAGATTGCAAAGTATGATGCTTTTGACGATGCGTTGAAGAAAGAAGGTATATCATTTGAGATAAAGCATGTATCCAACAGTGCAGCTATTATAGATATGCCACAGGCTAATCATGGAATGGTGCGACTTGGAATTGCTTTATATGGAATGTATCCATCAGATGAAGTGGATAAGTCAGCAGTAGCACTGAAACCAGCACTACAGCTCAAAAGCCATGTGGCTATGGTAAAGACAGTTCCAGCAGGAGAAAAGATAGGTTACGGCGGAACATTTGAAACTAAGAGAGAAACAGTGCTTGCAACTGTAACAGTGGGATATGGCGATGGATATCCAAGGTCATTATCATCAAAGGGATATGTGCTTATTAATGGTAAGAAAGCTCCTATAACAGGAAGGGTATGTATGGACCAGATGATGGTAGATGTTACAGATATAGGTCCTGTAAATCGTGGTGATGTTGTAACATTAGTAGGAAAAGACAAGGATGCAGAGATTACAGTTGAAGAGATTGCTGCTTTAGCAGGAACATTTAATTATGAATTTGTGTGTGACCTTGGCAAGAGAATTCCAAGAAATTATTATCTTAATGGACAATATATTGGAAGTCATGATTATTTTCATGAGAACTGGAAGTTAATAACAGATTAAGAAGTAGTGGAATATACAGCATTTTCATAAAATTATTAAATAACAAACCTGCAAAATAATTGAATACACGTCAGAAACCTTGGCAATACTTTGAGTATAAACAATTAAGTAAATGCTTTGGGAGTGTGATATAAGTGGTAATTAAACGTGGGGATATATTTTATGCAGATTTAAGACCTGTGGTAGGTTCTGAACAGGGAGGTATAAGACCTGTTCTTATAATTCAGAATGATACAGGCAACAGGCATAGTCCGACAGTTATATGTGCAGCTATAACATCCAAGATGAATAAAGCTAAGCTGCCAACGCACGTTGAGATTGATGCGTGTCATTACGATATCGTAAAAGATTCAGTTATATTGCTGGAACAGTTAAGAACAATAGACAAGAAAAGACTCAAAGATAAAGTATGTCATCTTGATAATGAGATAATTAATCAGGTTGACAAGGCATTGAGGGTTAGTCTTGAGATGAACCTGAAACAAGATTGACGATATAATAGAATATATGGTATTCTATAGGGAATGATTATATAATAATATAATTATCTAAATAACGAAAGGAAATGGATATAACTATGAATGATGGTCATCCCGCGGATGGGAACCAAGGATTGTTTTCTGGCTTATTTAAGAAGCTTACTAAAGGAAAACGCGACGAAGATGTAACAGAAGAGATTATGGATATGGTTAATGAAAGCCATGAACAGGGAGTTATAGCTGAGAATGAAGCTGAGATGATTGGCAATATATTTGAATTTGCCGAGAAGCAGGCATCAGATGTTATGACCCACAGGAAGAACATAGTAGCACTTGATGCCTCACTTACAGTTAAAGAGGCATTTGATATAGTGATGGAAGAAAGCTACTCAAGATATCCTGTATATGATGATGATATTGATAACATAATTGGCATATTACATATCAGAGATCTTCTGAAGGTATACGTTAAAGGCAGTGATAAGGATAAGAAGCTTTATCAGGTTAAAAATCAGGTTATGTTTGACCCATTCTGTATTCCAGAGACAAGAAGCATAAGTGTATTGTTTAAGGAAATGCAGTCAAAGAAGAATCATTTTGCTGTTGTTGTTGATGAGTATGGACAGACAACAGGAATTATTACAATGGAAGATATACTTGAAGAGATAGTAGGTAATATTTTTGATGAATATGACGAGGAAGAGGAGCAGATAAGACAGCTTTCTGATGGAAGTTACGAGATGGACGGCCAGACACCTCTTGAAGATATTGAAGAGAAGCTTGATATTAAGTTTGACTGTGAAGATATTGATACTATCAATGGATATCTTATATATAAGCTTGGTAAGATTCCTGATGAGAATGAAGAGTTTGAAACAGAGTGTGGGGGATATATATTCCGCATATTATCTGTTGGCAATAAGATGATTCAGAAGGTGCTTGTGAGTAAAGCTGATAAGAAGGATAAGGGTAATGAAGCCGGATAAGATTAATAAGCTTATAAAAAGGCTGGCGGCAGTATCTTTGTGGCTGATAATATGGCAGATTGCCAGTGTGATGACAGGACTTGAGCTTTTGCTTGCAAGTCCTGTTACTGTATTAAGGACACTGGCGGGTATGCTTGTTACAAGGCAGTTCTATGGGATACTGTATTTAAGTGTTATGCATATTATGTCGGGTATGCTTGCTGGCTGTCTGATTGGAATATGTGCAGGAATATTGTCTGCACGGTTTGATTTTTTAAAGGAGTGGCTCGGCATTGCCGTACAGTTAATGAAATCCCTTCCGGTTGCGGCATTTATAATACTTGTGCTTATGTGGTGGGGTTCTAAAAATGTTACATTTATTATCAGTGCAATGGTTGTAATACCAATGATTACGACAGGCGTAAAAGAAGGCATTGATAATACAGATAACAAGCAGATAGAACTTGCCAGAGTATATGATATGACTGCATTTAACACATTCAGATATGTATATCTTACAGGTGTATATCCGTATATTACAGCACAGTTAAAGGTGGCAGCCGGAATGTGCTTTAAAGCTGGAATATCGGCAGAGATAATAGGGCTTGTGACAGGGACAATCGGTACGCAGATGTACTATGCCAAAATGTATCTTTTATCTGCTGAGTTATTCTCGTGGAGCATAGTTGTAATTGTGGTGAGCCTTGTTATAGAAAAATGTATAATATGGCTTGCGAAGATGCTATATAAGTGCATACAGCATATATAAAATTATTAAATTGGTAAAAATATGAAAACATTAAAATTATCAGATATATCAAAGAAGTACAATGACATCACAGTCCTTGCTAATGCTAATGCAGAATTTACTTCATCTAAGATAACCTGTATCAGGGGACAATCAGGAGCTGGAAAGACGACACTGCTTAATATTATAATGGGAGTTGAAAAGACGGATAAAGGCATAGTGGAATTCGTTAATGATAATGGACAAAGCGTTAAGCCAGTGCTTTCAGCAGTATTTCAGGATTGCAGGCTTATAGAACACCTGTCACCAGTGATTAATGTAAAAATGGTGCTAAAGAAGAATAAGAAGAATTCTGCCAAAGACGTGGCTTTTGCTGTAAAGAGTGAGCTTTTAAAGCTTCTTGACAAAGAGGCACTAGATAAGCCTTGTAGTGAATTAAGCGGTGGCATGAAGAGGCGTGTTGAGATTGTAAGGGCAGTGATGGCTGAATCGGATATAGTTATTATGGACGAGCCATTTGCAGGTCTTGATGAAGTTACCAAAGATAATGTTATTAATTATATAATTAATAATATCAATAATCGTATTGTGATAATATCCACACACGATGAGGAAGATGTAAAAAAATTAAGAGCTAATGTGCTTTTTGTTGACAATAAAGCTGGCAGTTGCTACAATAATGTGTGATTTTAGATGACTGTCATATATTGGCAGTATGGAGGAAAGAGATATGAGAAGAGCAGTATTTTCAATTCTAGTAGACAATTCATCAGGTGTTCTTAGTCGTGTAGCAGGCTTATTCAGCCGAAGAGGCTATAATATTGACAGTCTTACAGTTGGTGAGACACTTGACCCTAAGCTTTCAAGAATGACAATAACAGTAACAGGTGATGATGATATTCTTGAGCAGATTGAAAAGCAGCTTGCTAAGCTTATTGATGTAAAGGAAATCGTAGAACTTCCTCATGATGAATCTGTATGCAGGGAACTTGTTCTTATCAAGGTATTATGTACAAGAGAGGAAAGACAGCAGATAACAACTATGGCAGATATATACAGGGCTAATATAGTAGATGTTGCTAAGAATTCTCTTATTATTTCGCTTACAGGAAGCCAGAGCAAGATAGATTCATTTATCGCATTACTTGATGGTTTTAAAATTACAGAACTCGCAAGAACTGGAATAACTGGACTTGCTCGTGGTGCTGCAAATTTAAAATAAATTATTTATTACATTCGGAGGTATTTGTAAGATGGCAGAGGCTAAGATTTATTATCAGTCAGATTGTAATTTATCATTACTTGATGGAAAGACAATCGCAATCATCGGTTACGGCAGCCAGGGACATGCACATGCATTAAACTTAAAGGATTCAGGATGCCACGTAATTATCGGTCTTTATGAAGGATCAAAGTCATGGAAGAGAGCTGAAGAGCAGGGCTTTGAAGTATTCACAGCAGCAGAGGCAGCTAAGAAAGCTGATATTATTATGATTCTTATCAACGATGAGAAGCAGGCTAAATTATATAAGGAAGATATTGAACCAAACCTTGAACCAGGCAATATGCTTATGTTTGCTCACGGTTTCAATATTCACTTCGGTTTAATTAAGGCTCCTAAGGGCGTTGATGTTACTATGATCGCTCCTAAGGCACCTGGACATACAGTACGTTCTGAATATCAGGCTGGTAAGGGAACTCCTTGTCTTGTAGCTGTAGAACAGGATGAGACAGGTAAGGCTCTTGATATGGCACTTGCTTATGGTCTTGGTATTGGTGGAGCAAGAGCAGGTCTTCTTGAGACAACATTCAGAACAGAGACAGAAACAGACCTCTTTGGTGAGCAGGCAGTTCTTTGTGGTGGTGTATGTGCACTTATGCAGGCTGGTTTTGAAACACTTTGCGAAGCTGGTTATGATCCACGTAACGCTTACTTCGAGTGTATCCATGAGATGAAGCTTATCGTAGATCTTATCTACCAGTCAGGCTTTGCAGGTATGAGATATTCTATCTCTAACACAGCTGAATATGGTGATTACATAACAGGTCCTAAGATCATCACAGAGGATACAAAGAAGGCTATGAAGAAGATTCTTTCAGATATCCAGGATGGTACATTTGCTAAGGAATTCTTACTTGATATGAGTGAAGCTGGCGGACAGGTTCACTTCAAGGCTATGAGAAAGCTTGCATCAGAGCATCCATCAGAGCAGGTTGGTGCAGAGATAAGAAAGCTTTATAGCTGGAACAACGAATCAGACAAGCTTATCAACAACTAATAATTATAAGCAGAATATAACCCCTCCTTACTGTATTGGTAAGGAGGGGTATTTTTATGTAATAGGGAATTCTGATGGCTTACTGCTTATTCTCGAATTCGTCCTTGTTCGCATCATATTTTTTCTTATATAAATTCCTGGTTCTATATGCCTGGGCTATAATAACAACTCCGATTATAATAATAGCAATTATTGTAATTGCTGATTGTTTGATATCAGGCTTGGTGTTTGCGGCATTATCGGCAGTATCTTCTTGGTCAATGCCGAATTCAACATCTATAGGTTCGTCCGTCTTGGTAGCAGCCTGTTCTTTGTAAGGTGTAACATTTTCCATCATATTATTAGTTGTATCCAAGCCGACAAGAGTTCTGTAAAGTCCGAATGAACGTGTATCGAATTGTCCATTAAAGGTTATTGCATAACCGCTGTCAAGCATATTAAATGAATAAGATATCTGTGATACATGTTTTTTGAAAGCGTCCTGTAATACCTGTACAGAAGTGCGGCTGCCAAGCTTATCAAGCGGTGTATCTACATCAAGAGTTATTGTATTATCACCATAAAGATGATAATAGGCCTTTGGAACGTCCCATAAGCCATACTTGGAAGCAGAATCAGGATACATATCAGCGTTATTGGAAGCTTCTAATGCTTCCTGTATTGCGGCGGCATATATACGGTGTCCGCCGTGTCCATATTCACCATTGAAATCCTGTGATACACATACTAAAGGCTTGAACTTTCTTATACATTCTGTTGAATATGAGATAATATCATCATATACATACTGTGATTTGGCTTTTTCAAGGCTTAAGGAGTATAAGTCCTCAAATGTTCCTTTAACAGGATAATTCTTAATTCCACATTCCCACAGACCATCAAGTTCCTCGTGCTGTCTTACAGGTTCAGTGAGAAAGAAATCGCACATATAGGCAATCTGTACATTAAGATTTTGCTCACCGCCATAGTTAGTAAGAACTCCACCTAAGAATAATATCTCATCATCAGCGTGTGTTGAGAATACAAGAATATCTGTCATTCCATACAGAGGTGCTTCCCATCTTTGCACATTGTCAGGAAGATTTCCCCTGGAATATGCGTATATGTCTGATATCTGCATACCCTCTGGTACATTTATTGTAATATCACGGCTTCCGTCTTTGATATCCATATAATCGTGAAGAAATCCATTTTCTCCACACTTAACAGTCTGGCTGTTATAAGTAATCGTATAATTAGTGACTTCACTGCTCCATATGATGTAAAGCCCATAAATGTTCTCATCTGCTTTGACATTTACTGTGGCATTAGGGACGAGATTAATAGTTGTGTCATATGAGCCGTCTGTTAAATTCTTAGTGTAATCAGATACACTGCCATTATTATTAACGGATACGGTTATGCCTATATTATGTGCTGTATCATTGTCAGTTGTGGCAGAATTTCCAGATGTGATGTCCGGTGCATTTGCAATATTAGCAGTACTGCTGTCTGCCGCATAGGAAATGGTGTGTGAAGACAACACTATTCCGATGGCGGAAAATGCAATGACAGCAGATTTAAGTAGCAGTTTCATTATTAATCTCCAATCTGTATATATTTAATGTTTATATTGTTTTTTCCATATGGTAAAATAACATATTATGCACATACTTTCAAGAAAAGATGCAAAATGGCACGTTTAAATAGATACATTTAATTAGAATAGATATTTTTAATAGATAAATGGATATAAGGAAAGAAGATATTAGTAAAATGAGGCTGAGAGTTGGAATATGTAATAACGAAATAATAAATGCCCAGACAGAGCTTGTCATAAGCCATATTAAAAAGGTACACAAGGATGTGAGCTTTACTAAGTTTGATATAGGCGGTGGCAGGCATTTTAATACATCAGGAATAGCAGGGGTGCCTGAAAATGTATTATGTAATATGAATGATGTTGTGCCGTGGTCAGTAGCTGTATCTGATGCAATATCAGCAGGTTATATAGATGTGGGAGTTACAGGTCTTAATGAACTTTTTGCTAATGATATGTCTGAAATATTAAAACAAGGTGTCACACTTAGTGCAATAACAAAAAGGCGGGACACAAGGGCTGTGCTTATAACTAAGAAGAAACGAAGAAGTGCTGATACAGATAATAAAGTAAAGCTTTATACGGACAATTACGATAAGCTTAAAAGGTGCAGATACATTTATGATAATACCGGGTGCCAGCTTTTAGATACAATAGAGGACTGCATTGATATGCTTATGGAAAATGAGTGTGATGGGGTATTTGCAGGAAGCGATAATATAAGAATGTTAAGGCTCAACCACATAAGAGGCTGTGATTATAATTATGTGGAGAATAATATATATATACCGGATACAGGGGAGGCAGTGTCTGCAATACTTACTGCTGATGATGAGGAAATATGCAGTATTATAGGGAAGGCAAGCGATGAGCAGACTATAAAGATAATAGATATTGAAAGTGCATTAATAGGGCGGATTAAGTCTTACGGAATGGTAGATGATGCAAAGGTGATTGTATCATTTAATGGTAAAAATGCTGTTATTGCAGCCAATATATACAGGGGTGATAAGAGCTTCCGATGTGAGGTGAAAGGCGAAGATGTATATATTGAGAGAATGATGGATAAACTTGTAAGACAGATTTTGCATAAATTAGCGTGATTAATATTGACAGATATGTTATTATTAAAATGTTGAATTATATATAGACTAGATGGGAATGGTAATTTATGGAATTTAAGAAGATAAATGAAGACAAGTTTCAATGCCTGTTATACGAAGAGGATCTTGAATATAATAATATAACACTTGATGATTTCTTTAGAAATGACACAGAAAAGATACATAATCTGTTGGAAGTTATTATGGACGAAGCACATAAGAATATAGGAGTTGAACTTGGTGGCGGCGTTATGTCATTACAGCTTGCACCACAGCCAGACCATTCAATCCTTCTTACTGTATCATCAGGAAAGGAAGATTTTGGTAATATGTTAAAGCAGGCAGGCGAGAGAGCTGCAAAAGCTTTAGGTGACAGGTCAAAGAGTGAGAGTAATGTTATAAAGAATGGCGGTGAGGATCTTAAAGCTCCGGAGTTTGCGGCATTTGATAAGTTGAAGGATATATTTGACCAGATGAAAGATATACCTGAGGCAGAGAAATTTATAAAAGAAGCTAAGAAAGCGAAAGATAATAAGCCAAAGGTCAGTGATGTTGTGACTGTAGGCTATGGCGTATATATTCTTGACAGCTTTGAGGACTTTGAAGATATGTGTATGGTATGCCCTAAGGTATGGGGAGTTGCCAATGGAATATATAAGAAGGACAACCGGTATTATCTTGTGCTTGAGAAGGGAAGATGTGCCAGGGAACGCTATAACTCAATATGTAATGTTATAAGCGAGTATGCACGCCTTGACTCAGAGAAAGAGCAGAGAGTTATATGGGTTAAGGAGAATTGTGAGGCGGTTATAAAAGCCAACGCGATTAGTAAAGTTAAGAAGTATTTATAATTAAGGGAGAAGAATATGAGGTATCCGCATTTTCTTGCCTGTAATGGAAATATAGGCTTCGTTGCACCATCATTTGGCTGTGCAACGGAGCCTTATATTACAGGTTTTAAAAAGGCACAGGAGAGATTTAAAAATCTAGGCTATGGAATAGTTAATGGTCCTAATGTATATGAGGCAAATGGAATAGGAATAAGCAATACGCCAGAGCTTTGTGGACAGGAGCTTACTGATATGTACACATCTGACAAGTCTGATGCATTAATATCATGCGGCGGAGGTGAGCTTATGTGTGAAATTCTTGGTTATGTTGACTGGGATAAGATTGTTAAAGCAGAACCTAAGTGGTTTATGGGATATTCAGACAATACGAATTTTACATTTCTGCTTAATACAATAGCTGATACTGCAAGCGTATATGGACCTTGTGCGGCGGCATTTGGTGTAGACAAGCTTCATAATTCCCAGCTTGATGCAATCGGCGTGCTGACGGGAGAAAAGCTTAATATAAGTGGTTATGATATGTGGGAAAAGGAGTCTTTAAAGACAGAGGACAATCCCACGCCAGCGTATAACCTTACTGAGAAAAAGGTGCTTACAGCTTATATAGGAGATAAGAAGCTTGATAATAGTTCAGAAAGCTTTAATAATATAAAGGCATCAGGCAGGCTTATAGGCGGATGTATGGACTGCCTTGTCAACCTTTTAGGAACTAAATACGACAAAGTTAAGGAATTTAATAGTAAATACAGCGATGATGGCATTATATGGTTTCTTGAAAGCTGCGACCTTAATGTATTTTCAATAAGAAGGGCTATGTGGCAGATGGACAATGCTGGCTGGTTTGAGAATGTTAAGGCATTTGTAATTGGAAGGCCACTTGTATATGGACAGGAAATGATGGGACTTGACCAGTACAGTGCTATTATTAAAACAGCAGGCAGATACAATGTTCCGGTAATTATGGATGCAGATCTGGGGCATCTTCCACCAGCAATGCCTGTAATAAGCGGTGCATATGCAGAAGTTTCTGTTAAAGATGATAATATACATTTTTTATATGAGTTAAAGTAATATATAAAATGTATATATTATGATGAAAAGTGTAAAATGTACCAGATATGATGAAATATGTAAAAATTTTATGCTTATAAAACATAAAAACGTATAGAATTCAGATATCTTGCAAATGTATGGAATATACTGTAAAATAAACAAGATTAAGCGTTGGATATATAAGTATATACTTCGCGGATACAAGGAGGATTTATAATGGGAATGACAATGACACAGAAGATTCTTGCGGCTCACGCAGGTCTTTCTGAAGTTAAAGCAGGACAATTAATTGAGGCGGACTTAGACCTCGTACTTGGTAATGATATTACATCTCCAGTTGCCATTCATGAAATGGATAAGATGACTGTTAAGACAGTATTTGATAAGGATAAGATTGCACTTGTTCCAGATCATTTTGTGCCTAATAAGGATATTAAGTCAGCAGAGCACTGCAAATGTGTAAGAGAATTCGCAGCAAAGCATGATATTACTAACTACTTTGAAGTAGGACAGATGGGTATTGAGCACGCTCTTTTACCAGAGCAGGGACTTACAGTAGCTGGCGATGTTATTATCGGTGCTGATTCACATACATGTACATATGGTGCACTTGGTGCATTCTCAACTGGTGTAGGTTCAACAGATATGGCAGCAGGTATGGCAACAGGTAAGGCCTGGTTTAAAGTACCATCAGCTATTAAGTTCAATCTTACAGGAAAGCTTAACCCTTGGGTAAGCGGTAAAGATGTGATTCTTCATATTATCGGAATGATAGGTGTTGACGGAGCTCTTTATAAGTCTATGGAATTTGCTGGTCCGGGAGTATCTACACTTACTATGGATGATAGATTTACTATTGCCAATATGGCTATAGAGGCAGGTGGAAAGAACGGAATATTCCCTGTTGATGATCTTGCAAGAGAGTATATGAAGGAACATTCTAAGAGACCATTTGTTGAATATACAGCAGATGACGATGCAGAATACGATCAGGTGATTGATATTGACCTTAGCACAATTAAGTCAACAGTAGCATTCCCACATCTTCCAGAGAATACACACACAGTTGATTCTATAGATGATATCAAGATTGATCAGGTAGTTATCGGTTCATGTACTAATGGACGTATTGATGATTTAAGATGTGCCGCTAAGATATTAGAAGGCAGAAAGGTAGCAAAGGGCTTAAGAGTAATCGTTATCCCAGCTACACAGAAAATATATATGCAGGCTATAGAAGAAGGTCTTGTACAGACATTTATTAAAGCAGGAGCAGTTGTCAGCACACCAACCTGCGGACCATGTCTTGGTGGATATATGGGTATCCTTGCAGAAGGCGAGAGATGTGTATCAACAACTAACAGAAACTTTGTTGGACGTATGGGACACGTTGATTCAGAAATATATCTTGCAAGCCCTGCTGTTGCAGCAGCAAGTGCAGTTACAGGCAAGATAAGCCAGCCATCTGACCTTGGTTTATAATATATTGTAATCAGCACACTGAATATATTTAGAAGATACATAATTATTATGAATTATAAATGTGTACGAATACACAGGAAATGAGGAGTATATGAAAGCAGAAGGAAGAGTTTTTAAATTCGGCGATAATGTAGATACAGACGTTATTATTCCTGCAAGATATCTTAATTCTTCAGACCCAGCAGAGCTTGCTACTCACTGTATGGAAGATATCGATAAGGATTTTGTGAAAAATGTTAATAAAGGCGACATAATTGTTGCTAATAAGAACTTTGGATGTGGTTCATCAAGAGAGCACGCACCTATAGCTATTAAGGCAGCAGGTGTAAGCTGTGTTATTGCAGAGACATTTGCGAGAATATTCTACAGAAATTCAATTAACATCGGACTTCCTATTATAGAGTGTCCAGAAGCAGCTAAGGCTATCAATGCAGGCGATGATGTAGCTATCGACTTTGACAGCGGCGTTATCACAGATAAGACAACAGGACAGACATTCCAGGGACAGGCATTCCCAGAATTTATGCAGAAAATCATAAAGGCTGAGGGACTTGTGAATTATATCAATAATAAATAAAAAATGCATTACACACCGGTGCTGCTTAATGGACAATAATTCTAATTCTATTGAGCTTTGTGGCAGACGGACGAAATACAACAAAATAGCGGCTATATATCAACATCAGGCACGCTCCCGCTACTCTCAAACGCAGCGGATACTAAGGTGCTAAAGGACAGCACCTAAGTACCGGCGTTTTCAAAGTACCTGATTAACGATATATAGCCGCTATTTCGTTGTATTTCTGTGTGCTGGCAGAAGATAGATGTAGATTGTTTAGTGGCAAGAGCAATCTGTATGTCCTATAATATGTATTTGCCCATAAGATAGATGCATATAGTTTAGTGACAAGAGCCCGTTGCACATTGTATGTTGGGCGGGTATAGGTGTAGTCGTGGGAATATAGATTATAGAATATATTCTGTATGGATTGAGTTCTGACATTCTAGGCTGAAGGGGATAGTTAATTGCTGGCGATAATAGTTTACAGTATATAGATTGTGTAGATTAGGTGGTCATAAAATGAAATTATAATACAGAAAATATAGAAATAAAGATAACAGATATAATACAATTACAGCGGTTGAAATAATTGCAATGTTAATTTCAGGTATGAGGGTTATTACTTGTGAGGCTAAGTAAATTAAAAAATAAACGCATACCTAAATGAGTAGACACCCAGCGGGCGGAATAGCCAATATATCAAAAGTCAGGTACTTTGAAAACGCCGGTACTTAGGCGGTGTCCTTTACCGCCTTAGTATCCGCTGCGTTTGAGAGTAGCGGGAGCGTGCCTGACGTTGATATATTGGCTATTCCGCCCGTGTCCGTTGTCAACTAAAAGCTATCCGTTGTCAATTATGAACTAATCTTCCGTATATTTTATGTCCAATCCTAGCAATTCACTTTTTCCGCCAGCCTCTTAACATACTCAATCACCCTCTTAGAAATCTTCACACTATTATAAGCAGCCGCATAAGTAATATGCGATATATCCTCAATATAATTCCTTGTATAATTTACCGGAAATACAGGCTCTAACATATCAGCTACCTTATTATAAGCAATAGCTGCCTCATATTCCGTCCCATAAGTCCCTATTATAAAATCACCATTAATGTGAATTCTGCTCTGAAACATTATACGTCCGTTTTTTACAATCTGGCTCACGCCATTATATTTATTGACTACACACACATTTTCATATCTGAAATCGTGTTCGTCATTATTCCTGAAAATGTAATCTTTTCCTTTAACGGAATGACTGCGTATTCCAAATCTGGATAAAATGCTTGTCTGCATACCATAATCATTTACGAAATAATAACCGCCGCGGCACATAATTGTGTGGTGCGAATAATAGAAAAGGTCATCAATGGAAAATATAAGAGTATTCCCGGGTTCAAGAAAATACAAAAATGCCTTGTTGCACAGGTATATGGGTGTCTTAATATATATGCCATTGTCGCGGAAATTAATAAGACTTATGAACTTAGAATAAGGAAAATCAATATGACATTCGGCGTATGATGAAGTATGAAGGTCAATATTAACATAATATATGTCAGGCTTAAAAAGTATATCGCAAGCAGTACAGTAAACCTGTGAGGCTGTATTTTCATCATCATAACTTCCGATACTTATATGTTTATTCTTATATGTTATTGAAACCCTGTAATATACAGAGCCGTCTTTTTTATTGGTCTTGTAAACACCTTTAGCCAAGTTGTGGTTCTCCTTTAACGTATCTTGATTATTATGCTATCATATATTAGTGATATGTTAATTTGATTTTATAATAAATACATTGCTATCTTAATAATATTGTATATATTACTGTCAGCCGGAAATTGTCTAATATTTATCAATCCTATAAATTATATGATAAAATTAGTAATAATTCAATATACCTATTGTTTTTCGTATCATTCCTGTTGTATAATGGTTTCTGTTTAAAGCATTTTTAACAGGAATCCGGTTAGTGATGATAAAGCTGTTCCATTTACCAGATGTTGTTCTGGCAGGTACATATGTATGTGGGAGACGGTTATGCATCAGATTGACTGTGATTCACCCCAATAAAATAAGAAGGTGGAATAAGAGATGAGTTTATTTTACAGAAGTACAAGGGATGATAGTGTAAGAGTAACAGCCTCACAGGCTATATTAAAGGGACTTGCTCCAGATGGTGGATTATTCGTACCAGAATCTATTCCTTCATTAGATAAGAGCTTAGAAGAACTTTCAAAGATGTCTTATAAGGAAGTTGCTTATGAAGTTATGAAGCTTATGCTTGATGACTTTACAGAAGAAGAGTTAAAGAACTGTATTGACAAAGCTTATGATTCTAAGTTTGATACTGAAGAGATTGCACCATTAGTTAAGGCAGAGGGTGCATATTTCTTAGAATTATTCCATGGTGCAACTATTGCATTTAAGGATATGGCTTTATCTATATTACCACACTTACTTACAACATCAGCTAAGAAGAATGATGTTAAAAATGAAATAGTAATACTTACAGCAACATCAGGAGATACAGGTAAAGCAGCTCTTGCAGGTTTTGCAGATGTTCCAGGAACAAGAATTGTTGTATTCTATCCTAAGAACGGTGTAAGCCCTATTCAGGAAAAGCAGATGGTTACACAGAAGGGTGCTAATACTCACGTAATTGGAATTAAGGGTAACTTTGATGATGCACAGACAGGTGTTAAGAATATATTTGGTGATAAGGAACTTGAAAAGGTTATGAACAATGCCGGCTTCCAGTTCTCATCAGCTAACTCAATAAATATAGGACGTCTTGTTCCACAGATTGTATACTATGTATATGCATATGCAAGACTTCTTGCTAACGGAGAAATCAAGGCAGGTGAAAAGATTAATGCAGTAGTTCCTACAGGTAACTTTGGTAATATCCTTGCTGCATTTTATGCTAAGAATATGGGACTTCCTATTAATAAGCTTATATGTGCTTCTAATGAGAATAAGGTGTTATACGATTTCTTTACAACGGGTGAGTATGACAGAAACAGAGATTTCGTTCTTACAACATCACCATCTATGGATATTCTTATCTCAAGCAACCTTGAAAGACTTATCTATAGAATAGCAGGCAACAGTGCTGAGAAGAACAGCGAGCTTATGGCTTCACTTAAAGAAACAGGTAAGTATGAGATTACTGCTGATATGAAAGCACAGCTTTCAGATTTCTATGGCAACTATGCTACAGAGGCGGAAGATGCTGCTACTATAAAGGATTTATATGAAACTTGTGGATATGTTATAGATACACATACAGCAGTAGCTGCTACAGTTTATAACAAGTACAAGGCAGACACTAAGGACGAAACTAAGACAGTTATAGCTTCAACAGCAAGCCCATACAAGTTTACAAGAAGCGTAATGGAAGCAATCGACCCTAAGTATGCTTCAATGGGTGACTTTGAACTTGTAGATAAGTTAAGCGAACTTGCTAAAGTAAAAGTTCCTAACGCTATCGAAGAAATCAGAACAGCTCCAGTCCTCCACAACACAGTATGTGAAGTAAGCGAGATGACCAATGAAGTAAAGAAATTCTTAGGAATATAATCTAATCCTAAGTAATTTCTATTAAGAATAATTTTAACCTCAATAAAACTGCTGTGTAAATCAGGCAAAGCCCCAGATTTACACAGCAGTTTTTTATGTAATAGGAAATTCTGATAGAATTATCGCACACGGATGTGCGATGGAGCGAATACGCAACAGGACGTTGCGTCTGAGCGTTTGCGTCCCTCATAACCACAACAAAAGGAAAGTCTTAGAAATACCCAATCAGCTTTCTGGTGCCCGAAGCCCCACCCCCTTCTCCAAACACTTAATAAAGTTTATAATTTATTTATACAAAAAATTAAATTAATTGTTGACATCACCCTTGCAAAGTGATACCTTAATTATGTTGATATTAGCACTCCTGATTATTGAGTGCTAACAACAAAGAAAAGGAGGTATGTCATGGGGCTTGATGAACAGCTTGATGAGCGTAAAGTAAAGATACTTAAAGCAATCATTAAGAACTACTTAGAAACAGGCGAGCCAGTTGGTTCAAGAACGATATCTAAGTTCACAGACATGAAGCTTAGTTCCGCGACAATAAGGAATGAGATGGCAGACCTGGAAGAGCTTGGGTATATAGTTCAGCCACATACATCAGCAGGAAGAATTCCTACAGATAAAGGCTACAGATTATATGTAGACGATATGATGTCTGAGAAAGAACAGAACATAACCAACAGAGAGAACGAGGTTGCTGTTAAAGAACAGGAATTAAGTTCAATGAAGGATATGTTAGGTGAGAAGGTTGAAAAGGTAGAAGAGCTTCTTCAGAATGTTGCCAAGGTTCTTGCCAAAGATACTAATTATGCAACTATGGTAACGACACCTAAGGTAACAGGCAATAAGCTTAAGTTCGTTCAGTTATCACAGCTTGAAGCCAATAAGATATTAGCCGTAATAGTTATGGAAGGCAATCTTATAAGGAATAAGGTGATAACAGTAAGCGAGGATTTGTCACAGGAGAATTTGTTAAAGCTTAACATTCTTATTAATACAACACTTACAGGGCTTACTCTTGAACAGATGAATTTGAGCATTGTTTCAAAGATGGAAAATCAGGCAGGAGAACATATTAATCTTGTCAAAGAAGTTCTTGATGCGATTGTTGATACAATAAGCAGCGCAGATGATTTAAAGATATATACAAGCGGTGCAACCAACATATTCAAGTATCCAGAACTTAGTGATTCAACCAAAGCCAGTGAGCTTATATATGCCTTGGAGGAAAAGCAGAGCCTGTCAGATCTTGTTGTTGATGATGACAATAGTGTTGATGAACAGGATAGTAGTTCCAACAATGGTATTCAGGTATATATAGGAAATGAAACACCGATTGAATCTATGAAAGACTGTAGCGTTGTAACAGCAACATATGAATTACAGGATGGAATGAAGGGTACAATTGGTATTATTGGTCCAAAGCGTATGGATTATGAAAAGGTTGTGGAAACCTTGAAGAATATGAGGACGCAGTTGGATGATGTATTCAAGAAATCATAGAAAGGTGAGGAGATAAGGTGTCTAAGAAAGATAATAACATTAATAATGTTGATGAAGCAGATGTTAATATTAATGATACAGATGTTACATCAGATACAGATAAAGACGCTGATACTGTAGAAGCTCAGGGCTCGTCTGACGCAGATGTGAAGGCAGAGAAATCTGACAACGCAAGTGATGCGCAAGGAGCGGAGGAAACAGTTGATATAAATAATAAAAAGGACCAGAAGGACGCTGTGATTGAGGATTTACAAGATCGTTTGAAGCGTCAGATGGCTGAGTTTGACAACTACAGAAAGCGTACTGACAAAGAAAAGTCAGCAATGTTCGAGATGGGAGCTTCGGATGTAGTAAAGAAACTTCTTCCGATAGTAGATAATTTTGAACGCGGCTTTAAGTCAGTGACAGAGGAAGAGTTACAAACACCATTTGCCAAAGGTATGGATATGGTTTACAAGCAGACAATTAAGATGCTTGAAGACTTACAGGTTAAGCCAATCGAGGCAGTTGGTTCAGAGTTTAATCCTGAATTTCATAATGCAGTTATGCATGTGGAAGATGACTCTCAGGGCGAGAATATTATCGTTGAAGAGTTCGAGAAGGGTTACACATATAGAGATGTGGTTATCCGCCACAGTATGGTAAAGGTTGCTAACTAATACATCAGAATATTTAGTTGATGTATAATGGTATGAGCTTTTACCAGAAGTAAAGTATGTGGGTAGTTGTGATATAGAAAGAAGTCGTTTACAGGCTTAGGGCTTATCAGAACAATACACACACTTGTAACAAATAGAATTGATATTATTAAACAGTATGTCTATATAAGACATAGAAAGGAAGATAATTATGAGCAAGATTATTGGTATAGATTTAGGTACAACTAATTCATGCGTAGCTGTTATGGAAGGTGGTAAGCCAGTTGTTATTACTAACACAGAAGGTATCAGAACTACTCCATCAATAGTTGCATTTACAAAGAACGGAGAAAGATTAGTAGGTGATCCTGCTAAGCGTCAGGCAGTTACTAATGCTGATAAGACAATTTCTTCAATCAAGAGACATATGGGTACAGATTACAAGGTTGATATTGATGGTAAGAAGTACACACCACAGGAAATATCAGCTATGATTCTTCAGAAGTTAAAGGCTGATGCTGAGAGCTATCTTGGTGAGACAGTTTCAGAAGCTGTTATCACAGTTCCAGCTTACTTCAATGATGCACAGAGACAGGCAACTAAGGATGCTGGTAAGATTGCAGGTCTTGATGTTAAGAGAATTATCAACGAGCCTACAGCTGCTGCTTTAGCTTATGGTCTTGATAATGAACACGAGCAGAAGATTATGGTATATGACCTTGGTGGTGGTACATTCGATGTATCTATCATTGAAATCGGTGATGGTGTAATCGAAGTTCTTGCTACTGCTGGTAACAACAGACTTGGTGGTGATGATTTTGATAATGCTATTACACAGTATATGTTAGATGACTTCAAGGCTAAGGAAGGCGTAGATCTTTCTACAGATACAATGGCACTTCAGAGATTAAAGGTTGCTGCTGAGCAGGCTAAGAAGGAATTATCAAGTGCTATGCAGACTAACATCAACCTTCCATACATCACAGCAACAGCAGAAGGTCCAAAGCATTTTGATATGACACTTACAAGAGCTAAGTTCGATGAACTTACACACGACTTAGTAGAAAAGACAGCTGAGCCAGTTAAGAACGCACTTTCAGATGCAGGTCTTACAGCTTCAGAACTTTCAAAGGTATTATTAGTTGGTGGTTCTACAAGAATTCCAGCTGTACAGGATAAAGTAAAGCAGTTAACAGGTCACGAACCTAACAAGTCACTTAACCCAGATGAATGTGTTGCTATCGGTGCTTCTATTCAGGGTGGTAAGCTTGCTGGTGATGCCGGTGCTGGTGATATCCTTCTTCTTGATGTAACACCACTTTCACTTTCAATTGAGACAATGGGTGGTATTGCTACAAGACTTATCGAGAGAAATACAACTATTCCTACAAAGAAGAGCCAGATATTCTCCACAGCTGCTGATAACCAGACAGCCGTTGATATCAACGTAGTACAGGGTGAAAGACAGTTTGCCAAGGATAACAAGTCACTTGGACAGTTCAGACTTGATGGTATACCTCCAGCAAGAAGAGGTGTTCCACAGATTGAAGTTACATTTGATATCGATGCTAATGGTATCGTTAATGTATCTGCTAAGGATCTTGGAACAGGCAAGGAGCAGCATATTACAATAACAGCTGGTTCTAATATGTCTGATGAAGATATCGATAAGGCTGTTAAGGAAGCTGCTGAGTTCGAAGCTCAGGATAAGAAGCGTAAGGAAGCTATCGAAGTTCGTAACGAAGCTGACTCTATGGTATTCCAGACACAGAAGGCTCTTGATGAAGCTGGCGACAAGCTTGATGCTAACGACAAGGCAAATGTTGAGGCAGACCTTAACGCACTTAAGTCACTTGTTGAATCAACAGATGCTGAGAATATGACAGATGCTCAGGTTGATGAGATTAAGGCAGCTAAAGAAAAGCTTATGACATCAGCACAGAACCTCTTTGCTAAGATGTATGAAGCAACTCAGGGTGCAGGCACAGCCGGTGCTGGTCCTGATATGGGAGCTGGCGCAGGTGCTGATAATGCACAGGGAAGCGCACCTTATGGTGATGATGTTGTAGATGGTGACTACAAGGAAGTATAATTAAGTAATATATATGATGTGGTCTATGATTATTGAAGGTTATAATATCAGAGTTAATGTAATTAACAATGATTAATTATGGAGTTATATAAAGACTTCTTAAGACTTGACAATTATAGATGAAATCAGAAAGGAAGTCAGGACTCGTATCAGGGTACCTGACTCCTTTCGGGTATAGAAAGGCGGAACCTATATGGCAGAAAAGAGAGATTATTATGAGGTCCTTGGTGTGCCTAAGGACGCAGATGATGCAGCAATTAAAAGAGCATATAGACAGTTAGCTAAGAAGTATCACCCTGATATGAATCCGGGAGATAAAGAGGCTGAGGCTAAGTTTAAGGAAGCATCAGAAGCATATGCAGTTCTTAGTGATGCAGATAAGAGAAGACAGTATGACCAGTTCGGACACGCAGCATTTGAAGGCGGTGCAGGTGGAGCTGGCGGTGGCGGCTTTGATTTTGACTTCGGTGATATGGGCGATATATTTGGTGATATATTCGGTGGTATGTTCGGAGGCGGTTCAAGCAGCAGACGTAACAGCAACGGACCAAGACGTGGTGCAGATATAAGAGTTAATGTAAGAATTACATTTGCTGAGTCAGTTACAGGAACTAAGAAGAAGATAGATGTAACACTTAAGGATGAATGTTCTAAGTGTCACGGAACAGGTGCAAAGCCGGGAACAAGTCCTGAAACTTGTAAGAAATGTGGCGGACGTGGACAGGTAACAGTAACACAGCAGTCATTCCTTGGAATGATGAGAAGCGTACAGCCTTGCCCAGATTGTCACGGAACAGGTAAGATTGTTAAAGAAAAGTGTCCAGACTGCTATGGAACAGGTTATATAAGCAGCAAGAAGACAATTGAAGTTAATATACCTGCTGGTATTGATAATGGACAGTGTGTCCGTATTCAGGGCAAGGGCGAGCCAGGTACTAATGGCGGTCCAAGAGGCGATTTATTAGTAGCTGTAATGATATCAGCAGATCCAGCATTTGAGAGAGATGGCTATAACATTTTCTCAGATGTTGTAATAAGCTATCCTACAGCAGTTCTTGGCGGAGAAGTCAAGGTAAAGACTGTTGATGGTGAAGTTATATATGAAGTTAAGCCGGGAACAGCTTCAGGTACAAGAGTAAGGCTCAGAGGCAAAGGTATGCCAACATTAAGAAATCCTCAGACAAGAGGAGATCATTACATTACACTTATTGTTGATATTCCTACAAAGCTTAATAATGAACAGAAAGAAGCACTTATGGAATATGATAAGACACTTACAGGAGAGGAACACAAACATCCAAAGAAGAAGGGCTTCTTTAAATAAATGCATAAAGTTCTTATAAAAATACAAACGAAATATATCATTTCATTGTCGTATTTAAAGAATTATGATATAATCAAAGACACTGAGAAGTATCAGTCGAATAATTAAAAGAAAGGGGCTATTATTATAATGAGTAATATAGCAGATAAGTTTGAAGAACTTGGAGTAATTCCAGTAGTAGTATTGAATGATACAAAGGACGCACTTCCATTAGCTAAGGCATTAGTAGAAGGAGGTCTTCCATGTGCAGAAGTTACATTCCGTACAGAAGCAGCAGAGGAATCTATCCGTCTTATGCACGAAGCATATCCAGATATGGTACTTGCAGCAGGTACAGTACTTACAACAGAGCAGGTTGACAGAGCTGTAGCAGCTGGTGCTTCAGTTATCGTAAGCCCAGGTTTTGATCCAGAAATCGTTGATTACTGTATCTCTAAGAATATTCCTGTAATGCCAGGTATCGTAACACCATCTGAACTTGCTCAGGCAGTTAAGAGAGGTCTTACAAGAGTTAAATTCTTCCCAGCTACAGCAGCAGGCGGAATTAAGATGATTAAGGCTATGTGTGCAGCTTACACAACAGTAAGAATTATGCCTACAGGTGGTATCAATACATCTAACCTTGAAGAATTCTTATCTTGCGATAAGATCTTCTGCTGTGGTGGTTCTTGGATGGTTAAGGGTGACTTAATCAAGGCTGGAGAATTCGATAAGATTAAGGATATGACAGCTGAGGCAGTTGCTTTAGTTAAGGAAATCCGTTCTAAGTAATTAGTTCAGGCTACATAATTCAGATTATCGCTAAGATGACAATTGAATAATGTTATTTAAAAGGGCTTCATATATCTGTGTGACAGGTATATGAAGCCCTTTTGCTCATAATATTAATAAATATTTATTGATAATTAGTTATCTACAGTAACATCAGAATTAAAGGTTTCTTTATTGACAAGGCCTTCCTGATTAGCAACGATAGTTGTACATACAGCATCACCAGTGATATTAACGGCTGTTCTTAACATATCAAGAATTCGGTCAATACCCATAATAAGGGCAATACCTTCTGTTGGAACACCTACGCTCTGGAATACCATTGCAAGTGTTATAAGACCTACAGATGGCACACCACTTGTTCCGATTGAAGCAAGTGTAGCTGTTATAATTACTGTAACAAGGTCAGATGGAGAAAGTGTAATTCCAAATATCTGTGCTACGAATATTACAGCAACACCCTGCATAATTGATGTACCATCCATATTAACGGTAGCACCAAGTGGTATTGTGAAAGATGATATTTTCTTGCTTACACCAAGCTTTTTATCAAGTGTGTTGATTGAAAGCGGAATTGTTGCATTTGATGTAGCTGTTGTAAATGCGAAGTTCATAACTGGGAAGAACTTCTTTAGGAACTTAAATGGATTAAGTCTTGTAAAGAGAAATAAAAGTAACTGGTATACTACGAAGCACTGGATAGCAAGTGCGAGTATTACGCAGCCCATATATTTAAGCATTGGAACAAATGCGTCAAAACCAATATTAGCAAATGTTCTTGCGATAAGGCAGAATACACCGATAGGAGCTGCCTTCATAACTGCCATAGTCATTTCCATCATAAGGTCATTGAACTGACTGAAAAAGTTAGCTACAGTTGATGCCTTATTACCCATTTTCGCTAAAAGAATACCTACGAATAATGCAAATACGATAATTGGAAGCATATCAGCAGTTGCAAGTGATTCAACAGGATTCTTAGGTATTATGTTAAGAAGTGTTTGTGTAAGTGGTTGTTTCTCAGTGATAGTTACACTGCTTGTAGATACATTTTCAATTGTAACGCCAATACCGGGATTGATGAGCATAGCAACTGATAATGCAACTGATACAGCAACAGCAGTAGTAAGAAGATAGAAAAGAATAGTTTTAATACCTACTTTACCAAGTGTCTTAGTATCACCGATAGCCATACTTCCGCATATAAGTGAGCAGAATACAAGTGGAACTACAAGCATCTGCATAAGGCGGATAAAACCTTGTCCAATTACATAGAGGACACCCTCAACGATAACTGAATCACGGATATAGCCTGCTGGCATAAAATAGTGGATTAAAACACCACTTATTGCACCGGCTATAAGTGCTATGAATATCTTAGTAGAAAGCCCCATAGGCTTTTTTGTGTTTTTTAAAGATTTTTCCATTCTTTAGCAGCCTCCTGATAAATTAATATATTCTTTAAGCGCATCTTTCCAGTTCTTAGGCTGTTCAATGTGTTCAAGTCTTAACATCATATTATCAAGAACTGAATATACTGGTTTATTATTGTTGGCAGGAACAAGTTTTAACTTGTCTGTTGCATTGGCATATTCAAGAATAGTCCTGGCATATTCAAGACGGCTGCAAGAGCCCTGACATACAGCATGGTATATTCCAAGACACTCATTTTTAATGAAATATTCAATAATTCTGGCTAGCTCAGAAGCACTTGTAGGACACGCATATTCATATTCAGATACAGTGAGTTCATTTACAGAAGGATCTTTAACTGCTGAAAGTACAGTGTTAAGGAAATCCTGTCCTATTCCATATACCCAGCTGCTTCTTAGTATCACATAACGCGAACAGAAAGACTGTATATAAGCTTCGCCGGCAAGCTTACTTTTACCATATATATTTCTAGGATTAGGTGTATCAAATTCATTATAAGAATGATCCTCTGTACCAGAGAATATATCATCTGTAGATATGTGAATTAGCTTTGCACCGATAGACTGTGCCATAACAGCAAGGTTTCGTGTTCCTACAGCATTTACCGCAAATGCTTTGTCAGGATTAGTTTCGCAGCCTGCAACATCACTGTAACCAACGCAGTTGATAATGATATCAGGACGATTAACTCTTGCATAATTGTTGACAGCTTCAAGGTCTGTAACATCGACTTCGTCAACATCAGTAGGGAATATTTCATACTCACGGCAGTCTAAGAGAGCAGAAAGTGCAGTACCAACGTGGCCTTTGGCACCGGTAATCCATATTTTTTCCATATAACCTCCATTCCAGCACTAACGCTTTCGCATAGTGCATTAAATATAATTTGTAATTTAGCTGCATATAATATATGTTAAAGAATAAGTGGGACAGCTTATATTATAATATGTTTATATGCAAACAATTAATTATACAATAAACTTGGTATTTGGCAAGTATTTTAAAAATGAAAATTATGCCATAAGATTTTATCAAGTTATAAATAATTGCTGGTTATAAAAATTATATAAATAGATTACAATATTGGCAAGGTATGGTACAATATATAAGAATATTGATTTTATTGATTAGATGAGGTTATCAGATGAGTTTTGACGTTAAAAAGAAGATAGAAGAATTGAATAAATCAGACATAATAAGTGGCAGTAATGCAAGATATGATATTGTCCTTGAAGAAGAATTAAAAGATCTTAATTCAGCAGGTATTATATTAAGACATAAGAAATCAGGAGCGAGGGTTGTCGTTATATCTAATGATGATAATAATAAGGTATTTTCAATAGGTTTTAAGACACCACCTTTTAACGATACAGGAATGCAGCATATAATTGAACATTCAACATTGTGTGGTTCAAGAAAATATCCTGTTAAAGATCCATTTGTTGAATTGTGCAAGGGTTCACTTAATACATTTCTTAATGCTATGACTTATCCAGACAAGACAGTATATCCAGTGGCAAGCTGTAATGATACTGACTTTAAGAATATTATGGATGTATATATGGATGCAGTGTTCTATCCTGCAATGTATGAAAAGCCAGAGATATTTATGCAGGAAGGCTGGCATTATGAACTTGATAATGCAGATGATGATATCAAGTATAATGGCGTTGTATTTAATGAGATGAAGGGGGCATTTTCATCACCAGATGACGTGCTTTCAAGATATACATTTGTATCATTATTCCCAGATACTGTATACAAGAATGAATCGGGCGGTGACCCTGAGGTTATACCTACACTTAAGTATGAAGATTTCCTTAAGTACCACGAGGAATATTATCACCCATCTAACAGCTATATATATATCTATGGCGATATGGACGTTAATGAAAGACTTGAATATCTTGACAGGGAATATCTATCAGACTTTGATGTATCAGATGTTGATATTCATGCCAATATAGAAAGACAGGCAGCATTTGACAAGCCTGTATATGAAACAAAGCCTTATGCCATAACAGAAGATGAGTCATTAGAGGATAATACTTATCTTTCATATAATGCAGTTATTGGAACTTCTGTTGATGCCAAGCTTTATCTTGCATTCCAGATACTTGATTATGCACTTGTTATGACACCGGGAGCACCTGTTAAGCAGGCACTTTTAGATGCAGGTATAAGCACTGATGTATATTCAAGTTATGAGACATCACTTTACCAGCCTGTATATTCAATAGTTGCCAAGAATTCTAATTCTAAGGAGCAGGACAGATTTGTATCAGTTATCAATGACACATTAGAAAAGCTTGTTAAGGACGGAATTAATGAAAGAACAATAGAAGCTGGAATTAATTATTACGAATTCAAATACAGAGAAGCAGATTATGGTCCATATCCAAAGGGACTTATGTATTATCTTACTATGATGGATAGCTGGTTATATGATGAAACAAAGCCATTTATCCATATAGAGGCGGGAGATACATTTGATGAGTTAAAGAAGAATGCCAGAAATGGATATTTTGAGAAGCTTATAAAAGAATATCTTCTTGATAATAACCACAAGTCAATTATAAGCCTTGTTCCAGAGTATGGACTTGAGAAGGAAAAGGAACAGAAGGAAGCGGACAAGCTTGCAGAGTATAAGAGCACATTGACTAATGACGAATTAGAAGAGCTTGTTAAAAAGACAAAGGAGTTAAAGGAATATCAGGATACTCCATCAAGTCAGGAAGATCTTGAAAAGATACCAATGCTTGAGCTGTCAGACATTAAAAGAGAGCCTGCTAAGGATTATAATGATGTTAAGAGTGTTGATGGAATTAAGATAGTACACCATAATATATTTACTAATAAGATTGCATATATTAATATGTCATTTGACACTAAGTGTGTTCCAGATGAACTTATACCATATATGGGCTTGTTAGGCTCAACATTAAGTCTTATGGATACTAAGAATTATACTTATCCAGAGCTTACTAACGAGATTAATATTAACTGCGGTGGTCTTGCAACAGGAACAGCTCTATATAGCGATAAGGTTGATTTTAGTAAGAATACAATTGTATATGAGGTTAAGAGTAAGGCATTATATGAGAAAGTTCCATTTGTTCTTGGTATGATGGAAGAGATTATGTATAATACCAGATTTGATGACTATAAGAGATTAAAGGAGATAATTGCAAGAATTAAATCAAGACTAGAAGCTTCTCTTATGGGGCAGGGTCATTCAATTGCTATGTTAGAGTGCTGTGCACAGTTCTCAGAGTCGGCTTATTACTCAGATATATTAAGGGGTTACAAATATTATGAGTTCATTAAGAAGCTTGATGAAGAATTTGAGCAGAATAAGACACAGATAGTGGATAAGCTTAATAAGCTTGTTGGATATATATTCAATAAGGATAATGTTATAGTAAGCCTTACAGCAGACGATGAGGGTTATGACTGCTTTGTCAAGGCATTGTCAGCCAAGAGCTGTAATATCAAAGATGAACATTATAATACAGCAGTAAGAAGCTTTATACCGGTTAATGTAAAGACTGGATACACATCAGCATCACAGGTACAGTATGTTGCAAGATGTGGTAATTTCGTAAAAGACGGATATAAGTATACAGGAGCACTTAAAGTGTTAAAGGTTATATTCTCTTATGATTATCTCTGGATTAATGTAAGGGTTAAAGGTGGAGCTTACGGCTGCATGAGTGGTTCATCAAGAAATGGTGATTTCTATATGGTATCTTACAGGGATCCTAATCTTGAAAAGACTAACGATATATACGAGGGTGCGGCTGATTATATAAGGAATTTTAATGTCAGCAGAAGAGATATGGTTAAGTTCATAATAGGAACCATTGGAGAGATAGATGCACCTCTTACACCATCAGCTATTGGCAGCAGGTCATTTACACATTATATGTGCAATTGCACAGAAGATATGTTAAGAAAAGACAGGGAAGAAGTTCTTGATGCGACAGTTGAGAGTATAAGAGAACTTGCTCCACTTATAGAATCAGCAGTTGGGCAGAATTATTTATGCGTAGTAGGTAACCAGAAGCAGATTAATGAGGCAGCAGATTTGTTTGATGAAATAAAGCCTCTTATCGGATAAATGATATTGGATATATAAGGAGAATACGATGAATTTAGATGAAATGCTTAAAGCCAGTGGAATAAGCGGCGGTGCTGCTTCTGGCAACGACAATGTGAAATCGGGATTTGTAACATTTATTGGAAGACCTAATGTTGGCAAGTCTACACTTATGAATAATATTATAGGGCAGAAGATTGCGATAACATCTAATAAGCCACAGACAACAAGAAACAGGATACAGACAGTGTATACAGATGAGAGAGGACAGATTGTATTTGTTGATACGCCGGGTATCCATAAGGCTAAGAATAAGCTTGGTGAATATATGGTAGGAGCTGCTGAGAAGACTATTAATGAAGTTGATGTTGTGTGCTTTATAGTAGAACCAACAACGTATATCGGAGCAGGTGAGCAACATATTATAGAGAAGTTAAAAAAGGTAAATGCACCTAAGATATTAGTAATCAACAAGGTTGATACTGTAAAGAAAGAGGAGATACTTCCTGTAATCGACTGCTATAATAAAGAGCTTGAATTTGATGAGATAATTCCAGTATCAGCAAGAAATGGCAGTAATGTTGATGACCTTGTAACAACAATATTCAAGTATCTTACTTATGGACCTATGTTCTATGATGAAGATACTGTTACAGACCAGCCATTAAGACAGATTGTTGCAGAACTTATAAGAGAGAAGGCACTTCACGCCCTCAATGAAGAAATTCCACACGGAATAGCTGTTGTTATAGATACATTTAAAGACAGAAAGTCATCTAAAGGCAAGATTACAGATATAGATGCAACAATAATATGTGAAAGAGATTCACATAAGGGTATTATCATCGGCAAGGGTGGTGAAATGCTTAAAAAGATAGGAACTAATGCCAGGTATGAGATAGAAAAGCAACTTGGCAACAAGGTTAATCTTAAACTCTGGGTGAAGGTTAAGAAGGAATGGAGAGACAGCGACATTCTTATAAAGAATTTTGGCTATGATAAGAAAGATAACAAGACACAGAATTAATCCGGAGGTGGCAGGGTGGCTGATGTAGTTTCTGTCACAGGATTTATATTGTCGAGTATGCCTGTTGGAGATTATGACAGACGTGTTGTCATACTCAGCAGGGAGCTTGGTAAGATAGCGGCATTTGCCAAAGGAGCAAGACGTCCTAACAGCCACCTTATAGGAGTTACAAGACCATTTATATTTGGAACATTCGAGGTGTACAGGGGCAGGGACTCTTACACAATACAGAAAGCCAATGTTACGAATTATTTTGAGGAGCTTGTAAGCGATCTTGATGGTGTGCTGTACGGATATTATTTTGCGGAGCTGGCAGAATATTATGGCAGAGAAAATCTTGATGCCGCAGATATGATTAATCTTTTATATGTTGCATTTAAGGCACTGGTTAATAAATCATTACCCAATGAACTTGTAAGATATATATATGAGATACGGCTGATAGCCGTTAATGGAGAGTGTCCGGATTTCTTTAGCTGTGCAGGCTGTGGAAGTGAGAAGGAGTTACAGTTATATTCATATAAGGAAAATGGAATGTACTGCGTGGAGTGTGCTGCCTCGTCGGGTGACGGAATAGTGCTTCAATCTTCAACCTTGTATACATTACAGTATATTATTACAGCACCACTTACAAAGCTGTTTAACTTCGTTGTAAAAGCTGATGTGCTAAATGAACTTAAAAAGGTGGTGAATAGAATAGAATTTATCACATTTGATAAACATTTCAAATCCAAAGAAATGCTTGATATTGGTTAAGAGTATATAGGTTTTAAGAAGATATTAATTTTAATAATATATTGGTTAAGATATTACTGATTAAAGTTAAATACAGGATAGGAAGGAAGATTTATGAGTCACAATAACCAGAAAAAGATAGCAGCTATTAATGATTACTCAGGTTTTGGAAGATGTTCTATAGCTGTAGAGCTTCCGATTATATCAGCTCTTAAAGTGCAGTGTTGCCCACTGCCAACATCAATATTGTCTAATCATACAGGTTTTGAAAGCTTTTATTTTGAAGACTTTACAGAAAGTATGCCGGCTTATATAAAGGAGTGGGAGAAGCTTAATCTTAAATTCGATGGAATATGTACAGGTTTTCTAGGTTCGCATAAACAGATTGAGATAGTCAGATATTTCTTTGACATATTTAAGACACCTGATAATATAGTTGTTGTTGACCCTGTTATGGGTGATTACGGTAATCTGTATGCTACATATACTAAAGAAACCTGCGAAGAGATGAAAAAGCTTGTAAGTTATGCCAATATTCTTACACCTAATCTTACAGAAGCCTGTATATTAACAGGCAGGGAATATAATGCAGAGTACGGTAATGAAGAGCTTGAGATAATCGCTAAGCAGTTATCAGATATGGGACCTTCAAAGATAGTTATAACAGGAATTGTCAGAGGTACATATATTGCTAACTATTGTTATGAGGACGGCTGTGGCGGATATGAGATTAAGACAACTAAGGTTGGAACACAGAGGTCTGGAACCGGTGATATATTTACGGCGATAATTGCAGCAGATGCAGTTAATAAAGTTAATTTCCACGAATCAGTAAGAAAGGCTTCACAGTTCATAAAGAAATGTATAATGAAATCAATAGAATTAGAGATACCAGTTACTGACGGAGTGTGCTTTGAGGAGCTGCTTACAACATTAAGATGATTAATGGATAAGATAATAGAATATTAAGATGATAAAATATCAAGATATTAAAATATCTTGATATTTAAGACGTTTGATAATAATGAGAGATAATTAGAAGAATGTTAATGTTAGATGATTTAATAAAAGAAAGAGAGAACAATTATGGAGATATTATATAAAGTACATAATAATCTTTATGTTAATATGACTAATAAATGTCCATTTGCCTGTACATTTTGTCTTAGACAGACTATGGATAGAATTGGCGAGTCGGACAGATTATGGCTTGAAAGAGAACCTCTTGTAAGTGAAGTTATAGATGAATTCGCCAAATGGAATCTTGATGATTTTGGTGAAGTAGTATTCTGTGGTTTTGGTGAGCCTACAGAAAGCTGGGATAAGGTAAGAGAGGTAGCAGCATTTATTAAAAAGACTTACAATAATAAGCCAATCAGAATCAATACTAATGGAGCAGGCAACCTTATCAATGAAAGAGATATAACAAAAGAAATGGCCGGTCTTATAGATACTGTATCAATAAGTCTTAACAATCCTGATAAGGATGAGTATAACAAGCTTGTAAGAAGTAAATTCGGTGATAAGACATTTGATGAGATGATAGATTTTGCGAAGAAATGCGTAGCAAATGGGCTTAATGTTGTTATGACAACGGTTGACACAACTATATCACACGAGGAAGAAGCACAGTGCCGGATAATATGCGATAAGATAGGTGCTTCTTATAGAATACGTCCATGGGAGTCATAATTACACGATATTCACAGTTGAAATTATACAAGGAATGTTATAGAATTAAAAAGATTATTGTGAAGATGCGAAATATTATGGTGTATATGTGTTAAGTACATTATCACCTTATCAATAGATGGCATCTGTATCTTTAGGAGGATTATTGATATGGAAAAGACAATGGAAAAGATAGTAGCTTTAGCAAAGGCAAGAGGATTCGTGTATCCGGGTTCAGAAATCTATGGTGGACTTGCTAATACATGGGATTACGGTAACCTTGGTGTTGAGCTTAAGAATAACGTTAAGAAAGCCTGGTGGCAGAAGTTCGTACAGGAAAGCCCATACAATGTAGGTGTTGACTGTGCAATACTTATGAATCCACAGACTTGGGTTGCTTCAGGACATCTTGGCGGTTTCTCTGATCCTCTTATGGATTGTAAAGACTGCCACGAAAGATTCAGAGCTGATAAGCTTATTGAAGACTGGGCAGATGAGAATAACTATGAGATAGAAGGTTCAGTTGATGCATGGTCACAGGAACAGATGAAGAACTTTATTGATGAGAAGAATATATGCTGCCCAACTTGTGGCAAGCACAACTTTACAGATATAAGACAGTTCAACCTTATGTTCAAGACATTTCAGGGCGTAACCGAAGATGCTAAGAATACAGTATACTTAAGACCAGAAACAGCTCAGGGTATATTTGTTAACTTTAAAAATGTACAGAGAACATCAAGAAAGAAAGTGCCATTTGGTATTGGACAGATCGGTAAGTCATTCCGTAACGAGATTACACCTGGTAACTTTACATTCAGAACAAGAGAATTCGAGCAGATGGAATTAGAGTTCTTCTGCAAGCCTGGAACAGACCTTGAATGGTTCAATTACTGGAGACAGTACTGCATAGACTGGCTTAAGGCACTTGGTATCAAGGAAGATGAGATGAGAGCAAGAGATCATTCACCAGAAGAACTCTGCTTCTATTCTAAGGGAACAACAGATATTGAGTTCTTATTCCCATTTGGCTGGGGTGAATTATGGGGTATTGCTGACAGAACAGATTATGACCTTACACAGCACCAGACAGTATCTGGCGAGGATATGTCATACTTTGATGACGAAGCTAAGGAAAAGTATATTCCATATGTTATCGAGCCATCACTTGGTGCGGACAGAGTGACACTTGCATTCCTCTGTGCAGCTTATGATGAGGAAGAACTTGAAGGAGGAGATGTAAGAACAGTTCTTCATTTCCATCCAGCATTAGCACCAGTCAAGGTTGGTATCCTTCCACTTTCTAAGAAGCTTAATGAAGGTGCAGAGAAGGTATATGCAGAACTTTCTAAGTATTACAACTGTGAATTTGATGACAGAGGTAATATCGGTAAGAGATACAGAAGACAGGATGAGATTGGTACTCCATTCTGCATAACATATGACTTTGAGTCAGAAGAAGATAATGCTGTAACAGTAAGAGATAGAGATACTATGCAGCAGGAAAGAGTTAAGATTTCTGATCTTAAGGCATATTTTGAAGACAAGTTTACATTTTAATATAGGTATTAATTTATGAAATGTGTTAAATGTGGAACAGAATATGAGGGCAATGAGTGTCCCAGATGTAATGGACCTGTAATTAAGATTAACAGCAGTGACTATATGGCTAGACGTAAAGCATATGAAGAAAGCCTGGCAAGAAAAGAGATACAGAAGGTCTTAGACAGTGCAGAAGAAGCTTGCAATGTTTTGTCTGGTGAATCAGAACAATCTGATAAAGATGGCAAGACAATACAGCAGGGAAAGCGTGCAAAGAAGCGTTCGAATAAGGTAAAGAATTATGATGAAGGTGTCTTTGATATAACTAAAGTTGATTTTAATGATGTGGCTGATAAGTTAAAGGCTGGAAGTGAAAAGCTTGCCAGTAAAGCTAAAGGAAAAGCCCAGCAGGAAAAGGCTAAGACCAGAAAAAATAATAATGCTAAGACGGATAATAATGTTAAGGCAGATAATAATATTAAGATGGATAGCAGGATAAGACCACAGACAAAACATTCATATAAGAAAGCAGGAGTAGCTGTCGCCATAGTTATAGTGGCGATAGCTGCTATTTCATTAATTATGGCTGTTTTGTTAAGGAAGAATTCATATATATATATGAGTGATGGAAGCCGCATATATGATGTATCTTCACTTGAAAGCCAGTATATATGTGATGTTAAGGATGCATTATTTGGTCTTGATGAAGTTACATTTTATACACCGGAATGGCCGGAAAATATATCTAAGGACAGTGTGGTTTCAAGTGCTGCAAGTCCGGATGGAAAGTATTATGCGGCAGATGTGTATAATGATGAAGATGAGTTATATTCATTATATGTATGGTCACAGGATGAAAGTGTGGAAGTTGTAAATAATATATATGCACACGAGATATATTATATTTCAGATAAAGGCACAATTATTTACAAAGAAACAGAAACTATCAATGACACAGGAAAGACAGGTGGACTTAAGCTGTCTATGGCAGAGATTACCAATGATAAAAGTTCAGGAAGTCTTATAGGAAAGACTGATACAATAGAAGCCAGTCTTACGCAGGCATATGTATACAGTGACAGCGATACAATTATAATACTTGATAGTGATAACAGATTATATCAGTACAATTATAGCAATAAGAAGCAGACATATGTGGCAGATAATGTGGATAATATATATCCATTAAGTGATACAGATGGCGTGTATACTAAAGGTGCAGGACATCTGAATACATCTGACAAGGCTGATGAATATATATATAATTCACAGGACAATAATTATATTGTTAGTGTTAAGAATGGCTTGGCACAGCAGCTTGATGGCATTGATGGTGCTAATATGACATATATTATTGATAGTAAGAATGATTACATATACTGGGTAGGTAATAAAAAAGTGTCATATGCAAAGTATAAAGACGGAATGGTGTCAGATAAGAAAGAACTTGGCAGCATAGGAAATATGCAGAACATAGTATTCTTAAAAGCATCGGGTGAACTTGTATACATTAATTCAGAGGCAAAGCTTATCAATGCATTAAAGGGTGATAAGACTGTTATTGCAGAGAATGTGAAGGACGGAAGCTTATCGCTTATTAATAATACAAAAGAGTCTATTACTTATATAGATAATGACGGACAGTATTATTTAAAGACACCATCAGCTAAGAAAGTGCTTATGGGAAATGTTACAGATACAGTTAATACATCTGATACAAGTCTTTACAGAAAGAGATTGTATTATTATGGTTCTGATAAGACATTATATTCTTGCGACTTAAAGGGTGGTTCAAAGAGCCAGATAGGAACAGTGGACAGGCTGTGGATTGGAACACATTAAAGCAATTGTATATTAATGAAACAGATATTGCAGCATTATTCTAAGACTTTAAGGTATAATAGGGTATATAAGGACATATATAATAACAAATGTTATAAGAGGTTATTATTATGTCCGGATATATGAAAGTGTTAGCAGAATATTCAGATAAAGCAGGACATAAGGACAGAACAGGACATATAAAAAGAATTACAGGTATAATAACAGCCATAATTATGTTAATTACTTCGGCTGTTATTGTACCTGTTTTTTGCTGTGCAGAGGAAGTATCAGGACCAGACATAGATACACCTTCTGCGATACTTATGGAGGCGGCGACAGGACAGGTAATATATGAAAAGGATGCCGATACAGTTCTTGCACCTGCAAGCATAACAAAGATAATGACGCTTATACTTATATTTGAGGCAATAGAGGACGGAAGCATTAATATGGAAGACCCGGTAACTGTGTCGGAATATGCGGCTTCAATGGGCGGAAGCCAGGTGTTCCTTGAGCCGGGAGAGATACAGAGTGTCAGGACTATGATTAAGTGTATAGCGGTGGCAAGTGCTAATGATGCCTGTGTTGCAATGGCAGAACACATAAGCGGGGCAGAGAATGTATTTGTTGATAAAATGAATGAGAAAGCCCGTGAACTAGGAATGAGCAACACACATTTTATTAACTGCTGTGGACTTGATGTAGATGGACATACATCAAGTGCGAGAGATGTAGCGGTTATGAGCCGGGAGCTTATTAATAACCACCCACAGATAAAAGAATTCAGCAGTATATGGATGGAGAGCATAACACACATTACAAGAAAAGGCGAGAAGGATTTCGTGCTTACCAATACTAATAAGCTTATGAAACAGTATGCCTATGCCACAGGCTTAAAGACAGGTTCAACGAGCAAGGCAGGCTGCTGCCTTTCAGGAACAGCCAATAAAGACGGAATAGATCTTATAGCAGTTGTTATGGCGGCACCGACAAGCAAGATACGATTCAGTGATGCGATAACGCTTCTTAATTATGGTTTTAGTGTGTGCAGTATATATAAAGATGAAGAACCGCTTGATACAGAGAGCATTAAAATCTCATCGGGCAGGCAGGATAAGATTAAGATAACAAAGGAAAAAGACTATTCATATATGTTCATTAATAAATATAACAATGATGATATAAGACGGGAGTGCATAATTAATGATAATATTAAAGCTCCATTAAAAGAGGGTGATGAGGTAGGCGTTATTAAATATTATTACAATGAGGCTTATATTGGAAGTGTTAAGATAATAAGCTGCGAAAATGTTGATACAGCAGGCTTTATGGACACGGTTAAGAAAATATTTAAAAGCTTACTTTAATTAAAGTAGTGCCATTTGCCGTATAATATGCTATATTATTAAATAATATTCATTAAGGGAATCACAAGGACACAATTATGGATTTATTTGATTATATGCGAAAGACTAATCAGGAGAATGATTCTCCTCTTGCGATGAGATTAAGACCAAGAACTTTGGAAGAAGTTGTAGGACAACAGCATATTGTTGGTAAGGATAAGCTTTTATACAGGGCTATAAAGGCGGATAAATTAAGCTCTATTATATTTTATGGACCTCCTGGAACTGGAAAGACTACATTAGCCAAGGTTATTGCCAATACGACAAGTGCGGATTTCTGTCAGATTAATGCTACAGTAGCAGGTAAGAAAGAGATGGAAGATGTTGTAGAGAGGGCGAAAAATAATCTTGGAATGTATGGTAAGAAGACAATACTTTTTGTAGATGAGATACATAGGTTTAATAAGGGGCAGCAGGATTATCTTCTGCCATTCGTGGAAGACGGAACTATTGTGCTTGTTGGTGCAACAACAGAAAATCCATATTTTGAGGTTAATGGAGCCTTGATTTCAAGGTCTATAATATTTGAGTTAAAGCCATTGTCAAAGGAAGATATCAAAGAGATACTAAAGAGAGCTGTATACGATAAAGAAAGAGGTATGGGAAGCTACAAGGCTGACATAGATGATGAGGCTTTGGAGTTTCTTGCTGATATAGCAAATGGCGATGCAAGAAGTGCACTTAATGCGATAGAACTTGGAATACTTACAACTGACAGGTCAGATGACGGACTTATACATATAGATTTAAAGACAGCAGAACAGTGTATACAAAAAAGGGCTGTCCGATATGATAAGACGGGTGATAATCATTATGATACCATATCAGCATTTATTAAAAGTATGAGGGGGTCTGACCCTGATGCAGTAAGTTATTATCTGGCAAAGATGTTATATGCAGGTGAAGATATAAAGTTTATTGCAAGAAGAATAATGATATGTGCAAGTGAAGATGTAGGCAATGCAGACCCTTACGCATTAGTTGTTGCTACGAATGCAGCACTTGCAGTTGAGAGGATAGGTATGCCGGAGGCAAGGATAATTCTTTCACAGGCGGCGTTATATGTTGCCTGTGCACCTAAGAGCAACTCTTGTTATATGGCAGTTGACAAGGCTATGGAACTTGTTAAGACAACCAAGACAGCACCTGTGCCGGCACATTTGCAGGATGCACATTATAAGAGTGCTTCAAAGTTAGGACACGGCATAGGTTATAAATATGCACACGATTATCCTAACCACTATGTGAAGCAACAGTATTTACCTGATGGACTTGAGGACGTAAAGTTCTATGAACCAACAGATAATGGCTATGAGAAGCAGATAAAGACACATTTAAAAAAGATTAATTCGGAGACGTAGAACTGATGAGAGAGTATATTAACAGACTTTCAAGAGGAAAGTTCAGATATGACATTCCAGATATAATACAACCTGATGATGTTATTATAGAAGATGTTATCTGTGACACAATACATAATGCAGAATTTCATATACAGGCGCAAGATGTAATTAAGGGGGTAGTATACTCTGATAATGCCAAGGTGACAGTGCTTACACCGTCATTTGCGGGAAAAGACAGTGATATTAAATACGTTATAGATGCAAGGGGACTTTCAGAGGGGGACAGCATAGAAGGAGAGTTCACGCTTGTTACTAATGCTGGAGAGAAAGAGGTATTATACAGCTTTACAGCAGTTAAAGAAACAGTAGATACAAGCCTTGGAAAAGCGGATAACCTGTTCCATTTTACTAATCTTGTGCAGGTTAATAAAGAAGAAGCAGTAAGCTTATACAGATCCGATAAATTCAAAAAAATATTCTTACAGGGTGATGATGTATTAAATAATCTTTACGATGTCCTGTATGACAGAGAAAATGTATATGAGTCAATGGAGGAGTTCTTAATAGCAATTAAGAAAAAGTCTGCTCTTACTTTCAGTGTTGATAATAATATAAGAGATTATAATATAGATGGTGCTAACGAAAAGGACAGCATAATTATAGAAAAGAACGGCTGGGGCTATATAAAGCTTGACGTACAGTGTGAAGCACCATTTATTAAGATGAAAAGAGGAATAATAACTTCTGATGATTTCATAGGTGATGTATATGAGCTGGATTATATAATAGATGATAAGCTTCTTCATGCAGGCAATAACTATGCGTATATTATAATAAGCTCTTACAGTCATCAGGAAGTAATAGAGATTACAATAAATGGAAAAGAGATTGTTAATGACAGCGGCTTTGATGAACACAGAGAGATAAGAACTGCAAAGAGCAGGCTTACAGCAGAATATCTCCAGTTCAGAATGAAACGCATAACCAAGCAGGAATGGGTTATTAACACTAATAAAATTCTTGACAGAGTTCGTGGATTGAAGAAATCGGACATAATATTTGACGTATTGCAGGCTGGTGTTAATTTTATATCAGGTGATGATTACAATGGAAGCAGAATTCTTGAGAACATTAAGGACAGGGTATTAAGCGATGTTGATAATCATATTGAGTTATACAGTCTTTACCTTTATGTAAGCACGCTTGAAAGAAAAGATGCAGGATATACATCAGATGTAGCCCAGATAGTTACAGAGTGTTATGAACACGGATATGACAGCTGGGTGCTTTTGTGGATATTATTCTATATAGACGGACAGTCTGAGAATAACAAGAGCATTAAGCTTATAAGAATAAAGGATTGCTTTAATGATGGCTGTATAAGCCCGGTTATGTATTTAGAGGCACTTAATATATATAATGCACAGCCAGAGCTGTTAAGGCTGTTTAACAGATTTGAGATTCAGGTGATAGCATTTGGTATAAAGTACAATATGATTACAGAAAAGCTTGCAAAGCAGGCAGCGGCTGTAATTGCCAATGAAAGAATTACTAATAAAGATAATATAGAGATATTAAAAAAACTTTATACAATATATGAAGAAGATGACATATTAGAAGTATTAATATCACATATGGTAAGGGAAGGAATAGCTGGTGAGGAAGCATTTCCATTTTATGAGAAAGCGGTTCTTAGAGGCATAAGAATAACAAGATTATATGAGTTCTATATGGCAAGCATAAAGAAAGATATAAAGGTGAGAATTCCAAGAATTGTCCTTTTGTATTTTACATATGATTCAGGTATTAATTATGAATGGAAGTCCTTCTTATATGCCAATGTTGTCTATAATAAAGCATTCTATAAGGATATATATGATTCGTACGAGCAGATGATAGAACTGTATCTTTATGAGCAGTTAAAGGCCGGCTGTATCAATAATGACCTTATGTATCTTTACAGACAATTTTTAAAGCCACAGCTTATCAATAATGAAACAGCAGAATATGCGGTTAAGTTAAGATTTATGTATCGTGTAACTGCTGATTGCAGTAAAGTAAAAGCTGTTATAGTAAAATGCGGCTATATGAAAGAGCCTGCAATATATGAGATGACAGGCAATGATATATATATTCCGCTTTATATCTCTAACTGTTCTATGGCATTTATCTGTACGGACGGAGTTATAAGAAGAAACACTGTCAATTATGAGATAGAAAAGATATTAGAAGAACCACTGGATATAACATTGTTAGATGAATATGACATTGAAGAGCCATATATAGCTTTATTCAGAGCAGATTATTGCAGAAAGAAGCATATATATAATGCGGATACACCATCTATATATAAGAAAGCGGCGATGGTTAAAGGAGTTACATACGAATACCGACAACTTATTAATTCGTGGCTTATTGAATATTATAAAGAATATTATGAAGGTGAAACCTTTAATGATGAGTACAGTGACCTTATTAAAGATGGTCTTGATATCAATACGGCACAGGGGCTTATTGAAATACTTTTGGAGTACGGAATGTATTATGAGGCAAGGGAACTTATGGAACGCTACGGCTATACAATAGTTCCAGCAGGCAAGATGTTTAAGTTCATAGTACACGAGCTTACTGCTTCGGTTAATAAGGAAAGCTATAAAGATATATTGTGTGAATATGTGTTCAGGAATCATCTGTATAATGAGCTGGTACTTGAATATATGGTTGATAATTATAATGGTTCAGACAAGGATATGTACAGGTTGTGGAAGAGTGCATCTGATTTTGGCGTAAATATTAAAAATCTTTCTGAGAGGGTTATCTCACAGTATATGTTTACTCAGGATAAAGATTATTATGATAAGCTTACACAGGTATTTACAGATTATTATAATAAAGGTGCATCACAGCTGATAGCCAAAGCATATATAGCTTATAATTCATTTTTATATTTTATTAAAGGAAAAAATGTAAGTGACATAACATTTACGGTTGTAAAAGAATGTTACAAAGATAAGATTGGTATTCCTGTAATATGCCTTGCTGCGTGGCTTAAAAAAGTATCAGAGAATATAAAAGAATTGAATAAACCAGATATTAAAGACACAGCACAGAACATTCTTGATGAATTATGTGCAAAAGAGATAATTTATGATTATTATAAACGTTTTAATGGTGTTCTTAATATACCGTATAATGCCTGTGGTGTTACAGTGATTGAGTATTATGGCAATCCTGATAATAAAGTTGTCATTAATTATAAAGTCAATGATGCTAAAGAATATGCAAGTGCAGTTATGAAATGTGATAACTGCGGAGTATTTACATACAGACTTTCATTGTTCTATAACGACAAGGTTATATATAATTATACAATTGGAACAGACACTAATACGAAGGAATATAACATATTGTACGATAACCTTAATGATGGAGATAATAAGGGCAGATTTGATGCAATTAATGAATGTCTTGCAAGCGAGGAGCTAAGGGATATGGTTACATTAAAGAAGCTTATGGAAAGCTATGCAGTAGAAGATTATGTGACAAAGCAGTTGTTTGTACCAGAGAATATGAGGCAGTAAGACTAAATTCCTGCTAAGAATGGAGATAGTTATGAACGATACAGATTTGATAATAGGAGTGGAGCTGCTTGAGGATAATATGCAGATGTGTGTGTATGACAGTGAGTTAAAAGCACCAGTGGCAGCAGATACCGAAAAAGACAAAACTTTATCAGAGAATATAAAAGCTGTTATTAATAAGAAAAATGCCAGCAGTGTAGCTTCTATATGTGTTGTTGTTCCTGATTTTACCAAAGATACACTGGAGATTGTAAAGGAGGAGCTGTACAATGCAGGTGTTGCAAATGAGCAGTACCAGATAATAAGCAGAATAGAAAGCTTTGCATATTATGCGTACAGCCAGAAGAAGGAACTTTATCAGAATGGTACAGTGCTTATGGATTACAATGCTTCGGGAATTGATGTATACAGATTGTACTGCAATAAGATTGGTGATATGCAGTACATATTACAGGAGCATACATTAAGCCAGCCTGAAGGAAGTACAATAGAAAAGGCTTCACATTCCGTTACCTTGTATATGACAGAATATTTTAAGAAGCACAGGGCTTCAAGTGTATATCTTACAGGTATGGGATTTGATGTGGACAGGCTTCCAGATGAATTCACCAAAGTATTAGTTGCAGGAAGAAAAGCATTTGTTGGGCAGAATTTATATGTAAGAGGTGCGTGCTTTGCAGCGTTGGAGTATATATCTCCACAGGTATTTGGTAATGTGTGCCTTCTTACAGATGGCAGGATAAAAGCTGATATTGAAACGGATATATCAGAACACGGACGTCCTATGAAGTTTAGAATTGTCAAAATGGGAACTAACTGGTATATGGCAGAAAGAACAATTGATTTTATTATTGAAGATGTGTCGGTTATAAATTTCCAGATTATATGGCCGGACGGAAAATATATAGAAAAGCAGGTTGATATAAGCTCTATTCCTTACAGGGAAGGAAAGACAACAAGAATATCAATGAATGTAAAGGCATCTTCACAGGATAAATGTATTGTTACAGTAAAAGACCTTGGTTTTGGTGAGATATATCAGGCATCGGATAGTGTTATAGTTGAAGAACTGGATTTAAGTGAGGCAGATGTATGAGTGCAATGATTTTGTGCAGGGGGAAGGTTGCAGACAATCCTTTATATATAATGCAGTCAGGTATCAGATTGTATACAGAAGAAGAACTGTGTTATTATATTTACAATAATATATATATACTTACTAATGATTTTATCAATGATGAGCTTATAACATTTCTTAGGGATGAAGTGGGAAATACAGCACTTGCCCAGAGATTAACCATAATGAAAAGTAATAATGAGCTGTTGGCAAGTATGCTTGTCACAATACTTAAATCAGTTGATTATTATTCTTTGGAACAGATTGAAAAGATAAGCGAAATACTGAATACGCTTGATAATCAGAATGCTTATGAAAGACTTGGATTAAGAGGGGACAGTTTTCTTTCTAATGAGTGCTTCTATAAGGCGGTTGACTGTTATAAGCAGATTATAGATGAATACAGCAATGCTGCCCCGGCAGCGTTCTTAGCAGGTGTGTACCATAATATGGGTGTTGCACTTGCAAGAATGTTCTTATATAATGAGGCTTCATACAGCTTTATGAAAGCATATGAGATAGGACAGCATAAGAATTCATACAAGTGTTACCTTGCGGCAAAGTGGTTTATGGATAAAGACGGAAGTGTTATTAATGAAGATGTGCCAGAGGAGGAGTATATCATAAGAAGAAAGATAGAACAGCTTATGGATAATGCAGCTTATCAGGACGAGATTAGAAAGCTTAATGACACAGAGAAGTATAAAAATGCAGGAGATGTGGCAGGGTATCATAAAGTATTAGATGATATTCTTACCAATTGGAAACAGGATTATTATAAATATACTGCGAGGTGATAAGACAAGTGGGATTATTCAAATTCTTAAAAAATAATTATGACAGTGATGAGGATTTAAAAGACCTTGAGGAGCTTGTGTATGAAGATGAGAATGGATTTAGAAATAAACGTTCTATTAATGATATGATACACAGCTATCAGGTGGGTTCGTATACTGGCAGTAATCATAATGATGATCTGGAAGAAGAATTATATAAGACGGCTGGCAGTGATGCATCTGCTGATGAATCCAGAGGGCTGACAGAAAAGACTAAGAAACAGCAGGCAGATGTGTTAAAGGAAGAAGAAAAATATGACCACCTGCTTAACAGTATACAGGCACAGACGCTTATAAGAACAGTTGATAAGGTTAATCTTGGCGGAGCGGTCAATAATACGCAGGATAATCTTGAAGAGGTTGACACGGCAGGATTTACAGGCTCAGAGGTTGGGAGCTTTGTTAAAAGCCAGTGTGATATTATGGAGGAAGCTTCAAGATATATAGAGAATGCCAAGGTAGAATATGACAGTGTAACTGATTATTATGAGGATATACAAAGAATCGAGAATGCACCGGAAGATATAAAGCTTAAGCTTATGTATGCGGCAGACCGTGTTGATAATCTGTCGGTTGACAGGCGTATTTTTAAATCACCGGAGAACAAGCTTTCCAACAAAGTGTACCGTATGATGGAATCTTATGAGGAAGATTTTCCAGAGGCACTTGTAAAGCTGAGGCACGATGAAGAAGATTACAATACAGTATTAAAGAATGTAAGAATGATTAAGGGTGAGAGGTCAATGTATCGTATAGAGGCAAATGACCTTGTGAAAAAACAGCTTAGAATTAAGAAGTATTCAGTACTTATGCTGGCACTTCTTGTAGGGGTGTTTGTTATATTTCTTCTTATATCAGCGGCTTCACCAGATGATGAACACATTGGAATGTTCATAACAGTTGTAATACTTGCACTTACGCTTTCGCTTGGTCTGTTTGCTTATCTTAAATCAACAGAACGAAAAGTGTATGTGACAGAGGTAAAGCTTAATAAAGCAACAGCACTTCTTAATAAGTACAAGATAAAGTATGTAAATGCTGTAAATGTGCTTGAATATGAATATAGCAAATATGCGGTAAAGAGTGCATTTGAGCTTGAGCAGAAGTTTCAGGCATATGTTGAGATGAAAGATGAACAACGTAAAATACTTGAGATAACAAGTAATCTTAATGAGGCAGAAGCGGAGCTTACAGATATATTAAGACAGCTTGGTGTAATTGATACACATATATGGATAGGACAAGTTAAGGCGATACTTAATCCTAAAGAAATGGTAGAGGTAAGACATAATCTTTCCATAAGACGCCAGAAGTTAAGAGAACAGATAGAATATAATGAATCAAGAATAGAAGATGCAAGAAATAATATTAAAAATGTGACTAAAAAGAATAAGGTGCATGCCAAGGAAGCTATGCAGGTTCTTGAGATTTATGAGAAAAGACATAAGAATAATTAAAATAATACTTGCGAAATATGAGCATTGTGTTACAATTGAGAGTGGTTTTTTGCGAAATGATTAACAATGTGTAAATAGCGCAAGAAGGAGGATAAGATGAAAGAAAGACTTGATGCAATCAAAGAAAATGCGTTGTCACAGATAAAGGCAACAGATTCTCTTGATAAGTTAAATGATATCAGAGTTGCTTTTCTTGGTAAAAAAGGCGAGCTTACTGAAGTTTTAAAGGGTATGAAGGAGGTAGCTCCTGAGGACAGACCTAAGGTTGGACAGATTGTCAACGAAACAAGACAGGCAATTGAAGAAGTATTAGAGGCTGCCAAGAAAGAGCTTGCTGCCAAGAAGAGAGAGCTTCAGATGAAGGCAGAGGTAATTGATGTAACACTTCCAGCCAAGAAAGCTGAACTTGGACATAAACATCCTAATATGCTTGCGCGTGAAGAAATAGAAAAGATATTTATAGGAATGGGATACGAAGTTGTAGAAGGTCCAGAGGTAGAATATGATTATTACAACTTTGAGGCACTTAATATTCCAGCTAACCATCCAGCAAAAGATGAACAGGATACATTCTATATCAATGATAAAGTTGTTCTTAGAACACAGACATCACCTGTTCAGGCAAGAGTTATGGAAAAAGGCAGACTTCCAATAAGAATGATTTCACCTGGACGTGTATACAGAGCAGATGAAGTTGATGCAACCCATTCACCTTGCTTCCATCAGGTTGAAGGTCTTGTAATTGATGAGAACATAACATTTGCTGACCTTAAGGGAACACTTGCAGAATTCGCTAAGGAGTTATTCGGTGAAGATACTAAGGTTAAGTTCAGACCACATCATTTCCCATTCACAGAGCCTAGTGCCGAGATGGATGTAAGCTGCTTTAAATGTGGCGGCAAGGGATGCCGTTTTTGTAAGGGTGAGGGCTGGATTGAAATACTTGGCTGCGGAATGGTTCACCCACATGTATTTGAAATGTGCGGAATTGATAAAGATAAATATACAGGTTTTGCGTTTGGCGTAGGTCTTGAAAGAGTTGCCCTTCTTAAATACGAAATCGATGATATGAGATTGTTATACGAGAATGATACAAGATTCTTAAAGCAGTTCTAATTAATAATAAGTGGAGGATAAGTATGGATACATCTATTAAATGGATAAAGGACCTTGTTCCAGGTTTAGAGTGTACAAATCAGGAATTCAGAGATGCTATGACTCTTTCAGGTACTAAGGTAGAATGTTTTAATGAGCTTGATAAAAATCTGGATAAAATTGTTGTAGGACAGATTGTTTCAGTAGAAAGACATCCAGATGCAGACAAGCTTGTAGTATGTCAGGTGAATGTAGGAAATGAAACTGTTCAGATAGTTACAGGTGCTCCTAATATTGAACCAGGAACAAGTGGACAGAAAGTTCCAGTTGTTCTTGACGGCGGACGTGTGGCTGGCGGACACGATGGAAGTCCACTTCCAGAAGGTGGAATTAAGATTAAAAAAGGCAAGTTAAGAGGCGTTGAGTCTTATGGAATGATGTGTTCAATTGAAGAACTTGGTTCATCAAGAGAATTCTATCCAGATGCAGCAGAAAATGGTATTTATATATTTGGTGATGATGCCAAAGTAGGAGAGAGTGCTGTAGAATATCTTGGACTTGATGATACAGTATTTGAATATGAGATTACTAACAACCGTGTAGACTGCTATAGTATCCTTGGTATCGCAAGAGAGGCAGCAGCTACATTCAGAAAGCCATTCAATCCTCCAGTTGTTAATGCTACAGGCAATAGCGAAGATGTTAATGACTATATTAAGATTGAAGTAGCAGCTAAGCAGCTTTGCAAGAGATATACAGCAAGAGTTGTTAAGAATATAAAGCTTGCTCCATCACCAAAGTGGATGCAGCACAGACTTATGACAGCAGGCATCAGACCTATTAATAACATAGTAGATATTACTAACTATGTTATGACAGAATATGGTCAGCCAATGCACGCTTATGATTATGATACAATCGCTGATAAGAAGATTATTGTAAGAACTGCTGCTGAGAATGAGAAGTTCGTTACACTTGATGGACAGGAAAGAACACTTGATTCAGAAGCACTTCTTATATGTGATGGAGAAAAGGCTATTGGTCTTGCTGGTATTATGGGTGGTGAGAACTCAATGATAACAGATGATGTTAAGACAATGCTTTTTGAAGCTGCAACATTTGATGGAACTAATATAAGAAAGTCAACTAAGAAGATTGGTTTAAGAACAGATGCTTCTGGTAAGTTTGAGAAGGGCTTAGATCCAGAGCTTGCACTTGAAGCTATGAACAGGGCCTGTGACCTTATAGAACAGTTAGGTGCAGGTGAAGTAGTTGGCGGTGTTGTTGATATATATGATGAGCCGGTATCTAAGAAGAGAATATCATTTGAACCAGATAAGTATAATGCACTTCTTGGAACAAATGTATCAAAGGAAGATATGCTTTCATATTTCAAGAGACTTGAAGTAGAATATGATGAAGCTTCTAATGAGCTTATTATTCCTACATTTAGACAAGATCTTAACAGAGATGCAGATATTGCAGAGGAAGTAGCAAGATTCTTCGGATATGATAATATTCCTACAACACTTCCAAAGGGTTCTACAACAATGGGTAAGATACCATTTGAGAGAAGTATTGAAGATGTAGCAGGTGAAGTTGCACAGTTCTGTGGATTCTCACAGGCTATGACATATTCATTTGAAAGCCCTAAGGTATTTGATAAGCTTAAGCTTGCGGCCGACTCAGAATACAGAAAGACAGTGGTTATCTCTAATCCATTAGGAGAAGATTTCTCAATAATGAGAACACTTCCTGTTAATGGTATGCTTACATCATTATCAACTAACTATAACAGACGTAATAAGAATGTTAAGTTATATGAGCTTGCAAAGGTATATCTTGCAGCAGATGATGTTAACGAGCTTCCAGATGAGAGAGTTATGTTCACGCTTGGAGCATTTGGAGATGTTGATTTCTTCCAGATGAAGGGTGTAGTTGAAGAATTCCTTGAAAGAATTGGAATGAGAGTTAAGCCGGAATACAATCCAGAGGCAGGAATTACATTCCTTCACCCAGGACGTCAGGCAGAGATTATCTATGATGGAACAAAGATTGGCTATATGGGTGAATTACATCCAGATGTAGCAGATACTTATTCATTAGGCGACAGAACATATATTGTTGTTATTGACCTTTCAATTGTAACTAAGATGGCAAGCTTTGACAGAAAGTTTGAGGGTATTGCCAAGTTCCCAGCAGTTACAAGGGATATAAGTATGGTTATGCCTAAGTCAGTTCTTGTAGGAAAGATTGAGAAGATAATCGAGAAACGCGGCGGAAGCATACTTGAGAGTTACAAGTTATTTGATATATATGAAGGTGCCCAGATTAAAGAGGGCTACAAGTCAGTAGCATATTCAATATCTTTTAGAGCTAAGGACAGAACACTTGAGGATAAGGATATCACACCAGTAATGGAGAAGATATATAAAGACTTAAGTGATAATGGAATCGAACTTCGTATGTAGTGAGCGAAAGAAAAAGCAAGCGACTGCGTAGCAGGCATTTGCTTTTTCTGAGCCACTAACGAACGAATAGTTATGCGAAGCAGAACGATGGAGCACATAAGTGCGAATTCGTGAGTATAGTGTGCAATAGAGTGCACAATCTGAATAGAGGATTATTATGGATTTACATGATTTTTATTATGATCTGCCAGAGGAACTTATAGCACAAGACCCTCTGTCAGACCGTTCAAGCTCCAGATTGATGGTTCTTGATAAGAACACAGGAGCTATAGAACACAAGATATTTAGGGATATAACAGAATATCTTAAGCCGGGTGACTGCCTTGTAATTAATGATACTAAGGTTATACCTGCAAGACTTATCGGTGAGAAAGAAGGAACAGGTGCTGCCATTGAAGTGCTTTTGTTAAAAAGACTCGAAGACAGACAGGATACGTGGGAAGTCCTTGTTAAGCCAGGAAAGAAATGCAAGGTTGGTGCAAGGATAGTATTTGGTGGCGGAAAGCTTACAGGTGAGATTATTGATATAGTTGAGGAAGGTAACAGACTTATACAGTTTAGTTATGATGGCATATTTGAGGAAATTCTTGATGAACTAGGACAGATGCCGCTTCCACCATATATCACACATAAGCTTGAAGATAAGAACCGCTATCAGACAGTATATGCCAAGCACGAGGGTTCAGCAGCAGCACCTACGGCAGGACTACATTTTACAAAAGAACTGCTTAAACAGATAGAAGATATGGGAGTGAAGATTGCAAGAGTTACTCTTCACGTAGGTCTTGGAACATTCAGACCAGTTAAGGTTGAGAATATACTTGATCATCATATGCACTCAGAATTCTATCAGGTTGATAAAGAAGCAGCAGATATAATTAATAATACCAAGGCTAATGGTGGAAGAGTTATTGCTGTAGGAACTACAAGCACAAGAACTCTTGAATCAGTAGCTGATGAAAATGGACATATACCAGTTAAGAGTGGCTGGACAGAAATATTTATATATCCAGGTTATAAGTTTAAGGCAATAGATTGTCTTATAACTAATTTCCATCTCCCAGAATCAACTCTTGTAATGCTTGTGTCAGCACTTGCAGGAAGAGAAAATGTTCTTAATGCTTATGAAGTTGCAGTAAAAGAACGTTACAGATTCTTTAGTTTTGGGGATGCTATGTTCATTAAGTAGGCGTTAGATGTTTACAAAGTTACAATTAACTTAATAATACTAATAAGTGTGAGTAGTACAGATGATCGCGGCTGCAAGTGTCGAAAGACCGCAGGTGAGGAAAGTCCGGGCTTCGCAGGGCAGGATGCCGGATAACGTCCGGTGGAGGTGACTCCAAGGCTAGTGCAACAGAAATATACCGCCAGTGCTTAACACTTAGTGTTGAGCTTATTGGTAAGGGTGGAAAGGCAGTGTAAGAGACTACCGTGGTATTGGTAACAATACTGGCTATGTAAACCCCATTCGAAGCAAGACCAAATATAAAGCGATACGGCTGCCCGTCGTGCTTTTAGGTAGGTTGCTTGAGCCTGCTGGTAACAGCAGGTCTAGATAGATGATCATCAGTAGTCAGGTCAAAGCCTGGCTGGACATAACCCGGCTTATAGTACTGCTCATATTTTTTTATTTAATAGGAAATTCCAATATAATTTCCTATTAAATAAAAGGCACTATGTGCCAGTTATGCGCACTCGCGTGAAGCTGTAGTTTGTCGCAAGCGACAGCACTCGTCGCGAGAATGTGCTTAGCACATTCTTTTTTATAATAGGAAATGGATGGATAGTAATGAACAATAATGATTATAAAGATAACAATGAGAACTTAAACAGTGAGAACACTGTGGATAATAAAAGCAGCCAGAACAGTGGTCATAGAAGAAGCAATGTCCAGCATACTGGCAGTAATACAGCTAACAATAACAGCCGTCACAATGTAAGAGAGGGAAGTAACAATAATTCAGAACATCACAGCAGCAATAGTAGTGAAGGACACCACATCCACCATAGCAGTGGGGAACATCACAGCCACAGTGGTAAGAAGAGATTAACAAAACAGCAGAAAAAGAAACGTACTATAACAATTGTTTCAATAGTAGCTGCGGTTGTTGTTATTATAGGAATTATGGGTGTTAAAGGCTTATCTGATGCCAAGGGAATGTTAAAGAATGCTAATGAATTAAAGACAGAGATGAATGATATGCTTGGAGCTGTAAAAGCCCAGGATGCTGAGGCAGCTAATACAGCAGTATTAAAGCTTGACAATACAACTTATAAGATAAGCAAGACATTATCAAGCCCATTGTGGAAGATGGCAAGCCACATTCCGGTTGCAGGAAAGTATGTTAAGTCAGTAGATACACTTATAGGACTTGTTGAAGATGCATCAGATGATATTATAAAGCCGGCAGTAGCAACAATATCAGAATACCCTATGTCAGGTCTTAAAGTAGGTGATGGTTTTAGTGTAACAACAATTAATGCCTATCTTGATCTTTTAGAGCAGATACAGCCAGTGGTTAATAATATGACTGCTAAGATGAACAAGGTTGCACTTCCGGGAAGTATGGGAACAATGATATCTTCTTATAGTGATAAGATAACATCACTTATGAGTATGTACACAGATTATGAAGATTACATTCCATTAATGAAAGCATTTATCGGCGATGGAAGTGATAAGGTATATCTTCTTGCTGCACAGAATACAGCAGAGATAAGAGCTGCAGGTGGTTTCCCAGGTTCAATCGGAACAATAAGGGTTGAAGATGGTGTAATGTCAATTGGAGATTTTAATCCTGTTAATGATGTATTGGCAACATATCCACCAGATGAAGCTAATGTTACTAGAAAAGAATTAAAGATATTCAATGATACGTTAATCTATTCAAGAGATGCAAGTTTTAACCCTGATTTTGAAAGAGCTGCTCAGATATGGGCTTTGGCTTATGAAGCTAAGCACGGTGAGAGCGTTGATGGTGTGCTCTCACTTACACCGACTATTATACAGAAGGTTCTTAGAATATCAGGACCAATTACACTTCCTGATGGAACAGAGCTTAATGGTGATAATGCCGTATCAGTATTACAGTATGAGCTTTATTATAAATATCTTAGCGACAGAGGCACTAATGTTGATTATAATGAAGCTAATGAATATGTTGATGGTCTTTTTGCAGAGACAGCCAAGCAGGCAATGGCAGTATTGGTATCAGGCTTTGATTTTAAGAGAATTAATGAATATGTAGATATGTTTAATGAAGGTGTTGAAGAGAACACAATTATGCTCTGGTTCGTAGATGAGCAGGAAGAGCAGTATGCTAAGGATGCAGGCTGTTCAGGAAATCTTAATGATGACCCGGCTAATCCAGAAGCAGGAGTGTTCTTTAGCTTATATGAGCCTTGTAAATTAGGCTGGTTCTTAAATATTGATACAGAGATGAGTGAGCCTGTTATTAATGCAGATGGAACAAGAAGCTATGATATTACTGTGACATTAACTAATACAATTAAAAGAAGCAATATAACAAGAGCAGGTGGCTATATTCTTGGTGGATTCGATGGTGGAATAAGAGGATTTGTTCATTTATTTGCACCAGCAGGTGGTACTATAGGTAACTTTGAGACTAATAATGGCCTTAAGATAACAACTGATGAGTATGATAATCTTGAGGTTGGTTATAATGTTGATCTTGTAGTAGAAGCAGGTTCACCACAGGTAATAAAGTATACAGTAACAACAGCAGAAGGCGTTGATATACCACTTAAGATTCGCACAACACCTACATTACAGGCATACAGATAAAACAAGTAAGTATTGAATATTTTAGAAAGTGTTATGAAGGCAGGTTGTAGTGTATACAGCCTGTTGATTATATGGTATATATGAAATAAAAGGGGATGTGAAAAAACTCGATTGAGTTTTTTCACATCCCCAAAAAATGTTCGAAAATTACCCCTGGTATATCAGAAGTTTCATCGTCAGCACTTGAAAAATACAATTTCTTTCCATAAGAAAATCTGTAGATGAGATATCTTGACGATTTCGCAACCTGTTTGTAACGTCCGGAAACTTTTTGATACAATACCGTATTAAGTGTATTGTCATTATGCTTTTCCATATAGGTTCTGCCATTTGATTTGAACGTCCGTGATGATGCCTGCACCGTTGTCGTCCTGACATTGGTTATCGCAAAACATCCCAGAACCATAAACAATAACAACAGACATAGTTTCAAATGCTTTCTCTTTGTGTTTTTCATTTTCTTTTTTCTTTTTCGTATTCTTTCAGTTCTTTCAGAGCCTTCTCACCCTGTGGGTAAAGAATGATGATATTAAAGATCGTCATCAGTCCGATTCCAACATCACCAAGATCCCACACAAATGTATATGCTGCAAGGCCGCCGATGAACAGCATCACAAGCGCCAGTACTTTGTATGCAGTCTGTGAAGCCCAGTTATCTCCGAAAAGATATGCAACATTGCATCTCGCATAAAAAAGGATGCCCAGAAACGTCGAAAAACTGAATAAAAACAGCGTCGCCGCAATAAAGATCACACCAAAACGGCCAAGATGATGTTCCATTGCTGTCTGCAGAAGATCCATTCCGGATAGTCCTGTAACTTTTTCTTCCGGCGCAAGCAGCATGATAAATGCTGTACAACTGCAGATCACGATCGTATCCACAAATACCCCGAGCGCCTGTACCAATCCGGCTTTGACCGGCTGGTCACATTCTGCCGCTGCTGCCGCACACGGAGCAGATCCGGAACCTGCTTCATTCGAAAACAGTCCACGTTTGATTCCATTCATTAGGACTGCGCCAAAACCGCCGGCTGCTGCCTGTCGGAATCCAAATGCTTCCTCAAAAATTCTTGCAAAAACACCCGGCAAACTTCCAAGATTCATCACAATGATCAGAATCGTGATTGCAAAATAGCATACCGCCATGACCGGCACTACCATATCCAGGATCTTAACTGTCGCATCTTTACGAAGCACTATCACAGCAGCCACAGCAACAAGTACTACCGTCATATAGATCGGCGGAATGGAAAATGCATTTTTAAATGAAGAAACAACAGAATTGCTGATCACTTGACTGATACCGCACCAGCAGATCAGACCGGAGATTGCAAACAACACAGAAATCATCACTTTGTTTCTCTTTTTCTTCTGTTTTTCTTCTACATATGCATGAATATAATACGCCGGACCGCCGCGGTAACCTCCGTACAGCGGATCTTTTTCTTTATAAAGCTGTGCCAGTGTCGCTTCAATAAAAGCTGTTGATGAACCGATAATTGCCGTCACCCACATCCAGAAAACCGCACCGGCTCCACCTGCCGAAATTGCTGCAACAACACCGACCAGATTTCCCATACCGACACGGGTTGCAGTCGAAACGATCAGTGTCTGAAATGAAGACAGACTGTTTTTTTCTTGTTTCTTCTCAACCAGTGCCTGCACCATATCCGGGAACAGGCGAATCGGCAGAAAACGCGTCCGAACCGTAAAATAAATTCCTGTAGGAATCAGTAATATAATCAGAAGCGAAATCCCCAGAGTGCTGCCGCCCGGCAGTGGAATCTGCACCAGATCTCCCCACAGAAAACTATATACTTTCTCAATCAGAGTAACTATCATACTTTAAACCCTCTTCCATACTCACAACATCCGGGATACATGCTGCTCACGTCATCTACAACAGCCTGATTCCCGGACAAATTCCATAATAGTATAGCCCATATTAACCCTTAAACGCAAGTACTTTTAGGGTTTAAAGTCAAAAACTTTAAATAATTAAAGCTTTCAACTATGTTTGAAGCCTACAGCATCGTTTAACATGGAATTTCATCAAGTATTGTTTGCATTATCTAAATACCATTGGTTCACTGGTAACTAAGTATGTACCGGATTATCTGAATGAAATCGTTGAGCAGCTAGTACTTTTATGGGAACTGGATACAAGTACATTTGTTTACGGAAGTGGAAAGCGAAAATCCAAAGAACAGCGTCATTATGAACACTTGACTTTCGGAATTATGAAAAACGACCGTTGGTACAAGAAAATTGTCCGAAGAGGTATTCATTCAGTCAAACTGGAAGTTTTATTTGTGGCGATAGGCCACAATCTATATAAATATCAGAAAAAAAGATGAGAAACAGAACTGCCGCATAGATTCAAAAAAAGAATTTCTATGGGGTAGGGGAAGTGCGCTTTCTTTGCGCATGATTTCAGTCATTTATACACAACAGGTACAAAAAGGGAGATGCGAAAAAACTCAATCGAGTTTTTTCACATCCCCTTTTTACTATATAATCAGGAGATTACATTAGAACTTCAAGCTTATATAATAAAGCTGTACGAATGTTGTATTGGGGGATATTATTTACCAGTATATTTCTCTTCACAGTATTTACATCTGTATACCTGCTTAACAGGGTCAGAAAGAACAAATACATGGTCAAGACCCTGTTCAATAGAAGTAATACATCTAGGATTCTTACATTTGATAACATTAGTAATCTGCTTTGGTAATGAAAGTGATTTCTTATCTACTATCTGTCCGTCTTTAATAATATTAACAGTGATATTATGATCGATAAATCCTAATACATCTAAATCAACAAGGTCAAGTCCGCCCTCAATCTTGATAATATCCTTTCTTCCCATTTTACTGCTTCTTGCATTCTTGATAATAGCAACCTGACAGTCGAGTTCGCCAAGACCAAGGTTATTATATATCATCATTGATTTGCCGGCTTCAATATGGTCTAGTACAAAGCCTTCATTAAGTTGTCCTACATTTAACATAATTACCCTCCTATATTTACTTGTTATTAAGACCAAGAAGTGTCATAATAAGAGCCATTCTTACATATACACCGAATTGTACCTGTTTAAAGTAAGCAGCTCTTGGGTCATCATCTATATCTACTGATATTTCATTAACACGAGGAAGTGGGTGAAGAACATACATATCCTCTTTTGCAAGAGCCATTTTTGACTTATCAAGTATATAGAAATCTTTCATTCTGAGGTATTCATCTTCTGAGAAGAATCTTTCACGCTGTACTCTTGTCATATATAATATGTTAAGCTCAGGCATAGCATCTTCTAGGTTTTCCATTTCAATGAATTCAGCCTGGTTGGCTTTTAATACATCATCTCTTATATAATCAGGTATTCTTAATTCCTTAGGAGATATAAGCACGAATTTGACATTTTTATATCTTACGAGTGAATTGATAAGTGAATGAACAGTTCTTCCGAACTTAAGGTCACCACAAAGGCCTATTGTAAAGTTGTCAAGAGAACCGCGGAGTTCCCTTATAGTCATAAGATCTGTAAGTGTCTGTGTTGGGTGCTGGTGTCCGCCATCACCTGCATTGATTACAGGTATAGAAGACTTGCTTGCTGCAACCATAGGAGCACCTTCTTTTGGGTGGCGCATAGCACATATGTCTGCATAGCAGGAAATTACCCGTATAGTATCAGCCACGCTTTCGCCCTTTGATGCTGAACTTGAGTTAGCAGAAGAAAAACCTAATACAGACCCTCCAAGATTGAGCATTGCTGCTTCAAAACTAAGACGGGTTCTTGTACTAGGTTCATAAAATAAAGTTGCTAACTTTTTACCATCACATACATGGCTGTATTTTTTAGGATCTTTAGAAATGTCTCTTGCAAGATTAAGTAAATCTTCAAGTTCTGTGACACTTAAGTCTAGTGGACTAAGTAAATGTTTCATTAATTGTTCCTCCACAAGTATATATTATTGTGCTCTTGGCACTCTGTTATATATATTACTATTAATTAGATTAATTCTCAATTGTTATTTTAAAAAAAATGTGATAAAATTATGAATATTTGTGATATGCATAGATGCGTTGCATAAGAATGGAGGAGCAATATGTCTAAGATAATATTAACAGGTGACCGTCCAACAGGAAAGCTTCATGTTGGTCATTATGTTGGTTCATTAAAGAGAAGAGTAGAATTACAGAATTCAGGTGAATACGATAAGATATTTATTATGATAGCAGATGCTCAGGCACTTACAGATAATGCTGATAATCCTGAGAAGGTACGCCAGAACATAATAGAGGTTGCACTTGATTATCTTTCAGTCGGTTTAGACCCAGCTAAGTCTGATATATTTATTCAGTCACAGATTTCACAGCTTACAGAGCTTACATTTTATTATATGAATCTTGTTACAGTTTCAAGACTTCAGAGAAACCCAACAGTTAAGTCAGAGATCCAGATGCGTAACTTTGAAGCGAGCATACCGGTTGGATTTTTCTGCTATCCAATAAGCCAGGCCGCTGATATAACAGCATTTAAGGCTACAACAGTTCCGGCAGGTGAGGATCAGGAGCCGATGATTGAACAGACAAGAGAGATTGTAAGAAAGTTCAATTCAGTATATGGAGATACATTGGTAGAACCACAGATACTTCTTCCGGATAATAAAGTATGTTTAAGACTTCCAGGTACAGATGGCAAAGCTAAGATGAGTAAGTCGCTTGGTAACTGCATATATCTTTCTGATACAGAAGAAGATGTTAAGAAAAAGGTTATGAGTATGTATACAGATCCAGATCATATTAAGGTATCGGATCCTGGTAAGATAGAAGGTAATACTGTATTTACATATCTTGATGCATTCAGTAAGGAAGAAGACTTTGGATTATTCTTACCAGAGTATAATAACCTTGATGAATTAAAAGACCACTATAAGAGAGGTGGACTTGGTGATGTTAAGGTTAAGAAGTTCCTTTTAAATGTTCTTAACAAGGAATTAGAGCCAATCAGAAATAGAAGACACGAATATGAGAAGGATATTCCTTATGTATACGAGATACTTAAACAGGGAACTAAGAATGCTTATGAGGTAGCAGAACAGACATTAAGCGAAGTTAAGGCTGCTATGAAGATTAATTACTTTGATGATGTTCAGCTTATAAAGGCACAGTCAGAAAAGTACAGCGGATAATAAAAAGGCACTGTGCCATATATGTATTCAGGATGAGAATGCATATAGCACAGTGCCTTTTGCTTTGATAAAGGCTTGGTCTGGACTTATGGCCAAGCCTTCATTAATTAATCTAACTTTTTAATAACCATATTGTTAGGACGTGATATTTTAAGTTCTTTGCCATTCATAACAATAAGTCCTTTGGTATAGTCTACAGTAAATATTGTTATTGAGTTGCCTTCATTATTCATGGATAAAAGGTGCTTGTCATCAGGAAAAAGGCATATGTACTTAGGATAATCACCACTTACAGGAAGTGAGTTAAGTGTAATTATCTTTCCTGTAGTCTTGTCCACAGAATATATTGTAGCAGTGTTATCACCGGCATTAGAGCAGATTAAGTTATTGCCTGAATTAGTAAGGCATATGTCTGAAGCTGCACTGTTAGACTTATGGTCGCGTCTTACAGTGAATATATTCTGAATCATCTCAAATCTGTTCTTATCAGAAGAAGCATCATAAGAATATACGTTAATATAATTCTTTAATTCACATACAACATAAGCGAATCGTCCATCTTCTGAGAATATCATCTTTCTTGGAGCAGATTCAAGCTGTGAACGTATAATATCAAAAAGCTTGAGCTTTCCAGTTGTATGGTTGAATTCATAAAGCTTAATCTGGTCAATTCCAAGATCACATACACATAAAAGTTCTTCATCAGGTGTAAAGCAGGTATGACTTATATGGGGTCTGAAATTACGTTCAGCAACGCTTCCAAGACCCTTATGAAATACCTCATCAGCTATATCGCCTAAAGAACCATCAGCATTAATATGCATTACAGTAATCTTGCCATCGTGATAGCCGGAAATAACAAGAAAACGGTTATCCTTAGTTACAGAAATATGACAGCCTCTCATTCCGTTGATAGAAGCAACATTCATAAGTTCAAGAGAACCATCTTCAGTAATAGCAAATGAAGAAATACCCTGATCACATATTGCGTATAAATACTTCTTATTAGAAGATAATGTTATATATGAGGGATTATCAATTGTAACCTCACATCTTTCAGTTATTCGTCCCTTTTCAACGTCCATATCATATATATGAATACCTTTGCTGCTTTCGTGGGTATAAGTACCTGCATAAGCCACATATCTATCGTTCATAAGTAACCTCCAATCAAAATATAACGTATAGTCAAGATAAGTTAAATAACCGTGTACTCACTAAATTATATGTATATATTAGCATTTTTCTTTATGTTTATCAAGGCAGACATTGACAAGGATAATGTCACGCCCAATAGATTTGATACATCTGAAAGGTATGACATACACAAATTCACGTCCAAAGAAGCCGCAAAGCCGTCCAGGACCAGGAATTATTATAGAATTGATACAGCCATTTTTAGGGTCAAAGTCAATATCAATAACACAGCCTATAATACAGCAGTCCTCTTCGTTGATAACCTGCTTGTTTTTTAGTTCAAATATCTTCATACAACACCTCATTTTATATAATTATACTTAATATAAAATATGTATTTTTAAAGGGGAAAGTGCATATAACAGGTATAATAATGAAATATTAATGAACAAATGTGTTATGGGTTTGACACACAGATTGGCATAGGCTATCATATTAAATAATAAAATTGATAATTCGATGGAGGAAAATATATGTATTATTTCTATGATGCAACATATATACTCGTTATTATAGGTGCAATAATAAGTCTTATAGCATCTATGAATGTTAAATCGACATTTAACAGATATGATAAGTATAACAGCCGTTCAGGGCTTACAGGTGCTATGGCAGCACAGGAAATATTAAGAGCGGCAGGAATTACTAATGTAAGAATTGAGAGAGTAAGCGGTAATCTTACAGACCATTATTCACCAAAGGAAGGAGTTCTTAGATTATCAGATTCTGTATACAATTCAACATCAGTAGCAGCTATAGGCGTGGCCGCCCATGAGTGTGGACATGCTATGCAGTATGACGAAGAATATTTTCCAATTAAGATAAGAGCAGCTGTAATACCGATAGCTAATATTGGTTCAGCTCTTTCATGGCCAATAATTCTTTTAGGTTTATTCCTTGGAGCTACAGGACTTATGCAGCTTGGAGTAGTGCTTTTCTCACTTGTTGTAGTATTCCAGCTTCTTACTCTCCCGGTTGAATTTGATGCTTCCGCAAGAGCATTAAGAACCTTAAGAGAACGTAATATGCTTGAGTCAAGTGAACTTACCGGTGCAAGAAAGGTGCTTACAGCAGCAGCATTAACATATGTAGCGGCACTTCTTACATCTATTCTTCAGCTTTTAAGACTTGTTCTTCTTACAAGAAGAGATGATTAATATTAAATATGTATATAATTGCCAGTTCACAACAGTATAAAAGTACATTTATGTGGTAATGCTTGTAATATAAGCGAACTTAAATGTATGCCTTTCCACTAAAGATAAATGTTCGCAATGTCTTTAGGAGGAAAGGTTAATGGCTGGTGTAAAAGTTACGATATGTGGTGTTAATACGCAGGAGCTGCCTCTGCTTAGTGCGAAGGAGAAGAAAGAGCTTTTATTAAAGATAAAGGCTGGTGACCAGACAGCAAGAGAGAGATTTATTAAAGGTAATCTCCGTCTGGTATTAAGCATTGTTGGCAGATTTTCTAACAGTAATGAAAATGTGGATGATTTATTCCAGATTGGCTGTATAGGTCTTATAAAATCAATAGACAATTTTGATGTATCGCAGGGCGTGCAGTTCTCAACTTATGCAGTTCCAATGATTACTGGGGAGATTAAGAGGTATCTTCGTGATAACAGTGCAATAAGAGTGAGCCGTTCATTAAAGGATATGGCTTATAAGGCACTTTATACAAAAGAACAGCTATTAAAGAGCAGGCAGAAGGAACCGACAATATCGGAGATTGCAAGTGAGATAGGAGCATCTAAGGAGGATATTGTTATAGCACTTGAGGCTGTATCCCCAACTGTTTCATTGTATGAACCGGTATTTAATGAAGGCGGGGATACATTATATGTCATAGACCAGATTAAAGATAAAGCAGATGGAGAAGAGAATTGGGTTACACATCTGGCATTGGACTCTGCCTTTGCAAAGTTAAGCGGGCGTGAACAGCAGATAATAAGAAAGCGTTTTTATGAATATAAGACACAGATGGAGATAGCCGAAGAGATTGGAATATCACAGGCACAGGTAAGCAGGCTTGAAAAATGTGCTCTTAAGAATATGAAGAAGCATATGTCTTAACAGCATAGCAAGTATTAATAAAATAATAAATAAATAAATAAAGGGCTGTCGCATAAAGTAGAATTTATAATAGGAAGATAATAACAGGTTGATAATGTCTTTATATTATAGATTATATTTGGTGCGGCAGCCCTGATATTTTATGTTATGTGTATTGTATATGGTATTATTATTGTATGTCTTTACAGTCAGAAAGGCTTTTTGCCTGTTCAGAAAGGCTTTTGACTTTAATATAGATTGATTATTAATTAGTGCTATAGTGTGTTTATGGAATATTTTATAGATATTTTGACATAACAGCACCAGTGGGCTATAATTCTAGTAGTTTATTGTATTTAGGGGAGGTTTGTGAATGAAGTGCCCATATTGCGGAAAAGAGAATACAAGAGTAATAGATTCAAGACCTACAGATGACAGCTCTATAAGAAGACGCCGTCAGTGTGATGAATGTGGAAAGCGTTTTACCACATACGAGAAAGTAGAGACACTTCCTCTTATAGTTGTGAAGAAAGATAATAACAGAGAACCTTATGACAGGGAAAAGATAGTGGCTGGAATAGTCAGGTCGTGCCATAAGCGTCCGATATCAATGAAACAGATTAATGATATGGTAGATGACATTGAGGGACAGATATTTAATATGGAGGAGAAAGAGATACCTACAACAACGATAGGTTCTATTGTTATGGATAAGTTAAAGGATTTAGATGAAGTTGCATATGTAAGATTTGCTTCTGTATACAGGGAGTTTAAGGATGTTAATACATTTATGGACGAAATCAAGAAAATACTTAAAAAGTAGTAAATACTTAAAAGCAACAAATGCTTAAGAACAGCAGAAAAGCTGATAAGAAAGGTAGTAATTACAGATGTTTAAAAGATTTTATCCGGATATGTATATAGATTCTGCATACGATATAGATTATAAGGGACTTTATGATAAAGGTTACAGGGGAATTATATTTGATGTTGACAACACGCTTGTTGAACACGGAGCACCGGTTACTGAGCGTGCAAAGAAGCTGTTCGGTGATTTAAAGGCTATGGGATATAATACCTGCATAATATCCAATAATAAAGAATACAGGGTTAAGCCGCTTGCAGATGAGGTTGGTTCATTATATGTAAGCAAGGCAGGAAAGCCATCTCCTAAGAATTATGTTAAAGCTATGGAGTATATGAATACTGATAAGTCTGACACATATTTTGTGGGGGATCAGTTGTTCACAGATGTGTGGGGTGCTAACAGGGCAGGAATTAAGTCTGTTCTTGTAAAGCCGATAGACAAGCACGAGGAGATACAGATAATTCTAAAAAGAAGGCTTGAATGGATAGTTCTGCATTTTTATAAGAAGCATATTAAAAGAGAAGGCGGAAAAGCAGGTTTCTAATACATATAGGTTTAATATAATTTCAAGATATATATTTATTGTGATTTCATAATATATGAATTTATCTGTACTTTAGATATAAGCTCATAAGAAAGGAAGTAAGATTTTAATGATAGATATTAATGGTACAACAAGAGTGTGCGGTCTTATAGGTAATCCGGTGGGACATTCAATTTCCCCGGTGATACATAACAGCCTTGCACAGCTTATGGATATGAATATGGTGTATACAACCTTCAAGGTTGAAAAGGGTGATGTTGTCACAGCAGTAAAGGGAGCTTATGCACTTAACATATTAGGACTTAATGTAACAGTTCCACACAAGCAGGCTGTTATGGAGTCACTTGTGGATATTGATCCGCTTGCTAAAGCTATAGGAGCTGTTAATACGCTTGTAAGAACAGATAAGGGCTATAAAGGCTATAATACAGATATATTGGGACTTGAAAGAGAACTTATAGACGAGGGAGTTGTGCTTTTAGGCAGCCGTTGTGTAATTCTTGGTGCAGGCGGAGCGGCAAGAGCAATAGCATTTTTATGTGCAAAGAGCGGTGCTAAAGAAATATATATGCTTAACAGGACTAAGGAAAAGGCTTACGATATAGCCAAAGCAGTTAATGATTATTTCGGTAAAGAATGTATAAAGCCTATGCTTATAAGTGAGTATGATAAGCTGGAAGCTGATGATTACGTTGTGATACAGACCACAAGCGTTGGACTTTATCCTAATGTGGATGATGTTGTAATTGATGATGAAGCATTTTATAAGAAGGTAAAAGTCGGAGTTGATATTATATATAATCCTAGTGAAACACGTTTTATGAAAATGTGTAAAAATGCCGGAAAGCCAGCCTGCAACGGTTTAAAAATGCTTTTATACCAAGGGGTTGCGGCGTATGAGTTATGGAATGATGTAAGTGTCACAAAAGAACAGGCGGATAAAGTGTATAATAAGATGAAAGAGGAACTTGGAATTGAATAATATTGTACTTATTGGATTTATGGGAAGTGGAAAGACGACATTTGGCCGCTGGGTTTCAAGACGACATAATAGAAAGTTCTATGATACAGATGAGTATATCGAGAAAAAGCAGAATACAACAATAAGCGAAATCTTTGCAACGAAGGGAGAGGAAGCTTTCAGGGATATGGAGACAGAGACGGTAAAAGAGTTATCAGATACTCTTGATAACTGCGTCATATCTGTTGGTGGCGGACTTGTGTTAAGAGAGGTCAATAGGGAGCTTTTAAGAAAGCTTGGAACAGTAGTATATCTTAAAGCTTCTGAGGAGGAACTTTGCAAAAGGTTGAGCAAGGACACCAAACGTCCATTATTACAGGGCGGTGGGCTTCACGAGAAGATACATAACCTTATGGAGCAGAGAGAAGATATATATCTGGATGCGGCTGATATGATAGTTGATACGCAGAAGATGTCATTTGAACAGATGTATACAGCAATCATTAAGAATATGGAGGATTAGCAATGAAGATACTTGTTATTAACGGACCTAATATTAATTTCCTTGGAATAAGAGAAAAAGGAATATATGGCAATGATAATTATGACACGCTTGTTGATATGATTAACAAGAAAGCAGAGGAACTTAATGTTAAAGTTGAGGTATTCCAGAGCAACCATGAGGGTGCAATTATAGATAAGCTTCAGGAAGCTTATTACAATGATGTTGATGGTATTGTAATTAATCCGGGGGCATTTACACATTACAGCTATGCAGTAAGAGATGCACTTGCTTCGATAGCTGCAATACCGAAGATAGAAGTACATATATCCAATGTTCATACAAGAGAAGAATTCAGACATACATCTGTTACAGTTCCAGTATGTCAGGGACAGGTTGTAGGACTTGGACTTAGAGGTTATCTGTATGCGATGGAAGCATTAACAGATATGACGAAGAGTAATTAATAGAGGATAATCATTATAAAGAAGAACCTATAGCACGATTTGGCTATAGGTTCTTCTTTATAATGGGCAGAATAAAAAGAGCCTGTACACCGATGAAAGTGTACAGGCTCTTTTTAAGAACTTATTATGTTAAAATATAATAAATATCTTATAAATCTTAACCTTTAATCTGATTAACTAAACACGTGAAATATATTCACCTGTTCTTGTATCAATCTTAATTGTATCACCCTGGTTAACAAATAATGGAACTAAAATCTTAGCACCTGTTTCAAGGATAGCTGGCTTTGTAGCACCTGTAGCTGTATCACCCTTAACACCTGGTTCAGATTCTGTAATCTGAAGTTCAACAGTGATAGGTGGCTCAATAGAGAATACGTTACCGTTGTGTGAACAGAGCTTAACCATTTCGTTCTCTTTAACGAACTTAAGTGAATCACCAACATTCTCAGCAGATAATGCAATCTGTTCAAATGTCTCTGTATCCATAAAGTTGTAAAGATCACCATCTGAGTAAAGATACTGATATTCTCTCTTCTCAATATGAGCGAGGTCAAACTTTTCTGTAGGTCTGAAAGACTTTTCAACAACACCACCACTCACGATATTCTTTAACTTTGTTCTAACGAAAGCAGCACCCTTACCAGGCTTTACATGCTGGAATTCAATAATCTGCCAAATGTTATTATCCATCTGAATTGTTAAACCATTCTTAAAATCTCCTGCGCTTACCATTCTTTGGTATACCTCCTAATTATCATAACTATTATAATTTTATAATAAAATGAATAATTTGGCAACCTCTTTTTTGTTTATGTTAATTTATTATTTGGATTTAAAGGTTGAACAGACCGTATCGTCAGCATTTACGGCTGTTATGCCTGATATATCAACGTGGTCAGCCTGACAAGCTTCGTTATTGTTATACACGCAGTTATGTGCGGCACACTTTATCTGAAGATTAAGCTTAGGTGAAGCAGTATTATTCTTAGCAGAGCCATCTTTGTAAGAATAGCTTCCACAGCAAGTTTCACTGCACTCACAGGCATTACTTCCCTTTACATCAATACCATTAAGGCAGCAGCAGTTATCATCATTGTGTACACAGCTACAAGCGTTACAGCTTAAATTAGTCATAATAAATTACCTCCTGTTAATCTTTAACTTAAGTGTCTGGTAAATGCTTTAATAAATAGAACATTTGCAATACACAGTAGTAGTATTAACAGGAGGTGATTTATTATACGTTACATTATAAATTGTATGAAATTTTAACTGATTCTGCTAAAGGAAATGCGTCCCTTTTCACCGCTGTAATAACGGATAAGCACCTTGGCAATTATCTTTTCTTTCTTAACATATGTGTTAGTCCAGTATCTTGAGTCTTTGGAGTTATTACGATTATCACCAAGCATAAAATAACAGCCGTCAGGAACAATATAAGTGTGTGTTTCGCCGTCATCATATATATATTCTTTGATATATGGCTCATCAAGCTCATCACCATTGATGTATACATGCCCTTCCTTAATCTGGACTATTTCATTAGGAAGACCAATAACACGCTTAACATAATTCTCTGACTCATTATCAGGATATTTAAAGATTATAACGTCACCGCGCTTTGGTTCGCTGAACTTGTAAGCAAGCCTGAAACCGAAAAGGCGGTCGCCTTCCCATATTGTATCTCTCATAGAGCCAGATGGAACTTCGGCATTAATGATTATGAAATTGGTGCAGAGCAGGGCAATGATAGCTGCAAATATTACAATTTTAATGAAACTGAAGGCTTCTGATACTATAAATTTAACAACAGAATACTCCTGCTTCTTATTATTATCTGTATGTCTGCTGATATTATCAGAACGGCTGTAAGAATAATCATCATTGTCATCATCGTCATCTTCAATATCATCATAATCATCATCAAAATCGATATAATCTAAATCATCTTCATCAGGTGTATTGTTGTTATTAGTAGTCATACGTTAGTCCCCAATCTAATTGATATACGGGGCGAATGAATTCACCCCGTATATCCTATCATATGTTAAATTGTATTATTTTGCAAGTAATTCCATAATCTTATTACTTCTTGCAATGAATTCAGTCATCTGGTTTCCTGTAAGTGGAGCGTGGCTTATAAGTGCAAGGTCGTAAAGCTGTTTACAGATAATATCAGTATTCTCACCATCTTTATTGTTAAGAACATACTGAACAAGACTGTTGTTAGCATTAAGAATTAAAGTCTGTCCTGTAGAACCAAACATAGCCGGATCCATTCCTGACATACCGTACATCTTCATCATATCCTGCATACGTCTATCCTGCTCGGAAAGAGTAATCATAGAAGATACAGAAGCATCCTTTAACTTTTCAACCTTGATATTAAGATTATCATTGTTAAGTGCTTTCTTAAATGTAGCTGTAAGGCTTTCAGTTGCATCCTTTAATTCATCTTCGCTTGTTTCTTCCTTGAATATATCAGAAAGGTCAGTATCAATTCTTGCAAATTTAAGACCCTCGTTCTTGCCTTCAAGATGAGTGATGAATGGCTGGTCAATATTGTGAGTAAGAATGATAGCATCCATATTCTCTTTCTTAAACATATTGATATACTGGCTCTGTTCCTTCTCATCAGTTACATAGAAGACTGTATTCTCGTGCTTTTCCTTGTTAGCTTCAAGGTAATCCTTAAGTGTTAAATACTTGCCTTCAAGGTTCTTGAATATAATGTAATCATTCATCTTCTCAGCGAACTTTTCATCTTTTAAGCAGCCAAATTTGATGAATGGGTTGATGTCATCCCAATATTTCTCATAGTTCTCACGGTTAGTCTTGCACATACCAGAAAGCTTGTCAGCAACCTTTTTAGTAATGTAATCAGAAATCTTCTTAACAAAGCCATCATTCTGGAGTGCAGAACGTGATACGTTAAGAGGAAGATCTGGACAATCAATAACACCCTTTAAGAGAAGAAGGAATTCAGGAATAACTTCCTTGATGTTATCTGCAACGAATACCTGATTATTGTAAAGCTTAATTGTTCCTTCAATTGACTCGTATTCTGTATTAATCTTAGGGAAGTAAAGTATACCCTTTAAGTTAAAAGGATAGTCCATATTAAGGTGAATCCAGAATAAAGGCTCTTTATAATCGTTAAATACCTTGCGGTAGAATTCCTTATATTCATCCTCAGTACATTCGTTAGGGTGTTTAGTCCAGAGAGGGTGGATATCATTGATAGCAACAGGTCTTTTAACAATCTTAGCCATCTTCTTTGCTGGAACTTTTTCGACTGTCTCTTTAGTGCCGTCCTCTTTTTCAACTTCTTCTGTAACAGCTTCCTTGATAAATGTATCAAGAACAGTATCCTTATCTGTTACTTCTTCCTCTGGAATCTCTTCTGTCTGTTCGCCGGCATCTTCATTAGTAAGGAAGATTGGTACTGGCATAAATGAGCAGTACTTTTCAACTACTTCACGAGCCTTGTATTCATTGGCGAATTCGTAGCTGTCTTCATTTAAGTAAAGAGTGATAGTAGTACCAGGAGTTGCAGCTGTTCCATCAGACATATCATACTCTGTACCGCCGTCACATTCCCAGTGAACAGCCTTAGCACCTTCCTTAAAAGAAAGAGTATCAATAGTAACCTTATCAGCTACCATAAATGCTGAGTAGAAACCAAGTCCGAAGTGACCGATAATCTGGTCATCATTAGCCTTGTCCTTATATTTTTCAAGAAATGCTTCTGCACCAGAGAAAGCAATCTGGTTAATATATTCTTCAACTTCACCATCAGTCATACCAATACCATTATCAATAATCTTGATAGTCTTATTATTAGCACTTACTTTAACATCAATCTTATATTCAATATCATCAGGTGCTTCATATTCACCAATCATATCAAGCTTCTTAAGCTTGGTTATGGCATCGCAGCCGTTAGATATAAGCTCTCTGTAGAAAATATCGTGGTCAGAGTACATCCATTTTTTAATTATTGGAAAAATATTGTCACTGTTAATAGATAAACTTCCGTGTGTATTAGACATAATTATTATCTCCTATCTTTTAATATTCATTAGATGTAAAGAATAAATATATGTATCTTTATATCCTTAATTAAGTCTAAGTTTAATATTGTTAAAAGTGGAAGTCAAGCAGAAATTAGCACTCAAATCTAATGAGTGCTAACAAAAATTGATATAATACAGTAAAATCAAGGCTTTAGAAAAATATTAAATATTAATAAACTTACTATAATTCTTCAAAATCAAGACCGGCATTAGCAAGAAAAGTCTTAACATACTTGTCGAAAGCTGTATCAAGCTGCTTATCTAATGTAAATACATTAAGAGAAGTTCCTGTAATAATATCTACATGACCTTCCTGATACTTCATATTAATAAAAAGACCATTAACATTCTCAGGCATAACAGCGATGTTATTCTTTGCGATAATATCTGTGACAAGTTCATAAGAGGCAAGCATAACAAGCTTCATAGCAGCAGGAACTTTATTACCCTTAATAAGACTAAAACAGAATGGCTTAATATTACCCCATTCTGAATAAGACTTTTCGTTATTATTAAGATTATCCCATTCTTCATCAGAATAATATTCCTTGTTAATCTGTCCATTAATAGTGTATGAACACGCAGTCTTTATTGTGGCTTCTGACAGAAGCATTCTATCGAAGGTATCCTTGATAAGCAGCTGGGACATAAATACTTTAGTGTCCTTAATGCGGAGTGAAATCATTAAATCCTCATTTCTGCGCCAGCGGGGCGCGTGATAATCTATAGTAATGCCATTAATTATAAGCTATATGAGTATACAATAAACTGTATGCGATATAAAGCATAATTTGTATATTTGCAGTATACTATGAAAAGATAAAAATGTCAATCACGAAACATTTTCTCTATGACATCAACAAGTTTGAATAGAACAGTTGAGATAATGCAGAGTATAACAATGCTCATAGATACATAAGTCATCTTGAATACCTGCGAACCATATATAATAAGGTAGCCAAGTCCCTTATCAGCGGCTAAGAATTCGCCAATTATTACACCAACAAGGCAAAGACCGATGTTGACCTTCATATTGCTTATTATTATCTGCTTAGAACCGGGAAGTATGAGTTTCTTAAGAATATCTTTCTTAGTACCGCCGAGTGTCTTAATAAGAATGATTTTCTCCTTGTCAATTTCTAAAAATCCGGTATATATGTTAATTATCATACCAAATATAGATACAGATATAGCAGTTATGATAATAGCTTTCATATTATTGCCAAGCCAGACAATTATCATAGGGGCAAGTGCTGATTTGGGCAGGCTGTTAAGCACAATAAGGAAAGGCTCAAGGCAGTCTGATAAGCCTTTCCACAGCCAGAGAAGAATCGCTGCTCCCATTCCGACAATTATAATAAGGAAGAAAGATAAAAATGTTTCAAAAAGTGTCGTCCATATATGAATGAATATGCTGTTATCTTTAGCCATAGCAATAAAAGTTGTGCATATTCTTGATGGTGAGCTGAATATAAATGGATTAAGAATACCAGTACGGGTTGATATTTCCCAGGCGGCAATAAATGCCATTAAAATCAAAAATCTTAATACAGTTATGGAGATTTTATATAATCTTATGTGGTTAAGATATTGTGTACGGGAGTTAGAGATGTCTTTTTTATTGATTGCTTTGATAGATTTATTCATTGTATATCCTCCCATATTTCATTAAAATATCCTGCAAATTCAGGAGCCTGTCTTGAAGTAAATGGTGTCCGGTCAGGAATGGAAAGGTTGATATTAACAACTTTTTTAATATGTGCAGGCCTGTGTGAAAGAATAACGACACAATCGCCCATAGAGATAGCCTCCGATATATCGTGAGTAACAAGAATGGCTGTTTTTTTCTGCTCTTTAATGATTTTGCCGATATCATCAGACACTTCAAGCCTCGTCTGGTAATCAAGAGCGGAAAATGGTTCATCAAGCAGAAGAATATCCGGGTTAAGTGCAAGGGTTCTTATTAATGCCGCACGCTGACGCATGCCTCCGGATAATTCAGAAGGATGGACATTGCAAAACTGGTATAGGCCATACTCTTTTAGCATATTGTCAACATTTTCTAAATGTTCCTTATCTTTAAGATGATTAATTTCAAGACCGAGTGTCACATTTTTATAAATAGTGCGCCATTCAAATAAAGTATCTTTCTGTGGCATAAATCCAATTCTTGGAGATACAGCATTATCGTGTAGAATATCCTCATTAAAAACAACCTCACCCTTCTGTGGCGAAAGAAGCCCGCATATGATGGAAAGCAAGGTCGATTTGCCACAGCCGGAAGGCCCGACTATAGATGTAAAAGACTGTGGCATAATATCAAGATAGATATTATCAAGTGCAGGAATTTCGCTTTTCGGCGTATTATATGCAAAGGAAATACCTTTAAGCGATAACAGAGGAGGGGATGAATTGGTGGGGAGAGCTTTCATAAATAACCTCTTGGTATAAGTATTGTTATTATAATTTATGCGGCGGGGGTGGAAATGTGAAAAGGTGTATGGTATTAACAAGAACCAGAAGTCGCAGTGATTTATTCTGATAAGGAAAATTGGATAATTCCTCCTTTACAATTCCACCAAATAAGAGTACAATAATTTAGGTATGCTACTATGGCTCAGTAGGTAGAGCAACTGATTCGTAATCAGTAGGTCGCCGGTTCGATTCCGGCTAGTAGCTTGTAACAGTGAAACTTGCGAGAATGTCAGACAGGATATTCTCGCATTTTTTTAGGTGTGATTTGCAGTGTATGCTGATAATAATATAGAATGTTCTTTTTTAAAAACATTTTCCCGCAAATCACATAAAAAACAAGTCAATCATCTCGAAACCAGCTAAAATCAAGGGGGTGGGTAAGACATTTAATCAAAAAAAGAGATGGAAGTAGGCCTTGTTGACATTATTAGACAAGGTTCGTATAATTGTACAGAATAATAAACGCCAGAGTAAGTATTCAAGGCGCAAAGGATAGGAGATAATATGGAAACAAATATCAGACAAGATAACAACGAAGAAGTAGAAATTGATATTATGCAGATCATAAGGATGCTGTTATCAAAGATATGGATAGTAATTGTAGCAGGTGTTGCGACAGCAATAGTTGCATTTGGAATAACAGAGATAGCAATTACACCTCAGTACCAGTCATCCATCAAATTATATATAATCAACAGACAGAATGGCACTACTACAACACTTAGTGATATTCAGTCATCAACACAGCTTGTTAAAGATTATAAAGTTCTTGTGACAAGCCTTCCAGTAGTAGAACAGGTAGTTAAAGACCTTGATCTTGATATAACACCAGATGCACTCGTTGGCAAGATTTCTTGTGAAATCGAGACAGATTCACGAGTTCTTCAGGTAACAGTTACAGATACAGACCCTAAGAGAGCTAAAGAAATAGTAGATGCAATCGCAGATGTATCTGCTAAGCAGATAACATCAGTAATGCAGATTGAAGGCGTTAATGTAATTGAATATGGACGTGTTGCAAATGCACCATCAAGTCCTAATGTTAAGAAGAATACAATGCTTGGTGCAATAGCAGGTATTGTAATAGCAATAGCAGTGCTTGTAGTCAACTTCATTCTTGATGATAGAATTAAGACATCAGATGATGTTGAAAAATATCTTGGCATAACTAATCTTTCACTTATTCCATTAACTGAAGAAGAATATAATGGACAGCCAAGCAGTAAGAAAAAGAAAACAAGAAAATAGGTAAACAAGAGAGTGTGAAAGGATTAAAAATATGCAGACAATTAATATAGAAACTAACCAGCAGGATGATTATCAGGTAAGAGAAAGCTATAGAAATTTAAGAACTAACATATTCTTAAGTGGTAAAGATACAAAGGTAGTAATGTTTACAAGCTGTGGACCTAATGAAGGTAAATCAACAGTAACAATGAACCTTGCTTCATCAATAGCAGATGGCGGCAAGAGAGTGTTATTCATTGACTGTGATTTAAGAAAGTCAGTTCTTGTAGGACGTTACAGAGTTAAGAAGGGTGTTAAGGGATTGACACATTTTCTTTCAGGACAGAACACATTAGAAGAAGTAATATATCAGACAAATGTGCCGGATATGGACGTTATTCTTGCTGGTCCGGTGCCACCTAACCCATCAGAGCTTCTTGACAGCCCATTATTCAAAGAGACTGTAAGACAGATGAGAGAAAAGTATGATTATGTAATCATCGATACACCACCTCTTGGAAGTGTTATCGATGCAGCTATTGTTGCACAGGTATGTGATGGTGCGGTTCTTGTAATCGCAGCTAACCAGGTAAGCTATAAGTTTGCTCAGAATGTAATGGGACAGCTTAAAAAGACAAAAGTTAAGATAATCGGAAGTGTTCTTAATAAGGTTGATTTATCAGAAAATGGTTACTATGGAAGATACTACGGCAAGTATTACGGTAAATACTACGGCAGCTATTATGGACATTATAACAGCGAGGAGTCACCAGATAAATCATTCGAGAAAGCTAGAAATGCTTCATCAGCAAGAAAGAATACTAACAATGCTTCTAAGCCAGTCAAAAGACAGGCAGGAAGTGTTGGCGAGGTAGCCGCAAGAAAGAAAGCTAATGTGGCAGGAAACAACACTGGTGTAAGAAAGAAGCCATCGGCAGATGAGTTTGATGGAGATTTTCTTATGGATTATGATGAGAAATAAATAACAATAATATATAGATAAATATAAGATTGGAACGAGGATAAGATGAAAGAAAATAAGGGCAGGATGAGTAGAAATAAAAATGTAAGTATGTATGTAGGGGCATTTAATATAATAATGCTCCTGATACTTACATTGCATTTTGCATATATGTGGAATAATGTATATAATACAATGCTTAAGACACCATTTATGGGAAGTGGTAATAAGCTTATGGTATTCACAATCTTTCTCCTTATCTTTGTTACATATAAAATGTGGGGCGGATTTAAGCTTGGATACATTAAACTTGTTAATCTTGTATTCTCACAGTTCCTTGCACTTATAACAACGGCAATTGGAGAATATCTTATAATAGCTTTAACAGCGGGACGAGTTGACAGTATGGGACGACTTGCAGGTCTGATAGCTGTTTCAACATTGATTGATTTAGTGTTCTGCGTATTGTATGACCTTGTTGGGATAAGGATATACGGAATGATATTCCCACCAATAAAATTATTACAGATTAACGGTGTTCATAAAAATCATTTACGTTATAAAATATCTAACAGAAGTGATAAATACGAAGTTTGTGAAGAAATATCATATAAAGAGGCATCAGATGTAATATATAATAAAATACTTCAATATGAAGCAGTTCTTCTTAATGATATTCCAAACAACGAGAGAAAAGAAATACTTAAATTCTGCTTTGAAAAAGATATTCCAGTATATTATACACCTAAGATACAGGATATACTTGTAAGAGGTTCAGAAGAGATTAATCTGTTCGATTCACCATTATTCCTTGCTAAAAATGTTGGAATGACAACAGGACAGGCATTTGTTAAAAGAACTATTGATATTGTAGGTTCAACATTAGGACTTATTATATTATCACCGGTATTCCTTATAACAGCAATATGTATAAAGTTAGAGGACGGCGGTTCAGTGTTCTTTATGCAGGACAGATGTACATACGATGGCAAGGTGTTTAGAATACATAAATTCAGAAGTATGAAAGAAGATGCGGAAAAAGATGGCAAGCCGCATCCAGCAACTTCTGATGACGACAGAATAACTAAGGTAGGTAAATTCATAAGAGCAACAAGAATAGATGAACTTCCTCAGCTTGTTGATATATGGGCAGGCAATATGAGTATTGTAGGACCAAGACCAGAAAGAGTTGAGCATGTTGCTAAATATACACAAGATATTCCGGAATTTGGCTACAGACTTAAGGTCAAAGGCGGACTTACAGGTTATGCACAGGTATATGGCAGATACAATACAACATCTTACGATAAGCTTAAGATGGATCTTATATATGTTGTAAACTATTCACTTATGCTTGATTTCCAGATAGTGCTTGAAACTGTAAAAATAATATTCAGCAAGGAAAGCACAGAGGGCTTTACAGAAGAGAATAGCAAGATAATGAATGAATATGGACAGGAGCTGGAAGCTGCAAGACAGGAGATTGCGGCGACTAGGGAAGATAATTAGAGGATAAAGAAAAGGTGTTATATTATGTATAAGTATAGTGTTTTAATGTCTGTATATTTTAAAGATGATGCTGATAATTTGAGACTAGCAATTGATAGTATGCTTAATCAAACAGTTAAACCTGAACAATATGTAGTTGTTGAAGATGGAAAACTTACATCTGAATTAAATACGGTAATTGATGAATATGAGAACCAATATCCTGAATTATTTACAATAGTAAAAATAGCACAGAATAAAGGACTTGCTAATGCACTAAATGAGGGAATAAAGGTATGCAGGAATGAATTAGTTGCAAGGATGGATGCTGATGATATTTCATTACCAGAACGTTGCGAAAAAGAGCTGGAGTGTTTTGAGTTATACCCTGATTTGGATATATGTGGATGTCAGATAGATGAATTTTATGATGATGTAAGAAATATAAGAACTTCAAGAGTAGTGCCAACTAATTTTAATGATATAAAAAAATTTATGAGAAAACGACAGCCATTCAATCATCCGACAGTTATATATAAAAAGGAAAAGGTTATAGAATATGGTGGATATAGTTTGTTGAAAAGAAAAGAGGATTTTGATTTATTTTCTAAAATGATCACAAACAATTGTCGAGCAATTAATTTAGAAGAACATTTATATTTGTATAGAGCAAATGACAGCAATTATAAAAGAAGAAAAAACTTTGAAAATTATAAGAGTGCATTAAATGTATATGTACGACACATAAAAAGAGGTGGTTGTACTATAATTGACTTTATTATAATATGTATAGCTGAAACGATTTTTTTTATAATGCCTCTATCATTTATGAGAAAAATATCAGATAAATTCTTGAGGGAAAAGGTGAAAAAATGAAATATATAGTATTTTGTCCATATTTTGGAAAATTACCAGCTCACTTTAATCTATGGCTAAAATCTTGTTCTTATAATAAAAGTTTTGAATTTGTTGTCATAACAGATGATTGTATCGAAGATATTATACCAGTAAATGTTAAATATATAAAAATGACATTTGAACAATTTAAAAAAGTGATACAGAGAAAGTTTGAGTTTCCTATTGCACTTGATAATCCTTATAAACTATGTGATTTTAAACCTACATATGGTTATGTCTTTGAGGAAGATATATTAAATTATGATTATTGGGGTTATTGTGATGTAGATTTGATTTTTGGTGATTTAGAAAAATTTATGCCTGATAAAATATATGATAAAATATCATATTTAGGACATTTAACATTATATAGAAATGATATAAATATAAATCATTGTTTTAAACAATGTGATAAAGGAGTCCTTTCTTATAGAGATATATTAGGATCTAATATGCACTTCGGATATGATGAAATTGGAGAATATGGAATAAATAGTAAATTTATTTCAAAAGGTTATACGATATATCATTTGGAGCAAAGTATTGCTGATATATATTGTTATAATAAAAATATGACATTAACATATAAAAAAAATAATGATTTTATGCATATTAAGGGAAAAAGAATTTTTTCGTTTGAAGAGGGAAAAATATATTCCTGGACGTTATCTCAATCAAAAGAAATAGAAAAACAAGAATACGCATATATACATTTTCAGAAACGCAAAATGATATGTAATATAAAAAATGTAGATAAATTTTTGGTTTTGCCGCATAAGTTTATAAATTATATGGATATAAATGAAAAAATAATTAAGGACAGTCAAGAAAAAGGAGTATATTTATTAAGTGTTAAAATAAAAATAAAAGCTTTCTTTCATTTGTTGCATAGAATTATTATTATTATTAAAATTAAGCATACGAATAAAATAGATAAGTTTGATGTTAATAAGCAGAAGATAGTCAAAAAATAAAGAATATATCAAATAAATTATCTAAATAGCAAATTAAAAAGTATATATTATATATGTAATATTCAATCATAAAATGTTGTGGAGTCATCTTCAATGGTATAACCTTGCTAAATAATTAGATTAGGTATATGTGCAGTTGTAGGAAAGTTTTCTCTATTATTTATAAAAATGCTTTAAGAAAGTTTTATTGTACCCACCAGTATCTCAACATTTGCCAATAACAGGAAATCAAGATGTTTCTTGTGTTGGATAAATCATTTGCAACTTGTACCAAAGCTTGCTTAAAATAAGGACGAGTATGGGAAATCTAGTGTATTTATTGCTTTGAATATTAAATTGGAGAGTCAGAATCTTGTCTAAAAAACGAGGATTTTGCTTGTTACGAGAAAAGGCATATTACTTCTTATTTTTAAAAGTTGAGATACTATGCTTTTTCTAAATATAAAAATAAGATTCTAATTAATAACTACTGGTTGCTTATATTCATCTAAGTTATTCGACTATATATTTTCTGTAGTATGTTATTTTTATAGATGAATAATATCAGAAAGAAGATAAATTGGAAAAGTGAAAAAATCAAGATGTTTTATAATGTATTGGTGATTCACGCAGAAAGGCGGATTATAAATATGAAAATTGTAATTACAGTTGCAACTTATTATCCATTAGTTGATGGGGTACAAAATATAACAGAATACTACGCTGAGGGGTTAAGTGCGTTAGGGAATGATGTAACAGTTGTAACAGGTATACATAAGACATTGAAGCAGTATGAAACTTATAAAAATGTTAGGATAATTAGACATAATATATACACAAAAAGAGGAAAATATTATGGCGATATCAAAGGCTATATTGATTTAATATATGAACTTTCAAACAATGCAGATATACTTATAAATGTATGTACACAAACGGCAACAACAGATTGTATATTAAAGAAATTGAAAAATATCAAATGTAAAAAGGTTTTATATATGCACGGAATGGCTGATTTTAGATTTCCACGTATACCATTGGTAAAATTATATGATGTAAAAAGATGGTTATTTAATATAATACGATGGAAACCACAATATGCTATTTGGAAAAAGTATATAGTGAATTATGATATGATAATTCATTTACATAAAGAAGATCAGTCTTATAAATATACAAAATTATGTGGAGTTGATAATAATATAGTGCTTGAAAATGGAGCTGATTTTGATTGTGAAGTTGATAAAAATACAGAAAAATTGTATTGGCTTTGTCTATCAAATTATTCATACGATAAAAATCAGGAATTAGTATTGAAAGCTTACTTAAAATCAAATACAAAATTAGATATGATGTTTATAGGAACCTGTGAAAATGAATATTTAAAAAAATTAAAAAAAATGATTGAAAATAACAATAGCAACAAAAACGTTCATTTTAGATATAATTTAACAAGAGAAGAGACAATTAGAGCGTTAAAGAATTCTTATGGATTAATAACAGGTAGTAAGGTTGAAAAATATCCTGTAGTTATAAGTGAGGCTATGAAATGTGGTATTCCTTTTATTTCAACGGATACAGGCATAGTAAGGTATCTTCCTGGAGGATTGATAGCAAATAATCAAAAAGCCATAATTAATGCAATGGATAAGTTGGAAAATGATAAAGAATTCAGAAAAGAAAAAGTTATAGAAGCGAATATGTATGCTCAACAAAATCAAAATATGTTATATAATATTAAATATTTAAATGATAGATTATATAGACTATCTAATGAGGAGATTGGCTATGAAAATTAGCATTAAAGATGATTTATCACGTTTTAAATACATAGTTTTATTTATACTTTTTATATTAGGAAATAGTAAAAATGTTTTATTTGCTTATTTAGCATTTATATTTATTTTACTTTGCATTTTAATTGAATCTAAAGAAGAAAATATATATATGATTTTTTTTCTGCTACCTAATATTAGAATATTAGATGCTACAGGTATAACATCATTAATTAATGTTGCGGTTTTTTTTGCAAGTTTAAAATATATTTTAATATCAAAACGATTAAATAAAAAAAATTTAATTGTCGCATTGTTTTTTTTGATTTGGGAATTATTGCATTTATTTTATATGGGGAATTATATTGAGGGAATTATTCAGGCAATAAATATTTCATTTGATATTTACATATTTCTTACATTGTCAAAAGATGCTAATTTAATACTGAAATTTGATAAAAGTTATTATTCAATGATTGCCGGAATTTTTAATTCAGCTGCAGTATTTTTGATTGTTAATCCTAGTAAATTTAATATGTTATTTAGTACATCATATAGATTAGATGCTTATGGTAATGATCCTAATTATTATTCCATTTATATATTGATTTGTATATGTTGTTTGCTTATTACTATTCATAAGTCACAAAATAAAAATAGAGATAGTTTACTTGTTTTTATATTAGCATTTATCGGTTTATTAACAGCTAGTAAGATGTATGTTTTTTGTTTATTAGGAACATTTTTTGTGTATTTTTTATCATTGATAAATAAGATGGAAAAAAAGCATTTCAAAGCATTTGCAAGGATAATATTATTAGGTAGTGCTATTTTTGTATTGTTCAGAAAAATAATAATTATGTTTATAAATAAATTTATAAAAAGATTCAATGAGAATTTTTATAATAACAAAATAAGTAATTTAACGACAGGAAGAACTGATAATTTAACTAATTATTTAAAAGTTATGGGAAATGATTTCTATGGATTATTGATAGGTAGGGGACTCTCATATTATCGTTTCTATAGAAGCAAAGGATATAGTATATTAGTGGCACATAATACTTATTTTGATATGATTCTGTCTATGGGAATAATAGGAAGTTTGATTTTTATTGTTTTAATAGGTATAAGTTTAAATGGTTATTTAATAGATATAAAAATGAGTAATTTTATCTTATTAATTCCATTATTAGTATTTTTTATAGAATTATTTGGGCTTAGTTGTTTTTCTACAGATATGATGTGGTATATGTTAGTATTAGCAATACAACCTATATTAAAAAAATATAACAATATAGACAGTAACTATTAAAAGATAACCATAAATTGCCCGTTTTAATATTGGTATTAAAATAGGCTAATAAAGTAATATATATTAGAAAGAAAGGAAAAGAGTGATAGTTAGCTTATTAATTATCATACGAGGTATAAATGGAAAAAGTAATTGTATTGATGTCAACTTATAATGGTGAAAAATATATTAAACAGCAAGTTGATTCAATACTTAATCAAGAGAATGTAAGTGTTGAATTGGTTGTAAGAGATGACGGATCTAATGATAATACGATTAGTATATTAAAAGAATATGAAAAGGCTGGAAAATTAATCTGGTATACAGGTGATAATAAAGGAGCAGCATATAGCTTTTTTGATTTAATGGAATATGCAAAAAATAGGTATGATGATTATTGTTATTTTGCTTTATCAGATCAAGATGATATATGGAAAAAACAAAAATTATATAGGGCTATTACGGAACTTAAAGAAAATGATTCACAATTATATTATTGTTCCAAACAATTATTAAGCGATAATAAAGAAGTTAATGGTAGGATAGTTAAAATATTTCCAATGGATAAAGAAGAGCATATTATACGTAATTGTGCAGGAGGGTGTACAATGGTTATGTCATATTATATGCTAGGTTTAGTTTGTATGTATAGACCCAAGTGGGTTGAAATGCATGATTCGTGGATAGCAAGAGTTGCATATTTTAATGATATTAATTTTGTTGAAGATGAAGAAGCAATGATAATGTACAGAATACATAACGATAATGTATGTGGAACATATACAAATTTATATGAAAAAATAAGAAACAAGTTGAAATATGATATTAAACAGAAAAATGTTATAAAACGGACAGCAAGTGAGTTATTGCAAGGTTACAATCAAAATTTAAGTTGTGACAATAAAGAAATATTAAATTTGATTGCTAATTATGATTGTAATTTTTATAGTAAAATTAATTTGTTAAAAAAATATAGAAAATGTAAATTTACAACTAAACAGAGAAAAGTTGATTTTGTGTTAAAAGTTATTTGGGGGAGGATTTGATGAAAATAAAAAGATTACTTTTGATGTTAAGAGGTGAAATACTAAAAAAGAAACTTCTTCGATGCGGAAAACATATAAGAATAGAAAAAGATTATGAAATATATGGACAAAAGAATATAATCATAGGTGATAATTTTTATGCCAATAAGGGATTAAGATTAGAGGCATATGCAAGTGATAAAAGAAAGAATCCAATTATAGATATAGGAGATAATGTTTCGCTAGGACAAAACTGTCATATAGGAGGTATAAATAGTATAAAAATCGAGAAAGGTGTATTAATTGGGAGTAAGGTATATATAACAGATCATATGCATGGTAACCCTCACAAACATTATGATATTCCACCGGCAAAGAGAGAATTATATTCTAAAGGGAGTGTTTTGATAGGAGAAAATACATGGATTGGAGATAATGTAGTCGTACTACCAGGTGTAAAAATAGGAAAAAATGTAATTATTGGAGCAAATGCAGTAGTAACGAAAGATATTAGTGATAATGTAACAGCAGTAGGGGTTCCAGCTAGAACTATAGAATATTAAGAAAGAGAATAAAATTTATGATTTCGAAAATCAAGCGAATGGTAAAGTCGATTAGAGATAATTTAAGAAAAAATATAATATATAAATCAAAGAGAAAAGAATTACTTAATAAAGAGCCTTCTATTATAAGCTGTGATTGTTTGGGAGGATTGGTGAGTCATGATTTAGGATTACAATTTAGGAGTCCAACTATAAATATGTATATGACGGCTTCAGATTATATAAAATTTATATACAATATTAAAACCTATATTGATATTAATATGTTAAAAGATGATGAAAAAAGTTATAAAGAAGGATATCCGGTTGCTAAACTAGGAGATATATATCTATATTTAGTTCATTATAAAAGCGTAGAAGAGGCACAGATTAAATGGAATGATAGAAAAAAAAGAATAAACTGGGATAATATATTTTTTATAATGAATGATAGAAATGGATGTACATATAAAGAAAAACAATTATTTAGTGATTTTATTTTGTCTAATAATTATAAAGGGGTATTTTTTACATCAGATAAATTGGAAAATATGAATATACCATGTGTATATATTAATGATAAAGATAAAAAAGGCTATATTCCCGACTTGACGAGATATACTGGATTGTTACACAGAGGTTATGATATATATAATTGGACCCAATTTTTAAATTCGTCATATAACTTATAATATATATTATGAAGAAACTAATGGAGTGTTAATTTAATAATTTAATAAGAGTTAAGGTGGGTCTTATTTGTAAGTTTGTTAAATCGTGTTATGATAATGATGAAAAAAGGACGTTTGGAAAGGAAAAATGATTTGAAATGGTAAAGATAAAAAATGACAATTACAAGACAAGAATATTATCTTTGGATGCATTGAGAATTTTATTCTGCATAACGATTGTTTTAAATCATTGTGTTTTTTTAAAACAGTAAGAAGAAGGAAAATATATTTATGAGAAAATATTTCATAATGGAGCTTTTGGAGTGACATTTTTCTTTTTGGTTTCGGCGTTTCTTACTTATCGAATTTATTCGGAAAGCGGTATTAAGAATGTATATACTTTTTTGAAAAAGAATGTATCCAAATTCTATATTCTATATATGGTAACACACATAGTAGTTGCGACTTATCTGGTGATAAATGGGGCATCAATTATTAAAACTATGCTAAAATTGTTATTAGCTGCTACATTGATGCAGTCTATGACAATAGTGGGGGCAACAATCTTAAATGGTGCTTGTTGGTACTTGTCTACATTGACTGTTTTATATTTTTTTACACCTTTTATCATACATTTTGTGAAAAGTTTGAATAAGAAACAGGTATACGGATATTCAATTTTAATGATTGCAATTATATTTTGTATTCATTTTTTAGTAAACATTCTCACAGGAAATATTATTTCGTCTCAAATAGCTATAAATCTGACATACACATTTCCAATATATTGGATACCAGCCTATACACTAGGAATGTTAGCTAACAGATGGAGTTTTCCAGATAAGGTTAATAGTACGGTTATCGAAGTGATATGTGTTATTGTAGGAATAGTGGTATATCTATTAGGGATAAACGGTCCTGATTTTATTATTGAATATAGGAATTTAGCTTATGTAATTTGTATACTTCCAATTATTTATTTTTTCTCAAAAGAAGAGGGGATAATTTCTAGGTCGTTAGCAAAGTCTAAGACTACAAAAATTGTTTCTCTAACAATGGAAGTTTATATGATTCATTATGTTGTAATCATTTGTACAGCAGATATATTGGAGCGTATGTCAAGTACGCTTGTAGGAGGGGCTTTTTGTGTTGTTATAGTTTTTGTTATAACAATTATGTTTTCCGCTGTTTGGAAGAAATTTTATAGGAAAATATGTTAATGATATCTACATATTATTGTTTGTTGTGTGAAAAATAAAGGAGTTGTAAAAAGAAAACTATGCTAGAAAAGAAAAGTATGAAAAAAGCAGGTACCTATTATATGTTTGGTACTTTATTTAATAAAGGTATTGCGTTTATTACAGTCCCTATCTTTACTAGAATTTTAACTGTGGCAGATTATGGAGTAGTTACAACCTATAACGCTTGGGAGTCCATCGCTGCAACATTTATGAGTTTGGCATTATATATGGCAATCAGGGCCTCTTTTATTGATTATGAAGATGAGACAGAAGATTATTTATCTTCTATACTCATTTTTACACTGATTTATGGCAGTATACTTACAGTAATTATTTGGTTGATTGCTAGTTTTATATTATCGGCTCAATATATAATAATAGTTGTTTTTTGCTTGTTGCATTCTTTAGGAGCTGCGTTAATTGAAAATGTGTCAATGTATTTGATGATGAATTTCTGTTATAAATTTAGAACCGCTATTATGGTGCTTCCAAATTTGATTTCTACGACTATTGCAGTAGTATTAATTAAATGGGCATTGAAATCAAAACTGTATATGGGCAGGATTGTTCCAACAGCAGTGGTGTTTTTTATTTTTGGCATTTCAGTTGCTTTGTATTTCTTACCTAAAGGAAAGATTAAATTAAATAAAGAATATATTATGTATGGTCTAAAGATTTCATTACCATTAGTTTTACATGGCATTGCACTTAGCATTTTATCTCAATCAGATCGTACTATGATTACGATGCTTAGAAATGCAACAGAAACAGGAATCTATGGATTAATTTATAATTTTAGTATGGTTGCTACTGTAATAACAACAGCATTTGATGGAATGTGGGTCCCTTATTTCACTAGAAAGATGAAAGAAAAAGCGTATGCTGATATAAACAGAATTTGTATAAAGTATATTGAGTTAATGACCATTGCAATGATAGGTGTGGTCTTATTAGCACCAGAAGTTGTGAAAATTATGGCTACAGAATCTTATTGGGATGGAATTAAAGTAATTCCACCAATTGTACTTTCAAATTACTTGATTTTTATTTATACTCTCTATGTGAATGTGGAGCATTATTATAAAAAAACAGTGTTTATTTCAATAAATACAATTATAGCTGCTGTGGTTAACATAGCACTTAACTATTTTTTTATATTGCAATGGGGATATGTTGGAGCAGCTTATACGACACTGATGTCTTATGGATTATCGTTGATTTTGCATTGTATATATTCTAGAAGGTTGAACGACAGGGTAATTCCATTTAAGATTATTGTGTTGCCCTCTATTATGATTGTTGCGGTTGTTTTATGCTTTTATATTTTTATTAATATGTGGATGATTCGTTGGGGAATCGCCTTTGGTTGTTTAGCTGTTTTAGTAATTAATGAGCGAGAATTTTTGTTAAATCTTGTTAGAAATGATAATTAGGAAGTGATAAGAATGTATAATCCGATAACAGAAAAAGATAAACAGATGATAGCATATCATAAAGCTTTGGAAAATGTGAATTTATCATTGTTTCCAGGTATGAATTCGAAACAAATATTATTTAATGAATGTTTGTATTGTCAGATGAATAAGGGAAAGAATTGGTTAAAAATAGTTATAAAAAATTTGTTTTTTGTACATGAGAAGATGGAAATGGATCTGAAATCTTCCCCAATATTATGTTTATATACAAAAAATTATAGAAATGACCATGACGGATACTGGGAAAAGATAAAGGCTGATATAGTGTCATATAATACTATAACTTTTCTTACGAAACTATCTTATCATATAGATTGGAAAAATTTGCATAAAAAATTAGATTGGTTTTTTATATCGATGCGAGAACTTTCTTGTATTTCTAATATAAAGGATAGAGTTTATATGTCGGTTATGTTGGCAGCTAGAAAATGGATGTTTGAGGAAGTTAAAAAATTAGAATTAAAGCCAAAACTTGTTATGACTTATTTCGACTCAGGTCCAGATGAAAATGTTCTAGTGCAATATTTCAAACAACAGGGAGCGATTACAGTAACTAATCAGCACGGCATAGGAATATTTAAATCTTGGAATTATGATTTAATGAACCAGAGTCAGATACTTAATTTTAAGTCGGATTTCTTTTTGGCTAGGTCAGAAAAACAAAAAGAAGAATTTGAAAGAGCTGGTTTTGATGGAAATAGGATTATTGTTGTTGGGTATATAGGTAATAAAGAATTGCGAGTAAAATTGAATCATACAGGGGTGTTGGGATTGTTTTTAGATACTCCTAGTATGCCTTTGAGCGAACAAGCAAGTATTACTTTAATAAAATTTGTAGAAGACATTTCAAAAAAAATGAAATTTAAATATATTGTGAAGTGCCATCCTAATGATGATGTTCATAAATATAAAAAAATGGTATCTGAAAAATGTATTGGCATTTACGGCAAAGAAATTAGTGTGCAGGAGTCATTTGAGATGGTAGATATAGGAATAGTACATACATCTTCTACATATGTAGATGCGTACGAATATGGAATACGGTGTTTGAAATACTGCTCAGATGCATATTTTCCAATTTCGGTTAAAGAAGATGAATTTAGAACCTGCGAAGAATTGGAAAATAAATTGAATTTGTGGAATGTTAAACCAGAAAATGAGAAGGAAGAATATATATTGAGTATTAGAAGAATGTATGCTGGTAAATGGAAAGATGGCAATATTCGGAATGTAATAGAAAAATTATTGGTTTTATAACTCTAATAAAATTAAATGGCGAAAGAGTTAAAAATAGGAAATATGATTAGACAGGAAAGGAATGTGATTTATTATGTAGGGAAGACTAATGATTTAAATTAGAAACTGTAGATATTTATGTACCTAGAATTTACTGTTTATATAGGGAATTATGTGGCGTTTATGTATTTACAGAAGAGATATTTAAAAACACTGATTACTGTATTTAATTTAAATCATATATGCGAGATATCAGAGATTGAATTGATTGACGGATATTATCCAGAATATTTTGATTATTGCTACTACTTATTCAAAAATTATAAGGAAATAATTCGATTGAATAAATCGTCTTAAAGGAAGGACTATTAAAATGAAAACAGTTGCCTTAATTCCAATTAAATTAGGTTCAAAAAGAGTTCCAGGAAAGAACATTAAGCCTTTTTTTGATGGAACACCATTAATGCATTTTATTCAGAAAGCTTGCTTAGAGGCAAAGAATATTGATGAGGTTTATATCTATTGTTCTGATGATGCAGTTATTCCATATGTTATACCGGGGGTAAAATACCTTAAACGCCCAGAGTATCTTGATGGAGATGGAATAAATGCTAATGATTTTATTAAAGAATTTATGAATACAATAGATGCAGATATTTATGTAAATGCACATACCACATCACCATTTGCCAAGGTTTCTACTATTGAAGAATGTGTAGACAAAGTGGCAAGTGGGGAGTATGATTCTGCTTTCTGTGCTGAAGCATTAAGAACATTTATGTGGGAGAATGGGAAACCAATCAACTTTGATCCAGACCATTTTCCTCGTACACAGGATCTTCCATTGATTTATGGAGAAACGTCTATTGCCTATGTGTTTACTAAAGCTTCTTTCTTAAAACATAACAGAAGACTAGGATCACATCCATTTATTAAGGAAGTAGATAAAATTGAAGCTATGGATATTGACTATCCTGAAGATTTCGAAATATGTAATGCAATATATAAGGAGATGTTGAAAAAATGAGTATACAAATAACAGATTGTACAATTCGAGATGGAGGATATCTTTTTAATAAGAATTCTAATCCAGAATTTGTAAAAGGTATTATGAAAGGTTTAGCTGAAGCGGGGATAGATTTTGTTGAGACTGGTTTTCTACAGACAAATGTTACAGGAGAAACTTTAGTATATGCAGATTCAGTAGATGCAAGAAAGTATCTTCCAGAAAATAGAAAAAATACACAATTTCTTGGATTTTGTGATAATAGCAGATATTCATTAGAAAATTTGGATGATTATGATGGTAAATCATTCAAATGGTTAAGAATTTCATTTGCACAGCATGAAATTGATGCTGCTATTGATTTTTGCAAAGGTGCTAAAGAAAAGGGATATCTTGTACAGTTTAATCCGATGGATTCTATCAGCTATACATATGAAGAACGATCTTCATTAATTGAAAAAGTTAATGAAGCGAAACCCGCCGCATTTTCAATAGTTGATACTTTTGGCGCAATGGATATGACGGATTTAGTTAGTATATTTAGACAGGTTGATAGCCTGTTGGATAAGAATATTAGGATTGGTCTTCATTCGCACGATAACCTTGGACTTTCATGTGCGTTAGCTGAAAGAATGATAGAACTAGCAGAAGAAAGTGGTAGAGATATTATTGTTGATGGCTCACTTTTTGGAATGGGAAGAGGGGCTGGAAATGCAAAAACAGAGCTTCTTGCGGATTATATTAATAAACATTGTGGGGGGCATTATGATCTTCAAAAACTACTTGAGACAATTGATACATATATTATCCCAATACTTGGTGAAGTGCATTATGGATATGATCTGCATATGTATGTTTGTGGTACAAAGCATTCTCATGTGGATAATGTTTATCATTTAAAGAAAGCTTATAATTGTACAGCTAACGAGATGTTTGATGTAGTAGAAGCACTTTCACCTCAGCAAAGAACGAGATATGGAACTGGTTACTCAAAGACAGATTTTTCTGCTTTAGATAAAATATATTATGATTATAAAAAAGGTGCAAAAAGTGAATAAAATGTATTGATACATTTTATTGTAGTTTTTTATTTCGTTGGTTGAAATTTTGAAAAAGATATAACATTTGCCATAGTGCTTAAGAAAGTATTTGAATTGATTATGATTATAATAGGTGACAGTCAGGTTTGTGTGCTCTAGTATTTGACAGAAATGTTACCGATTTTAGCTAAAGTTGTAAAAACGTCAGTTAAAGTGTATGGATCGATATTGTTTATTTATGTTGTGATATTTTGTTTTAGAAAGATGTACTATGGTACAAACGTATGCAAATCAAATTTTTGAGAGATTACTTAGAAAGGTTGGTATTTAATGAACTGTTCAGAATACTTAGTCGATTATCTTATTAAAAAAGGTGTTGCCGATGTATTTGGCTATTCTGGAGGATATATTGTACCTTTTATGGATGCTTTATATGCTAGAAAGGATGAAATAAAAATACATGTTTGCTATAATGAGCAGGGATGTGCTTATGCAGCGGATGGTTATGCTAGAATGAGCGGAAATCTTGGTGTATATTTTACAACTTCTGGACCAGGTGCAGTTAATGCGTTCGGTGGGTTAGCTGATGCTTGGTTTGATGGCATACCACTTATGGGAATAAGTGGTAATGTTCCCACAAATGAGCAAAGAGGTTTTTCAGGTGTTCGTCAGAATGGTTTTCAGGAGATGGAAATTGTTTCTATGACGAAGCATATAACGAAGTATTCTGTATCTCCCAATCATGCAGAAACATTTCCGGATATTGTTTCAAGAGCTTATAAATTGGCTACTACAGGAAGAAAAGGGGGTGTGGTCATTGATTTTCCATACGACATACAGAAAACCAGTATTGATTGTAGGTAATGGTGCAAGATCAGCGGGCATATCTGAGCTTATTTATGAATTTATAATAAAGACTCATATACCAGTGCTTACTACAATGAATACTGTGGATATGATTCAGGATGAATATAGAATTGGTTTCATTGGCACATATGGAAATCGCGTTGCTAATATGATATTAAATGAATGTGATGTGGTTATTTCTGTTGGAGCCCGTCTTGGTTTAAGACAAATTGGTCACAAAAAAGAATTGTTTGCTCCGAAAGCAAAATTGATTCGTTGTGATGTTGATCAATATGAACTTGCTAGGATAATCAAGGAAGACGAAGAGGATTATACTATGGATGCTAAGGCATTTATGAAACAATTGTTAGCTGAGGATATTCGTGATTATACAGAGTGGTGGAATAATTGTATGGAAGCAAAGAAGCTTTTAGATGATTATGATGATACTGATGGAAATAAATTAATGAAAAAGATTTCAGAATTGCTTCCTAAAAATCCGATTGTCACGGTTGATATTGGTCAGACAGTTTGTTGGGCAGCACAGTCTCTTTCTTTTAAAGGAACAGAAGGTAGAATAATTATTGGAGGAAGCTATGGCGCAATGGGTATTGGTCTTCCGTATGCGATAGGATCCTCTATCAGTATGAATAATGGAATTACATACTGTATTACTGGTGATGGTGGGCTACAGATGAATATTCAAGAGCTAGAAACGGTGAGAAGAGAAAAGCTGCCAATAAAGATTCTTGTAGTTAATAATAAAGAACTTGGTAAGATTAGTGAAATTCAACGCGGGTCTTATAATGATAGATATTGTATAACAACCGCAGAAAGTGGATATACTGTTCCGGATTTTGTGAAGATTGCCAATGCTTATGGTATTAAAGCTGCCAATGTTAGTAATTATGAAAGATTAGATGAATATAAAAACTGGATGTTGGATGACGAACCTTGTTTGCTAAATATTATGCTTACTTCTGGAACACTTCTTATACCTAAGATTAAGTGGGAAACTTGTACAATTAAGCCAGATCTTGATGAAGAAATGCAAAAAAAAATAAATGCATTAATAAATGCGTGAATAAAAGAATGTCAGCATTGGAGGTTAGATATGATTAAATATTTAATTATGGATGTAGATGGTACGCTCACTGATGGTAAGATATATATGGGACCAAATGGAGAGACTATGAAGTCATTCTCTGTTAAGGATGGTATGGTAATAAACTGTATTTTAAAACCTATGAATATCGTACCTGTTATTATCACAGCTAGAAATAGTTCTATTGTTCAAAATAGATGTGATGAACTTGGTATAAAAGAAGTATACCAAGGTAAACTTAATAAACTTATTACACTAAAAGAAATTGTAGGTGAAGATGGTCTTGGTGTTTGTGCTTATTTTGGAGATGATATCCTTGATTTAAAATGTATGCATCCTATTAAAGAAGCTGGCGGTATAGTCGCATGCCCTGCTGATGCTGTGAAAGAAGTTAAAGCTGTTGCTGATTATGTATGTATCAACAAAGCTGGAGAGGGAGCTCTTAGAGAATTTGCTGAATGGCTTGTTTCTGATAGAAGCAATGATAATGAAATAAAAGATAGAATTGAATCAGCGGTTAAATATCTAAAAAAATTAAAAGTTTCAGAAGCAGATGTTGGTAAAAGAGTAGATGTAAATGATAACTTTTATTATAGTGTGCAGAGTTATGATACAAGACCAACGGAAGAGTGTAAACTTGAGTCGCACAGAAAGTATATTGATATTCAAGTTATGATTTCAGGTGAAGAAAGTATGGATATAGCAGATATATCTAGGCTTACTTTGAAAGAAGAATATAACGAAGAAAAAGATGTTATGTTTTGGAATATACCAACTAGAATGAGTAAAACTACGTTGCTTTCTGGAGATTGTATTGTTCTTTATCCAGAAACAGCTCATAGAGGTGCACAAAATATAGAAGAAACTAAACATGTGCTGAAGATTGTTGGTAAGGTTAATATAGATTAGAAAAGTGTATAATAATGTAATTATAATTGACATAAAAAATGGATAAAAGTAACATTCTGTTAGAAAACAATTATTTATGTTTGTATGATATTGGACAAAATAATTATTTGCGAAGCAGTCTTGTACTTAAGATAACATCGACATATAGTATTTCTTAGATATAATATGTCGATGTTATCAAATCCAAAAAAGTCTTAACAGACTTCAAAAAGATATTGGTTGTTGAGTGATTTTCGCGGTATTTAGTTGATATGTGAAGTAGGAAGATTGTAATCTTCCTGCGTTAATCCAGCAAAGTATTTTTTGAAATATTATGTTTTTTATACTTGTTTTTGACAGGTGCAGATAAAAATGTATGCGAAGATGGAGTGCTTGTTCTTGCGGGTGACAACCTTTTGGATTTCTCTATTAAAGGATTTCTTGATTTCTACAAAGAGAAAAATGCAACCTGCATAATGAGACATTATGAGCCATCGTTAGAAAAGTTACAGCGAACAGGCGTTGTTGAAGTTGATTCTTCTGATAAGGTTATTTCAATGGAAGAAAAGCCTAAAGAACCAAAGAGCAACTGGGCTGTGCCACCATTTTATATTTATGGCAAAGAGGATTTACCGGTTATTGTTGATTGTGTCAATGACGAGGAGATTAATCTTGATGCACCGGGTGGATTTATTGAATGGTTCTGCAAGAAACGTGAAGTTTATGCGTATGAAATGCCTGGTGAGAGATATGATATAGGTAATAGGGAAAGTCTGGAGTGGATTAGGGATAATTACTAATAATGAACTAATGATTTGAGGGGTGCATATGGAGGCAAAGGTAATATTATTTCATAGTAATGAATCTGATAAATGTAAAGCATTTATAAATAATGATGTAAGTTTGATTACAAGTAAAAATGGAAAAGATGATATTTGGTTAGGTGATGGTATGTATTTTTGGGATAATAAGGGGAATGTTGATTGGTGGAATAGTAAGCAACGTAACAGGAAACCAAATGAAACTTTTTCAATTGTAAGGGTTAATGTAAATGCTGACAATATATTAGATTTAACAGATTATGATGTTTATATGAAACTAAAGTATGCATGGGAAAAACTAGCAGAAAAAATGCAATGTAATCAGGAATTACCTTTGGGAAATAAGTTGAATATGCTATTTTCTATAGATTCATTTTCTCAAAAATATGATATAATTAAAGTGTTTGGAAAGTATAATAATACACCAGCATATGGTATATTTTCATATGATTATAAAGCTAATAAAGCAGAACCAACGATTGGTGTAAAATGTATATATAATATCAAAAATTCAAAGTGCATTTTAGAAAAAGAGTTATATAAGGAGGTTTAATTATGGGTAAAATTGATAGTTTGGAATTCCTTGATTCTTTTATAGAACAAATAGATAGTTTAACAGATGAAGAGGTTGAAATGTATAAAAAAAATTATCAAAATGAGTTGAATAATAAAATTCAACAACAGCAATTTGATTTTATACCTCCATTTAACGAAAATGATATTGATATAAAAGAAAGCAAGACAACATTACTAAATGATTATAGTTATAATAAATTAGATGTTTTTTATAAAGGTGTTGATAATAATATTAATGAGAACATTGACAAAACAACATTTGTTTATGCAGCATAGGGGGTATTTATGGTAAGAAGTGGTTTTCAATTTGCAAATCCAATATTAGAGAGGGTTAGCTTTGTTACTAATAATAAATTTGATAGCGATAAATTTGAAGGGATTGATATAGAATCTCAAACAAGTGTTGAAATGCATGAAGAAAATACAGCGAAAGTGTCTTTAAATGTTATAGTAGGAAGCAGTGAAGATAATCAGCCATTCAATATTGATATAGTAATGAGTGCTAAATTCAGATGGAGAGATACTATAGATATAGCTAAAGTTAAGGAATTATTAAAAGTTAATGGTGCTTCTGTATTGTTATCGTATATAAGACCTATAGTCGCTAACTTGACTAATAGTTCTCAGTATTCAGTATTAAATATTCCATTTATGGATTTTACACAATCTGATAGTAAGTGAAGTACCTAGTTAATCATACATTATACAAAAATATCAGACAAATTTTTATTTTTGTATGGTAAATATACTTGAATTATGATATTATTACAATATCGGTGTTATATAGACTTGAATAATTTAATAAATGGTTCGAAGATACGATGTTTTACAGATATTTATAGCTTGTTCTACGTTAATCAGGACTGTAGTAGTATGTCTGTTGCTGGGAAATGGGAGTTGTATTTTATAACCCGCTGTTGTGCGTATATAGGAGAATGAAAGTATATGTTTAGAAAAAAGACAGAAGAGAACTTATTGCCAGAAGGTGATGTCAGGCGAATGATTGAGGCAATTGACAATATAGCCTCAGGTGATTTTAATGAGATAGATGCGACGGATTTTAATAATCCGTTGTATGCAGATAAGCTTAATTCAATGCTTAAAGCGGTTAAGCAGGTTAATAATCCAGTTGTTATGCGACTTAATGAAACTATGGAGATTCTTGGCGATAATACTTTGATTAAAGATACACTTAATCAGGTAGAAACACAGACTAAGTCGATACAGCATATGGAGAATGCCAGCCAGCATCTTGAGAGTTCTATAGAGAACATTTCTATGGCTATGGGACATATCCGTGATAATGCCCACGATATAATATCAGTGTCTCATAATGTAACGGTAGATATGAACGATAGTATCAAAGCCGTTAATGTGTCATCTAAGAAGATTCAGTCTATCAATAATAAAGTTCAGGATTTTAAGGGTAAGATTGGTAAGATTGAAGCGATTGTAGACCTTGTTAAGAAGGTATCTAACCAGAGTAATCTTTTGGCTTTAAATGCTTCTGTTGAAGCTGCAAGAGCCGGAGAAGCAGGAAGAGGCTTTGCCGTTGTTGCTGATCAGGTAAGATTATTATCTAATAATACAGCAGAGTCTGCTGGAAGTATAGTCAAGTATGTTAAAGAATTAAGAGATAATATAGATGAGCTTGCAAAAGCAATGGATGAGACTACCATAAGCCTTGGTGAAGGGAATGAAAAGGTAGAGAAGTCACTTGAAGTTATGCAGCAGATGAACAGCCAGATTGATGACATAAGTGAGAAGGTTGACAGTGTCTTTAATGACATAGATACACAGACAGGTGTTACAAAGTCATTTTCTAAGCAGATAGAGAATATTTCACAGAGCTACAGCATACTGTCTGATGACTGCCTTAAATCAGGACAGAGGGTATTCAAGGTGGGCAGATATCTTGATAAGACAAGAAGTGATCTTGTAAGAGGCTGTTCTAAGATTACACAGCAGGATTGGATGAGAGTGTTTGAAGTGGATCATTATATTCTTACATGGAGAGTATATAACAATATCGTAGGATTTGAACATCTTTTAAAGAAGCAGGTAGATGATCCGTCACGTTGTAAACTTGGTAAATGGATTGCACAGTTAAAGGATGATAAGATTGTAAATAGTTCTGAATTCAAGCAGCTTGTAAAGGCACATAATGATTTGCATCATTATGCAGAGCTTTCATGGCATGCTAATGAAGAAGGAGATAAAGAAAAGGCAATGCAGTATTTTAATGATACATATAATGCTTTTTCACAATTTGATGAGGCAATCAATAAGCTTCAGAAGAAAATGCAGCAGCTTGGTTATAATGATATAACTGCTATTGTGGCGTTTGAAAAGTAATTAATAGGAAGAGTTAATAATAAGGATTAGTATAAAAGTTAATAATAGGGATTAATAATAAGAGTTGATGCAGGGTGAAATATAGTCATAACACACAGTGGACGTGAAAAGGAGAAGTTAAGCTGAAATTGAAATATGGACTTAAAATAAATATTCTATACTCTTGTAATTAGGAACGGAATAATATATTATAAAGTGATATGAATTTTTAAAAGAGAGGAATATATCTATGTGTGGAATAGTTGGATATGTAGGTAATGAACAGGCAGCACCAATACTTCTTAACGGTCTTGCAAAGCTTGAATATAGAGGGTACGATTCGGCAGGTATTGCAGTTCGTGACGGCGAAAGTCCGGTTGAGGTTGTTAAGGCGAAGGGAAGGCTTAAGGCATTAGAGGAAAAGACCAATAATGGTCTTGCCATTAAAGGGACTTGCGGTATTGGACATACAAGATGGGCAACACATGGTGAGCCTTCTGAGAATAATGCACATCCTCATATATCAGATGATTATAATGTTGTTGGCGTACATAATGGAATTATTGAGAATTATCAGGAATTAAAGGATAAGCTTGTTAAGAATGGATACGAGTTCTATTCATCAACAGATACAGAAGTGGCTATTAAGCTTATAGATTATTATTATAAGAAATATGAGCATACACCTGTAGATGCTATTAACCATGCTATGGTTCGTATCCGTGGTTCTTACGCATTTGCAATTATGTTCAAGGAATATCCTGATGAAATATATGTAGCAAGAAAAGACAGCCCAATGATACTTGGTGTCAGTGATGGCAACTGCTATGTTGGCTCTGATGTACCGGCTATACTTAATTATACAAGAAATGTATATTATATTGGCAATATGGAGATTGGACGTCTTGCAGATGGTAATATAACATTTTATAACCTTGATGGTGATGAGATAGAAAAAGAGCTTGTAGAGATTAAATGGGATGCTGAGGCAGCAGAAAAAGGTGGATATGAGCATTTTATGATGAAAGAAATCCACGAACAGCCAAAGGCAATTGCTGATACACTTAATTCTGTATTAAAGGACGGGAAGCTTGATTTATCAGCAGTAGAGCTTTCAGATGAAGAGATTAAGAAGATTTCACAGATATATATCGTAGCCTGTGGTTCGGCATATCACGTTGGCGTAGTTGCACAGTATGTTATGGAAGATCTGGCTAAGATACCGGTAAGAGTAGAACTCGCTTCTGAGTTCAGATACAGAAAGCCTTTGTTAGATCCTGATGGACTTGTGATTGTTATAAGCCAGTCAGGTGAAACAGCAGACAGTCTTGCGGCATTAAGGCTTGCTAAGGATAAGGGACTTAGGACACTTGGCATTGTCAATGTAGTTGGAAGTTCAATTGCAAGAGAAGCAGATAATGTATTCTATACACTTGCCGGTCCGGAGATTTCAGTTGCTACAACTAAGGCTTACAGTACACAGCTTATAGCCGCTTACTGCCTTGCAATTCAGTTTGCCAGAGTAAGAGGTGAGATAACAGATGATGTGTACAGCACATATTTAGAAGAACTTAAGACTATACCTGATAAGATTGAGAAGATTCTTGAAGATAAGGAAAGAATTCAGTGGTTTGCCGCAAAGGTTGCCAATTCAAAGGATATATTCTTTATAGGAAGAGGAATTGATTACGCAGTCAGTCTTGAAGGAAGCCTTAAGCTTAAGGAGATATCTTATATTCATTCAGAAGCGTATGCCGCTGGTGAATTAAAGCACGGAACTATAAGTCTTATTGAAGATAATATTCTTGTTATTGGTGTGCTTACACAGAGTGAGCTTTATGAGAAGACGATAAGCAATATGGTTGAGTGCAAGAGCCGTGGTGCATATCTTATGGGACTTACTACATATGGAAAGTATGAAGTTGAGGATACAGTTGAATTTACTGTATACATTCCAAAGATAGATGAACATTTTGCAGCATCACTTGCTGTTGTGCCACTTCAGTTACTTGGTTATTATGTAAGTGTAGCTAAGGGACTTGATGTAGATAAGCCAAGAAATCTTGCTAAATCAGTTACAGTGGAATAAAATGAACTATATCCGTTCCACATAATAGAGTGGGACGGATTTTTACATTATTGACAATTATGTCGAATATAGTATAATTATTCAGATTGCATAAATAATAATATACTATCAGGGGGCTTATGACGAATATTAACAGAACTAAGGAAAGTATACAGAATATACTTATATTTTTTACAGATGCAATAGCGATAGTGTTATCGTATTATGTTGCAGGAATAATCTGGCTGGGGTTATATTGGGGAATGAATAACAGACAGATTTTTAGTGAACTTAATAATAACTGCGTATCAATACTGGTTGCGACAGTTATTACAGCAGTATTTTATAATGTCAAGAATGATTTTATAAGCAGAGGTTATTTTGAAGAATTCAGGTCTGTAGTATGCAAGAGTGCACTGTTTGCTGCTATACTCGCTGTCTATGAATTATTAAGAAGAGATGCAGAAGGCATCCAGAGAGGTATATATATTGTTACAGTTATCGTTGCAATAGTTATTATGTATGTATCAAGACTGCTTGTTAAGGCATATCTTAAATCACATAACGAAAGCAAGAGGGCAAGCCGTGTCATAATGGTTACAGTTAAGGACAGGGCTAATAATACACTTTCAAAGATTGATGAGAAGGACGACTGGTTAAGAAAGATAGACGGAATTGTAATTATGGATGAGAATATGACAGGTCAGGATATCAATGGAGTTCCTGTTGTCGCAGATATCCATACTATGATGAAGTTTATTAAGAATGAAATCGTTGATGAAGTCTACATAGATGTTACAGATCGCATAAGAGAACGTATCAAGCCTATGGTTATGGAACTTGAGGATATGGGTGTTACTGTACATCTTAAGATTGAAGTATTAGATGTATACAGGGATTTCGATGCGAAGCTTGGTTATCTTGGAAGTATTCCAGTTATTACATTTGCTAACAGGATATATAGCTGGAAGTCTTTATTCGTAAAGAGATGTATTGACATAGTTGGAGCTATCGTGGGTCTTGTATTTATGACAATTGCGATGATATTTGTTGCACCAGCTATTAAGATTGAGTCAAAAGGTCCATTATTCTTTAAGCAGAAGCGTGTAGGAAAGAATGGACGTTATTTCTATATTTATAAGTTCCGTTCAATGTATATTGATGCCGAGGAACGTAAGAAAGAACTTATGGCACAGAATGAGATGAATGGTCTTATGTTCAAGATGAAGGATGACCCTAGAATTACCAAAGTTGGTAAGTTCATAAGAAAGACAAGTATAGACGAGCTTCCTCAGTTTATTAATGTGTTAAAGGGAGATATGAGCCTTGTCGGAACAAGACCACCTACGGTGGGTGAGTTCAAGCAGTATAAAGGACACCACAAGAGAAGACTGTCTATGAAGCCGGGTATTACAGGAATGTGGCAGGCATATGGACGAAATAGTGTTATGGACTTTGATGAAGTTGTAAAGATGGATTTGGAGTATATCGATAACTGGAGCATACTTCTTGATATCAAGATTTTATTCAAGACAGTTGCAACTGTATTTACGAATCACGGAACATAATCAGAGAGGAATATGATGGGAAAAGATATAAAGGTAATAGTGGCTGCTCATAAGAAGTATGAAATGCCTAAGGATAAAATGTATGTACCAGTTCAGGTTGGTGCAGAAGGAAAGAAGGATATAGGTTATACCAAAGATAATACAGGTGATAACATATCATCTAAGAATTCTATGTATTGCGAGCTTACTGGTCTGTATTGGGCGTGGAAGAATCTTGATGCTGATTATATTGGTCTTGCACATTATAGAAGACACTTCAAAGGAAAGAAGAAGTCAGACAATATAATGGATAATATATTGTCATATGAGGAAGCATCCAACCTGTTAGATAAGTGTGATGTAATAGTGCCAAAGAAGAGAAATTATATGATTGAAACAATCTACAGCCATTATGAACACACTCATCATATAGAAACATTAGATTGTACAAGAGAAGTTATAGCTGAGTTATATCCGGAATATCTTGCAACATTTGATGCTAATATGAAAAAGACATATATGCACGCATTTAATATGTTTATTATGAGCAGAGAAAATGTTAATAATTATTGCAAATGGTTATTTGATATTTTATTTGAAGTGGAAAAAAGACTTGGCGATAAAGAATATGATGCATTTCAGGCTAGATATCCAGGCAGATTAAGTGAGCTTCTTTTTGATGTCTGGATGAATAAGAATGGTTTAAATTACAAAGAAGTACCATTTATGTATACTGAAAAAATTAATAAAATCAAGAAAGTAAAGTCATTTCTTGCCGCTAAATTCTTAAAGAAGAAGTACAGCGGAAGTTTTTAAAAAGTTATAGAGTTTATGATAATCCCTTAATAGTCAAATTTACTATGAGGGATTATTTTAAAGTGCAAAAGTTATGACAGATTGAAAGGAATAGTTTAATGAGCATAAAGGTATTAGTATTTGGAATGACAGATAATCCAGGAGGAATGGAAAGCTGTGTAATGAATTATTATAGAAATATAGATTGGAGTGATGTCCAGTTTGATTTTTTATGTAATTGGGAAAATATGGTGTATGCAGATGAAGTTACAGCTAAGGGGTCTAAGATATACACAATACCACAGAAAAGCAAAGACTATAAAGCATATAAGAAAGCACTTGATGATTTCTTTAAAGCACATAAAGGTGAATATGATGTGTTCTGGTATAATACTTGTACATTAACTAATATTGATTACCTTGTATATGCTAAAAAATATGGAATTAAGAAAAGAATTATCCATGCACATAATTCTGGCAATGAAACTTCAAAGTTAAGAGGAATATTCCACTATCTTAATAAGACAAGACTCAGCCAATATGCAACTGATTATTGGAGCTGTTCAATGGTGGCATCAGAGTATTTTTATAATGAGAATATAATTAACTCACCAAAACATCATATAATTAACAATGCTATCCAGACTAAAGATTATGCTTTTGATGAAGCTGTTAGAAATGAGATTAGAAAAGAATATAAGCTGGAAGATAAGTATGTTATAGGGCATGTAGGAAGGTTTCAGTATCAGAAAAATCACGAATTCCTTGTTGATGTTTTTAATGAATATTTAAAGCTTGATAATAAGGCTGTATTAATGTTAGTAGGTCAGGGCGAAGGCGAGGAAGCAATCAGACAGAAGGTTGCAGATTTGGGAATGACCGAGAATGTAATGTTTATGGGAGTCCGTTCAGATGTTAATAAACTGCTTCAGGCTATGGATATTTTTGTATTGCCATCACATTTTGAAGGATTACCATTAGTATTAGTAGAAGCACAGTCAGCAGGTCTTCCTTGTTATGTATCTAAAGATGTAATAACAAAAGAGTCAGATGTAACAGGTAATATTGAATTTATATCCTTAGATGATGGCGACAAAAAATGGGCACAGATTATATATGATAATAAGAAAAGTGATGATAGAAATAAATATACACAGTTAGTAATAGATGCTGGATTTGATATAAGTACGGAGACGGGTAAGTTTATATCATACTTAAGGGAGCAACAATAATGAGAATATTAGTGATTGGACAAAGTGATAATCCGGGTGGTGTTGAAACTGTTATTAAAAGATATTATGAAACTGTTAAAGATGACGTGCAGTTTGATTTAATGGTATTTACGGATATATGCTATGATGAAGAATATTACAGAGAACATAATAGTAATATTATTTTTATAAAAAGCGCACAGTTTAGACAGCCATTTAAGTATAAAAAAGAAATAAAGACTTTTTTTGAACAAAACAGGGGAATATATAGTGCAATATGGTTTAACTGTTGTGATTTGGCTAATTGTGGTTATATAATGAAACAGGCAAAAAAAGCAGGAATAAAGAAAAGAATTATCCATGCGCATAATAATCAGTTAATGCATACAGGAAAGAAAAGAAAATTTTATGAATTAGTACACAATTACTGGAAGAATAATATAGACAGATATGCAACAGATTATTGGGCGTGTTCAGAATTAGCAGGAGAATTCTTCTACAAAAAGTCAATATTAGAAAGTGATAATTATAGAATAATTAATAATGCCATAGAAGTTAAGAAATATTGCAGAAATACAAAGATAAGAGATAAAGTAAGAACAGAACTTGGCATTGGGAATAATGATATAGTTGTAGGACACGTAGGAAGATTTCAATATCAGAAAAATCACGAACTGCTTATTGATATATATAATTCATTTCATAAGAAATATTCTGACAGCAGACTGCTTCTTGTTGGACAGGGTGTTGAAGAAGCGGCAATAAAGGATAAGGTTAACAAGTTAAAGCTTGAAGAAAATGTTATGTTTTTGGGCATAAGAAGTGATGTCAATGAAATAATGCAGGCAATGGATGTATTTGTGCTTCCTTCAAGATTTGAGGGGTTAGGAATTGTTCTTATAGAAGCACAGGCGGCGGGACTTCCTTGTGTTACTTCTAAGAATGTTGTGCCTGATATTGTAAATGTTACTGGAAATGTTGAATTTGTAGGACTTGATGAGCCTGTTGACCGATGGGTAGAAGCTATTGAGGCGCAGATGAATAAAGCTGTAGATTACGAACAAAGCAGTATTAAAGTTTCACAGGCAGGCTATGATATCGAGGTTGAAGGTGACAAATTTAAGCATTTTATTGAAGATTAAATGAAAGAGGATATGCTAATGAGTGATAAGTATTACATAAAAATACAGATTGACGAATCAAAAAATGCAAGTTCAAAGGCAGTTAATGACTGTAATCAGATTCTTGATAATAATGGAGTAAAGCCATACTATTTAAAGATTAAAAAGCAGGGTAATAAATATATTAAGAAGATTAATAATTATCTTGAGTTAAACAAGATTAACAGAATACCTAAAGGTTCGTTACTGTTTGTTCCACATCCAATTTACCTTAATAAGAAATATATAGATATATTAAAGAAAGCAAGACAGACAAGAAATATAAAGCTGGCGTTTATTATTCACGATCTGGATTCATTAAGAAAGATGTTTCCAGAATCAGCGGCAGATTTTGAATATATGGATAATACAATGTATGGGATAGCTGATTATGTTGTATCTCATAATGAAAGTATGGTGCAGTATTTAGTAAGCAAAGGTGTTGATAAGAGCAGGATATATAATCTTAGGATATTTGATTATCTGACAGAAAGTAATCCTTCTGATAAGGAGATTAAATACTCAAAGACATTAAATATAGCAGGAAATCTTGATACTAATAAGTGTAAGTACATAAAAGGTCTTAATGATTTAGACAAATCAGTTAAAGTTAATTTATATGGTCTTAATTTTAATAAAGATATTTTAAATTCTAAATCAATTGATTATAAGGGAGCATTTCCGGCTGATGAGATACCATCTAAGTTAAATGAAGGGTTTGGTCTTGTATGGGACGGAGAGGGTATTGACGGCTGTACAGGAAATACAGGAGATTATCTGAGGTATAATAATCCTCATAAGCTATCTTTATATCTTGTGTCAGGTCTGCCTGTGGTAATATGGAGTGAGGCGGCAGAGGCTCAGTTTGTTAAAGATAATAATGTAGGAATTGTTGTTAACTCAATTGATGATTTTTCTAACGCTTTTGATGAATTAAGCGAACAGCAATATTATGAAATGGTAGAGAATGCTAGAAAGATTTCTGGGAAGCTTAGAAATGGTGAGTATTTGTTAGATGTAGTGAAGAAGATTAATGCGGTATTATAGTGTAAAGGAGATATTTTTATGATTTATATTCTGGTTCTTTTTTTCCTGATTATGACTATCTTAACATACAAGTTATTTAAGGGAGAAATTGCAAATCCAGCATTTATATATTGTTTTATGTATTTTATAAGTTCTTTTTGTACTATGTGTAATGTTAAAGAGTGGAATATACATTTGGCTAATAAGACATTTTTAATATTATTTATAGGAACGATTGAGTTTGTTGCTGTTGTATGGTTAGTTGAGAAATTATTCAGATCTAAATGTACAGTTGAACATAAGAATGAAGAGTTTGCTGCAATTAATAAATATATTATGGCACTGTTAATTGTATATTCTATAGTTGTTATAGCATTGACAATATATAATGTATTAAAGATTGCTGATGCTTTTGGAACATATAATTCATTCACACAGGCACAGGCTTTATTTAAAGCACACACTTCATATAGTAATGATGCGTCACTGCCACATTATTTGAGCCTGATGTTTAAATTGTTAGAATTATCATCATATTACTGTATTATAGCTTATGTTAAATATGTTGTATATTCTGACAGAAAAGAAAAAAAGAGAATTATAGTAACCAAGTTATATTATTTAATTCCGTGTTTATTATATATAATAAAAGAATTGATATGTTCAAGCAGAATTTCCATATTAAGTATGTGCGTTGGAGCGGTTACAATAGCAATAATTTTATGGAGCCAGAAGAAGAACTGGAAAAGCAGAATTGCATTTAAAAATATTGGAATAATTGTAGCAGTAGGTGTAGTTGGAATGGTCCTTTTCTATTTGAGTGCTTCTTTAATAGGAAGATCTAATGATAAGAATTTGTTTAAATATGTAACAACTTATGCTGGTGGTTCTATAGAATGTTTAAATCATTATGTAATATTTCCAATAGAAGGTGAAAAGTCAGATATAGTTGGTAATGAAACGTTTTATACTTTATTACAGTCATTAGATAAGTATAAGATAACACATACTAATATTGCAGAGAAACAGACGGCACACTTAAGTTTCAGATATTACTATGATTCAATGATTGGAAATGTGTATACAGCATATCGAAGATGGCATCATGATTTTGGCTGGATAGGAATAATTGTACTGAATGGAATAATGGCTGCTGTATTTGCTGTAGGATATTATATACATAAATACAAACCAAATATGAAATTTAATGAATTGATTACGGTTGTATATATGTATTTAGCATATTGTGTTTATATGCACTGTATTGATAGTTATTTCTACACGACAGTATTTCAGATTACGTTTATAACTAATTTTGTTATATTTACAATTCTATATTTTATATTATACAAGTCAAAGCTTGCTGTTATAGAAAAGCCAGCTATAGAAGAAAAATGTACAGACGGGAAGATAAATGTATTAATGATTCTTCCGGGATTGAATGTGTGTGGAGGAATGGAATCCTTTATAATGAATTATTATAGAAATATAGATAAGGATAAGTTCCAATTCGATTTTCTTGTTCATAATATAGGAGATAATTCATATGCTGATGAAGTTAAATCACTTGGTGGAAATATATATAAAATGCCTCCATTTGGTTTAAAGACTTTAAAACAGATAAAGAATGAATATATCAGGATAATTAAGAGTAAAAAGTATCATATTGTACATTGTAATATGGCAAATGCTGCATTTATTTATCTTAAATATGCTGAGAAATATGGAGTCCCTGTAAGAATTTTACATAGCCACCAGAATAAGGCGGCAGATCAGTTATCACACGCAATTAGAAATATACCATTAATATTCTGGGGAAAAGACTATGCTAACTGTAATGTAGCTTGTTCTAATCAGGCAGGTGACTATTTATTTGGAAAAAATAATTATGGCTTGATTTCTAACTGCATTGATTATGATAATTATGCTTTTGATATTAATGTAAGACAACAGGCAAGACAGGAATTAAGATTAGGGGAAGCTTTTGTTATTGGTAATACAGGGAGACTTTGCCCTCAAAAAAACCAGAGCTTTTTATTAGATATTTTTAAGGAATATATAAAGCTTAACCCTGATACAAAGCTGTTAATTGTAGGAGAGGGCGAAGATGAGGAAAAGCTTAAAAGTAAGGCTGATGAATATGGAATAAGTGAGAAAGTTATTTTCACAGGTGCGAGAGCTGATATTAACAGATTACTTCAGGCAATGGATATATTCGTATTTCCATCATTATATGAGGGACTTGGAATATCGGTATTGGAAGCACAGGCAAGCGGCTTATACAGTTTATGTTCTTTAGGTGTTCCTAAGACAGCACAGATATCAGAATTATTTGAGCGTATGGATTTAAAGCAGGATGCATCAATATGGAGTAAAGAAATAGATACAATTCATATGAAGCAGACAGATAGAAACAATGTAGTGCTGGATAATAAATATGATGTTAAGAAATGTTCATCAGAATTATCAGAATTATATGTATCTGAAATAAAGACCTGTATTTAAAGAAAATAGGTGAGCATTATGAAAAATAAACAGAAATCATTAAAACTAAATTTTATAATGAATGCGATACTTACGATGTCCAGCTTTTTGTTTCCACTTATTACATTTCCGTATGTGTCAAGAGTTCTGCTTCCGGCTGGAACAGGCAGGGTTTCATTTGCCAATTCGGTAGTAACGTATTTTGTTATGATATCACAGCTTGGTATTCCAACTTATGGTATAAGGGCTTGTGCGGTTGTAAGAGATGATGAAGAAAAGTTAAAAAAGACGGTGTATGAATTATTCATAATTAATGTTGTTATGAGTATTCTGGCGTATGTAGTATTCTTTATTGCATTAGCAAGTGTGCCAAGGTTAAGAGCCGACAGAAAGCTGTTTCTTATAACAAGTACACTGATATTCTTTAATACAATAGGTGTTGAGTGGCTGTATAAAGCACTTGAGCAGTATACATATATAACAATACGTTCAATAATATTTAAGTTTATTGCACTTATTGCAATGTTTGTATTAGTAAGAAATGTTGATGATTATGTTATATATGGAGGGATTTCTATATTTGCAGCTTCGGCATCTAATGTGTTTAATTTTATCAGGTTGAGGAAAATAATAGGAACAAAGAAAGTAACTAATCTTAATTTTAAAAAGCATTTCAAGCCGGTATTTACATTTTTTATAATATCCTGTGCGACAACAATATACACTAATCTGGATAATGTAATGCTTGGATTTATGAAAGATGATGTTGAAGTTGGATATTACAATGCCGCAACAAAGATAAAGAATATTCTTGTGAGTATTGTAACATCATTAGGAACGGTGCTTATGCCAAGAGCTTCCTATTATATACAGCAGGAAATGTGGGACGAGTTCTATAAGCTTTCCAAGAAAGCAATCAAATTTGTTCTGCTTGCGGCAACATCTATGATGATATATTTTATGATATTTGCAAGAGAAGGCGTGCTTTTCCTGTCAGGAGAAGCATTTGGCGGAGCAGTAGTTCCTATGATTATAGTTATGCCAACGCTTTTATTTATCGGTTTAACTAATATTATGGGTATACAGATGCTTATTCCTATGGGAAAGGAAAATGCTGTTATGATATCAACTTTTGCAGGAGCAATAGTTGATTTGATACTTAATGCAATATTTATTCCATTTTTAGATTCATCTGGTGCTGCTATTGGAACACTGGTTGCAGAATTGGTTGTTCTTATTGTACAAATGGTATATCTTAAGAAAGATGTAAAGTATCTGTATTCTAATCAAAGTTATTTTAAGATTATAATTGCATTAGCAATATCAACAGTTGTAGCATTAGCTGTAAAGCATTTTATATCAGGAGTGTTTATAAAACTTGTAGTATCAGCAGTGTTATTTTTTGGTGTGTATGTTGTTATGCTTTATATTATGAAAGAAGAAGTTGTTAGTGAGAATTTGAATAAGATATTTTGTAAAATAGGAAAGAAAACTGATCAATGTTAATTATTTTAAAAATTTATTAGCAAAATCAAAATTAAAAAAATATATAATAGAAAAGAGGAAAATGTAATGTACGATTATTTAGTAGTTGGTTCTGGTTTATATGGAGCAATATTCGCCCACGAGGCAAAGAAGGCAGGAAAGTCAGTGCTTGTAGTAGATAAAAGACCTAATATAGCAGGTAATATCTATACAGAGAAGCAGGAAGGCATTAATGTACATAAGTATGGTGCACATATATTCCATACCAATAATAAGAAGGTGTGGGAATATATCACACAGTTTGCTGAATTTAACAGATTTACTAACAGCCCGGTAGCTAATTATAAGGGTGAATTATATTCAATGCCTTTTAATATGTACACATTCAATAAAATGTGGGGCGTTGTTACTCCTGAGGAAGCTGCTGCAAAGATTGAAGAGCAGAAGAAAGAGATAACAGGCGAGCCTAAGAATCTTGAAGAACAGGCTATATCACTTGTTGGCCGTGACATATATGAAAAACTTGTAAAGGGTTATACAGAGAAGCAGTGGGGAAGGGACTGCAAGGATTTACCAGCATTTATTATTAAAAGACTTCCAGTAAGACTTACATTTGATAACAATTATTTTAATGCTTTATATCAGGGAATTCCAATGGGGGGATATACAAAGATGGTTGAGAATATACTTGATGGCATTGAAGTAAGATTAAATACAGATTATCTTGAGCATAAGGAAGAACTTGATGCACTTGCAGACAAGGTTGTATACACAGGTCCTATTGATGCTTATTTTGATTATAAGCTTGGAACACTTGAGTATCGCTCAGTAAGATTTGAAAATGAGACACTTGACAAGCCTAATTTCCAGGGAAATGCTGCTGTTAATTATACAGATAGAGAGACTCCTTGGACACGTATTATTGAGCATAAGTGGTTTGAGTTTGGTAAAGATGAAAATGGCAATGACCTGCCTAAGACTATTATAAGCCGTGAATATTCATCAGAGTGGAAGCCGGGTGATGAACCTTATTACCCAGTAAATGATGAGAAGAACGGAAAGCTATACGAGGAATATAAGAAGCTTGCGGATGCCGAGGATAAGGTTATATTCGGTGGAAGACTTGGCGAATATAAGTACTATGATATGGATGCTACAATTGCCTCTGTACTTGATAAGTGTGAGAGTATTTTTGGAAAGTAATGGTTACATTGTGAATGAAAAATAGAATTGTAAAGTTGGATATAGCTAGGACATTTGCGATACTATGTGTGATTTTATGTCATTGTAGTGAAATGACATATTTTAATGACATGGTAGTTCTTAAAAATTTAAAAATTACATCTAGAATATTTATGATGGGTACATTTACAATTGGCAGGTTTGGAGTTTCAATATTTTTATATCTTTCAGGTGTATTACTGCTTAGGAAAGTAATAGAAAAAGATGAAGATATATTTAAGTTCTATAAAAAAAATTTGCTGCCTTTAATTGCGGTTAATGAAGTCTGGCTTATTATATATAAAATATATGAAGTATTTGTATTAAAGCAGGTATTTAATTTTGTAGATTTTATAAAAGAATTATTGTTATTTAAAAATTCATCAATGACTAATATGTGGTATATGCCTATGATAATTGGAATATATATTGGTGTTCCATTTTTGGCTAAAATTGTAAAAACATTTTCTTTTAAATCAATTTTACCTATTATGACAGCTACATTCATTTTCTGTTATATAGAGCCGCTGTTAAATGTGATAGCCAGAATTTCTAATAATGGACAGACTTTCGGCTCCGAAATGAGCATACCATATATGGGAGCAATCTATGGATTATATTTACTGGTTGGATATTACATATATGATAATCAGGTAAAAATAAAAAAGATAAGAAATTGGCATTTAATTTTAACAGCTATATTGAGTTATGTTGTAATTATGTGCTTTGAGGTGTATTCATTAAGTGATAAATCACATTATATATATAAAGTGTGGTACGATTTTCCGTTTTTATTAATATGCACTGCTTGTTTATTTACTTTATTTACAAGGATTGATGATAATGTTATAAATGAGAGGATATCTAATATATTTACTTATATAAGTAGAATAAGTATGGGTATATATTTTGTACATATTATAGTCATTATGACTAAAATAAAATATATGGGACAAATATTTGCAAGCCTTTCATTAGAAACAGCATTTTTAACAATTATAACAATAGTACTATCTGCTGTTATTGTAGGGGTGTTGAGCAGAAATAAATATGTTGCCCGATATATATTTCTCATTAAGCATTAGATAAAGAATATTTAAGAATACTAGGTTGTCAAATGTTTAAATACGTTCTATAATTTGGAGGTGGATATGAATAGCAGACTGCTATATATGGATAATTTAAAAGGAATCTGCATATTATTAGTTGTATTTTGCCATTATACGTTATTATCAGGTAGTTCAGTAGTTGGTAATGCTATTATGACATTAGCGTGGGCAGCAGTACCTTGCTTTATGATGATTACAGGGGGATTGTTGTGCAGGAAGAAGTCTGATTTTGATTGGAAGAAATATATAAAAAGATTAATTACGTTATATGTTGTTATAATTTTATGGAGAATAGTATATATTCTAATTTATATTGTAATGAATGGAAATATATATACAGGTAAAGCTATAATAGCAGGAATATTCTTTATGTCGGATGTTAATGGAATTAATATGGACGTGTTTTGGTATATGAAGGCCTATCTGGTTACATATATGATATATCCTGTCATATGGTTCTTATTAATGAATTGTGGGAAAAAATATATGCTTAACATAATGGTGGTAACGGGATTTTCAGGTATATTTATTCCAACAATGAATATGATTGTAACACATTATATTAATTTTTCTATATATGATGCTGCTTACCTGACACCGTATTTGAATTATCCGTATATGATTTTCTATTTTGTTCTAGGTGCTTTTCTTTTAGAATATAGGGAAATGATACATATTAAAATTAAAAAGAATATGCCAATAATATTATTTGTTATTGGATTTATGTTGTTATTTATTGTTAAGTATAAGGAAACTGGTTCGTTTAGGTGGAATAATATTTATATTTCCAATGGTTATAATAGAATATCAACATTAATAATGTCGGTAGGACTTTATCTTTGCTTCGATTTCTATTGTGATATAAAGCTAGGGCTTGGTAAATTAATAGGACAATCAACGATGGGAATTTATTATATGCATTATATAATATTAGCTGTGTTTGATAAGTATTTATATTCTGGTATAGGGATTGAATATTATTCTACTATAGCCAATAGTTTAAAAACGATAATTATTACATTTATATGTATTGTATTAACAATAATCATAAAAAAGATTCCATTTATAAAAAAGATGGTTGTATAAATTTTTGTTTTAAGGGTTGTTAAATACTATATATATTTTTGCTAAGGAGGTTTTATTTTGAAAAAATTATTAATTGGTGTAGGGCTTGCCTGTGGTTTAATGTTGTTATGTAATATCAATGCTTTTGCATATGATGAAAATTCAGACATTATAGAGCAGGGGAATGAATGGGTATACGTTAAGAATGGCGTTGTTCAGTATGATTACACTGGCATAAGAGATAATTGTAATGGCTGGTGGAGAATAGAGAATGGTGTAGTTAATTTTAATTATACTGGTTTAGCAGACAATGAGAATGGCCGCTTTTATATAGAAGATGGCAAGGTTAATTTTGATTTTACAGGAATAATACAGGATGGAGGAAATCTTGTATATGTAGAAAATAGTAAAGTCAGATATGATTACACAGGAATAAAACAGTATTATAATGAATGGTTATACATAAAAAATGGAGTAGTTGATTATAGTTATACAGGAATAGCAGAGAATGAAAATGGCTGGTGGAGAGTTGAGAATGGAGTAGTCAATTTTGATTATACAGGATTGGCAGATAATGAAAATGGTCGTTTTTATATAGAAGATGGCAGGGTTAATTTTGATTATACTGGATTTATGCAGGATGGCAATGATTTAGTTTATCTCATAGAGAGCAAAGTCAGATATGATTATAACAGTATAGAAGATAATAATGGCGAATGGTTATATATTAATAACGGCAAAGTCGATTATAGTTATACAGGAATAGCTGAGAATGAGAATGGCTGGTGGCGAATAGAAGGCGGTAAGGTTAATTTTAATTATAATGGATTGGCAGATAATGAAAATGGCCGCTTTTATATAGTAAATGGACGAGTTAATTTTGATTATACAGATGTAATACAAGATGGTGCTGACTGGGTATATATAGAGAACAGCAAAGTCAGATATGATTACACAGGAATAAGAGAGAATATCAATGGCTGGTGGAGAATAGAGTCAGGTATAGTCAATTTTAAATTTACAGGTATTGCAGCGAATGAGAATGGTGAGTTCTTTATAAAAGATGGCAAGGTTGATTTTAGTTATACAGGAACAATTAATCAGGATGATTATATGTATAGTGTAAGAGAAGGCTGGGTTGTATCTAAAGACAATATATCTGAAAAGATTATGGGTGTAGATGTGTCACACCACAATAATGATAATAGCGAAGGTGTAATTAACTGGGCAGAAGTAGCTAATGCAGGTTATAAGTTCGCTATGGTTAAGGTTGCAGGAAGATCTACAGGTGCTGATGGTAACTTATACACTGATTCATATTATGAGGAGAACATACAGGGAGCACTTGCAGCTGGAATGCAGGTTGGAGCATATTTCTTTTCACAATCTATGTCAGTTGAAGAAGCTGTTGAAGAAGCTAACTATATTTGCGATTTAATTGCAGGTTATAATATTACATATCCTGTTGTATTTGACTGGGAGACAACATCAGGTTATAGAACAGAAGATTTACGCAGCAATAGTGAGCTTCGTACTGCTATGAGCATAGCATTTTGTGATACTGTTAAGAGCAGGGGGTATGACCCAATGATATACATTAACAAGTATGATTATCTTAACTATGTTGATACAGATAAGTTATCATCAAACTATGATATATGGCTTGCATGGTACTGGAATGATTATTATGAAACAGGCGAATTATGGCATGAAGGTGACGATGTGCCAGATATCGGTTATAAGTACAGAATATGGCAGTACACAAGTACAGCGAGTGTTCCTGGTATAGCAGGTGGTTGTGATGTTAATATTGCATATGGAACAAGATAAAAGAATTTTGAATAAATAGATTATAAACTGGTTTATGTTAACTTATTTTTAATAATCAGCATTTTTACTGAATGTTTAGTGGAAATGCTGGTTATTAAAAGTCAGTACATAGACCATTTTTTTTGTTTACTTATACTCTCGTATATAATATACTGTATATAAGATTAGACTTACCTGTATACGTGAATAAAAGTATAAGAATTTTACATAAAGATATTGATTTAATAAAATTTGGTGGAAATTAATATTGTTACATAAGACAATTATATGAAAATTAAAAAATAGAAACGGAGGAATTATATGGCTGATAGCAATATTAAAAGAATTGTTCAACAGCACTAAGTATTATGCTTATATTTGGGACAGTAAGCATCACACCGGCACAACAGGTGTCGGGCAGTGGAGTACAGGAGTTAGCTGTGTCAACACGTCATTATGCTAATTATGTAAGGGTTGATAAGTGGAATGGCAGAATATACACTATTCAGCCGATGATTCTTATGACATAGCATTAACAACAGATAATAATGGCTCATATGTATACAATGGTGTAAGATATAACATAGTAAATGGACGGGCATACAGAGTATAAAAGAAAAGAGGTACAATATGAACAAGAAATATGTAAGTAAAATATTAGCGGGTATTCTTGCGGTTAATATGATTGTCACATCATCATCATTAACATTTGCTACTGATAATGACAGCAAAGATGCGTATCTGAATTATCAGAATGAAACAGCAGATATTAATGAAAATTATCACGCAACAGGTTATAGGGAATTAGATGAAGAATATCAGATAATACCAGATGTCCTTAATGATAATTATTCTTATATAGATGGAACAGAGATTACAAAGGCAGCTGCATATCCAAGCACATATAAAACTGCTAATCTTCCTGATGTAAGAGATCAGGGGAGTTATGGCGTATGTTGGGCTTTTTCTACGATATCATTGATAGAAACTAATCTTATAAAGAAAGATCTTGTATCTAGTGATATAGATTTATCAGAATTACATCTTGTAAATTATACATATAATTGCGTTAATGACCCATTGGGTGGACTTGAAGGTGATATTAACAAGTTTGATACATCACATGGTTCGGTTATGCAGTATGGTGGTAATGTAGAGATGGCAGCTAATTCACTTCTCGATTGGGAAGGTGCTGTTAACGAGGATGTTGTTCCTTACACAACAGAGTATGTAAGACAGGTTGAAAATAATCAGTTGGATGATTCACTTGCATATGGAAAGGATGTTGCACACGTCCAGAATTTTTACAGAGTAAACACGACAAGTAAGGAAGATATTAAGAAAGCAGTTATGGATTATGGTGCTGTATCTATATCATACTGGTCAGATCAGAGTAGTAATTGGAGTACACAGTATTATAATAGTTTAACAGCAGCATATTATTGTCCAGAAGGCCACACAACCAATCATGCGGTGAATATTGTAGGCTGGGATGATGATTATTCATCAGATAATTTTGCAACTAAACCGGAAGGTAATGGTGCGTGGATAGTAAGAAATAGCTGGGGCAGTGAATATGGTAAAGATGGATATTTTTACTTATCTTACTATGATAAATCTATATATTCAGTAGGGTATACACTTGAGGCAGAGCTTTCAGATAATTATAATAATAATTATCAGTATGATGGTGCGATGCTTTATGGATATATGGGATACGCAGGTTCTAATAAATATTCTAATATATTTGAAGCCAAAGCCAATCTGGGTGGAAGTGAGAATATTAAGGCTGTTTCATTTATGACAGGAAGTTCTACTAATCTTAATTATACAGTTAGTGTATATACTAATCTGTCAGATGATGCTAATCCAGAAAGTGGAACGCTTGCGGCACAGAAAAGCGGTGTTACAACATATGACGGAATGTATACAGTTGTGCTTGACAGTTCTGTGAATATTAATGAAGGGAAAAAGTTCTCAGTTGTTGTAGAAGTTAATAGTAATTCAGGCAAGACATCATATTTAGCATATGAACGCAGTATGCAGTCTGGTGAGGCAGGATATTGGTGTACAGCATCAGTCAAGGCTAATCAGAGCTTTATAAATAGTCCTTATAATGGTTGGAATGATTTTAGTAATAAATCATATGGTGGTAACTTTATTATTAAGGCATTTACAGACAATGAAACAACAACTGTGGATGTTGAAAAAGTAAGCCTTAATAAGAGTGCAACAACATTGACAGAAGGTGAGAGCGAGACATTAACAGCTACAATAACACCATCAAATGCAACTGGTGATAAGACAGTAAAGTGGAGCAGTAGTAACGAGGCAGTAGCAACTGTGGACAGTAACGGAAAGGTAACGGCGAAGAAAGCTGGAACAGCAGTAATCACAGCAACAAGCAGTAATGGAAAGACAGCAGGCTGTACAGTAACAGTAAAGCAGAAAGAAATAGCCATAACAGGAATAAGTCTTAACAAGAGCACGACAAGCTTAACAGAAGGTGAGAGCGAGACATTAACAGCTACAATAACACCATCAAATGCAACTGGTGATAAGACAGTAAAGTGGAGCAGTAGTAACGAGGCAGTAGCAGCTGTGGACAGTAACGGAAAGGTAACAGCGAAGAAAGCTGGAACAGCAGTAATAACAGCAACAAGCAGTAATGGAAAGACAGCGGGCTGTACAGTAACAGTAAAGCAGAAAGAAATAGCCATAACAGGAATAAGTCTTAACAAGAGCACAACAAGTTTAACAGAAGGTGAGAGCGAGACATTAACAGCTACAATAACACCATTAAATGCAACTGGTGATAAGACAGTAAAGTGGAGCAGTAGTAACGAGGCAGTAGCAGCTGTGGACAGTAATGGAAAGGTAACGGCGAAGAAAGCTGGAACAGCGGTAATAACAGCAACAAGCAGTAATGGAAAGACAGCAGGCTGTACAGTAACAGTAAAGCAGAAAGATACATACACTGGTTTAAGAGATGTTAATGGAACGCTTACATATTTTAATAATGGACAGGCAGATAAGACATATACAGGCTTTGTAAGCTATGCAGGGAATAATTATTATGTAATAAACGGAGTAGTGGATACTTCATATACTAATGTTACATATGATGGAAAAGACTGGTTATATGTAGAAAATGGAAAAGTAAGATATGACTATACAGGTATAAGACCTAATGAAAATGGCTGGTGGCGAATCGAGAATGGTAAAGTTAATTTCAATTACACTGGAGTAGCCGAGAACGAGAATGGCTGGTGGCGAATTGAGGGCGGCAAAGTTAACTTTGATTATAACGGAATAGCTGAGAATGAAAACGGCTGGTGGAAAATCGAAGGGGGCAAAGTCAACTTTGATTATACAGGAGTAGCCGAGAATGAGAATGGCTGGTGGCGAATAGAAGGCGGCAAAGTCAACTTCGATTATTACGGGGTAGCTGAGAATGAAAACGGCTGGTGGAAAATCGAAGGGGGCAAAGTCAACTTTGATTACACAGGAATAGCTGAGAATGAGAATGGTTGGTGGCGAATAGAGAATGGTAAGGTCAATTTTAACTTTACAGGAGTAGCCAGCAATGAGAATGGAGAGTTTTATATAGAAAATGGTAAGGTAGATTTTTCAAAGAATGGTTCATATGTATACAGTGGTGTAAGATATAATATTATAAATGGCTGGGCATATAGAGCATAATTATAATATATTGTATTTTATATAATAAATAAGGTTGACAGTTGATTGTTAACCTTATTTTTATGAGATTTAATTAATCAATGTGTGTTATGAAAGTGTGTATACAAGTCGATATATTTAATGAAAGTTATTCAAGTTAGGTGAAAAACAGAAGAAAACGAGGTATAAGTATGAGAATTAAGAAACTATTAGCAGTGGTATTGGGTACTGTACTTGCCATAAGCTCATTTAGCTATACATCCTGGGCAGCTGGAGATGATAATAATAGTTCATCAGTGGAAAAATTCCAATTTGTTCCAGGGTATGTAGCAAGTGAACTTGATGGCAATACTCCTGTATATGAAGACTATGGTATGGCAAGAATGTTAAGCGAATTGCCTGCTAGCTATCCGTCAAGTGTTGAAGATATTAAAAGCAAATATCCTGACAATCGTAATCAGAATCCATATGGAACTTGTTGGGCATTCTCAAGTCTGGGACTTGCAGAATTCGATCTGATTAATGATGGAGCAGCTGATAAGAATATAGATTTAAGCGAATTGGCATTGGCATATTATACATACAATTCTGTAACTGACCCACTTGGTGGAACAGTGGGGGATACAGCTAAATATTATAATGAAAATTCAGATTATTCATATCTTAATAGAGGCGGCAATTATCAGTATTCATCAAGAAGACTGGCTCAATGGATAGGAGCAACAGAGAATACAGTTCCTTACAGCAAAGCGAACGACACAATTAAACAAGGACTAAGTGGTGAGTTCGCATATAGTTATAAAGATGCCCACCTTCACAATGTATATCAGATTAATATTAAAGAGAATACATCAGGTGTTAAAGAAGCAATTATGGAGCATGGTGCTGTAGGTGTTATGTATTATCATTCAGATTATAATATGTCATGGAGTAGAAAGAGTGACTGTTATACTTATTATGACACAGCTCGGGCAGGTGGTGGTCATGCTGTTATGATAGTTGGATGGAATGACAATTTTTCCAAAGATAATTTCGAGGGACTTAAACCTTCGAATGATGGAGCATGGCTTATAAGGAATAGCTGGGGTTCTTACTGTGATTATTTCTGGATGTCATATGATACGTTTTCTTTAGAGAATACAGCATGGGTATTTGATTTTGTTGCAAATGATGGCTTTGACAATAATTATCAGCTGGATGGAGGTATTGAGACTTATAGATCATCTAATGTATTATCTGGAGCTAATGTATTTACAACACAGAAAAAATCTGGAATTGATTATGAAGTATTAAAGGCTGTATCTGTATCAATGTCACAGGCAGCAGATGTAAAATATACTGTTGATATTTATACTAATCTGACTAATCTTAATAATCCACTTAGTGGAACTAAACAGGTTACAGCAACGACTACTGGTTATACACAATATGCTGGTATATATACAATAGAGTTGAGTAATCCAATTAAGCTTGCTCCGGGAACAACATATTCAGTTGTTGTAACGACAGATAAGGCAGCACTTGATAGAGAAGATGCTACAAGTATGGCTACAGGAGAAAAACTCGAAACTATAATATGGGACAGGAGAGTTAGTCAGTTTGATGGAAAGAGTTTTTATAAAGAAGGAAATGTATATAAATACTCTCCTAATAATTTTTGTATAAAAGCATTTACATCTAATGGTAAAGAAGCTGATACTAATGTGCCTATTGAAAGTATACATGTTAATAAGGATACTATGTCATTAACAGAAGGGGAAAGTGCGACATTAACAGCAACAATTAGTCCTTCTAATACAACATTAGATAAGACAGTAAAGTGGAGTAGTAGTAATACAGCTGTGGCATCAGTAGATAGTGCAGGAAAAGTGACAGCAAAAAAAGCAGGAACAGCAGTAATCACAGCTACCAGCAGCAATGAAAAGAGTGCGAGCTGCACAGTAACAGTAAAGCAGAAAGATACATACACTGGTTTAAGAGATGTTAATGGAACGCTTACATATTTTAATAATGGACAGGCAGATAAGACATATACAGGCTTTGTAAGCTATGCAGGGAATAATTATTATGTAATAAACGGAGTAGTGGATACTTCATATACCAATGTTACATATGATGGAAAAGACTGGTTATATGTAGAAAATGGAAAAGTAAGATATGACTATACAGGTATAAGACCTAATGAAAATGGCTGGTGGCGAATAGAGAATGGTAAAGTCAATTTCGATTACACTGGAGTAGCCGAGAACGAGAATGGCTGGTGGCGAATTGAGGGCGGCAAAGTTAACTTCGATTATAACGGAATAGCTGAGAATGAAAACGGCTGGTGGAAAATCGAAGGGGGCAAAGTCAACTTTGATTACACAGGAGTAGCCGAGAATGAGAATGGCTGGTGGCGAATAGAAGGCGGCAAAGTTAACTTTGATTACTACGGAGTAGCCGAGAATGAAAATGGCTGGTGGAAGATAGAAGGTGGCAGGGTCAACTTTGATTACACAGGAATAGCCGAGAATGAAAATGGCTGGTGGCGAATAGAGAATGGTAAGGTCAATTTTAACTTTACAGGAATAGCCAGCAATGAGAATGGAGAATTCTATATAGAGAATGGAAAAGTAGACTTCTCAAAGAATGGTTCATATGTATACAATGGTGTAAGATATAACATTGTAAATGGATGGGCATACAGGATTTAATGTTTATTTGCTTTACATTATAAAAAGTTGTATAATCAACAAGAATAACATTTGATAATATATGAGGAGAATTACAATGAATAAGCAGGAAGCAATTAATGCATTAAAAGAACACAATCAGGAGCAGGTAATTAAAAGACTTGAGGCTCTTGATGAAGTTTCAGCTAAGAAGCTTATTGCACAGGTTGCAAGCATAGACTGGAGTGTTGTTGAAAGCATTAATCACAAGGCAGAGGACAATTCATCTGATAGAAAAGTAGAGCCTTTGGAAGCTGTTGAGATAAAGGATATTAAAGCTAATAAGGATAAATATACTGCTAAAGGTATAGAGGCTATCAAGGCTGGCAAGGTTGCCGCAGTATTACTTGCAGGTGGACAGGGTACAAGACTTGGACTTGATAAGCCAAAGGGAACCCTTAATGTAGGTATTAATAAGGATTTATTCCTTTTCGAGCAGTTGATTAATAACTTATTAGATGTAGTTAACCAGTCAGGTGCATATGTGCCACTTTATATTATGACAAGTGATAAGAACAATAATGATACAGTAGCATTTTTTGAAGAACACAACTTCTTTGGATATGATAAAGACTATGTTAAGTTCTTTATTCAGAGTATGGCACCATCTGTTGATTATAATGGTAAGCTTTATATGGAAAGCACTGACAGTCTTGCAATGTCACCTAATGGCAATGGCGGCTGGTTTACATCACTTATTGATGCAGGACTTGATAAGGATATGGAAAGCAAGGGCATTGAATTGGTAAATGTATTTGCAGTAGATAATATTTTACAGAGAATTGCAGACCCATCATTTGTAGGTGCAACAATACTTTCAGGTGCAGATTGTGGTTCAAAGGTTGTTAGAAAATGTGCACCAGACGAGAAGGTAGGTGTAATGTGTAAGGTAAACGGACACCCTTCAATTATTGAGTATTATGAGATGTCAGAAGAACTTGCCAATATGAGAAGAGAAGATGGTGAGCTTACATATGGATTTGGAGTTATTCTTAATTATTTATTCAGCTTTAACAAGCTTGTTGAGATAGCGAACAGAAAGCTTCCATTACATATAGTAGAGAAGAAGATACCTTATATAGATGAGAATGATAACCTTGTTAAGCCAGAAACACCTAATGGCTATAAGTTTGAAAAGCTTGTTCTTGATATGGTTGAGATGATGGATAATTGTGTTCCATATGAAGTTGAGCGTAATTATGAATTCGCACCTATTAAGAATAAGACAGGTAAGGATTCACTTGAAAGTGCAAGGGAATTACTTAAGGTTAATGGAATAGAATTTTAAAAGGTTTCTATCTGTACATATAATAAATGAGGCTTCCGTATAATAGGGAGGCCTCATTTATTAATATTAACCTATACCCAGCTGACATTATTCTAATATAAGGGGAGATATATATGATATGTAGTAATTGCGGAGCTGATATAAGCAGTAAGGATATTAAGTGTCCGTATTGTGGTGCTATGCAGTATGAAGCCGCAGAGAAGAAATATATGAATGACTTATATAAGATTAACAGTGATATGGATAATCTTGATAAGAATGTGAGAAGATATGTATGGCATAGTATAGCCAAAAGTATTGGATATGTATTAATAGGAACGGCTATTGCACTTATGCTTGGAATATTAATAGGACGTAATGATTATATGCGCTACAATAATTCCAAGAAAGAGCGTGAAGACATACATAAAGCTATGGAGTGGTATGATGAGAATTCAGCCAGGCTGGATGAGTTGTATACTCTTCACAGATATTCAGAAGCCAAAGATATAATCAGCAATTATGAGGGTAATTCAAGCCTGTTAAGAAACTGGGAACATTATAATTTTATAGAGATATATGATTGGTATTATGATTCGTTTTCAGATATATATATAAGGGTAACACAGCAGGATAAAGATACAATAAAGGAATATGAGTTTAAAAGAGGTTACAGGTATGCACTTGACCTTGTATATATGAAAGAATGTAAAGGGGCATATTCTAACAGAAGTTATATGACGTGTTCTAAGGATGACAGACAGATAATAGATATGTGGGTAGATAATGCCAGAGATTACCTTATTAATTATGTCGGTATGTCAGAAGATGACATTAAACAGCAGTTAGATGACATATATGTTGATGGTTACTATGACTATACACTTGGACAGAAATATGAAGACAAATATTATGAGGATTGGAGTACAAGATGAAATGTAATAATTGCGGAGCACCACTTCAGTTAGACCAGAAGTTCTGTCCTAATTGCGGATCTCCTAATGAACAGGGGTTAAAGCACGCCAATGATATGGAGAACTATAATAAAAAGTTCAACAGGACAAGAAGCAAGGTAATAAGTAACAGCAAGTGGTTTGTAAAGAATATAACACCGATTGCGGTAGTGATGTTATCGGCAATAGTTCTTGCGGCAGCTCTTATTGCGAATAACTCAATGTTTGGCTATCGTGTTACTGAAAGAGATAATAAGAGATATAATAAAACCCACAATGATGAGATACAGGTACAGCTTAAAGAATTATTGGATAATGAAGATTATGGAACACTTTATGAATTGTATAATTCAGCAGACCGCCTGATTATGACTGATGATAATAAATATGGCTGGAGCAGCTTTTACACGGTTGTATATGACTATCTTGAAATAAGAAAGGCAATATGCGGTGTGAAAGAGGCAGATGATTCTTCTTCATCTTATTCGTGGGACGATAATCTTAACAGGGCAGCGAGAGCAGTGGTAGATTTAGAAGACACTATGAACAGGGTGTTATCGTATGATACAGGTAAAAGCAAGGAGAGTATTTCTTATATAGAAAATGTATATAACAAGGCACATTTGTTTATTAAAGCCTATTGTGATTTTACAGATGAAGACATTGCTGGATTGCCGGATATGAATCAGACAGAGGTGATTACACTTCTTACAAGGAGGTTGTACGGATAATGGCAAAGAAGAAATTTAATCCATTTGTGCTGTTGTATGTTATTTCAGGAATATTGCTTATAATATCAATAGCTCCAATAGCCGATACGGCACGTGATATATACAGTACCAAGGGAAGGTATTCTGGTTATGAAGAAGAGAGTCTGTTTAATGATTTTATGGAAAAAGATTATTCAGGACTTGTCAAAAAAATTAATTATAATAAAGGTATAGGTAAAAGCATATCAGATGATGAACAGGATTATTATACATTTGCTGAATGTTATGACTTTGCTGTTGATTATTATATGTACATAAAGCTTGGAGATACTGCTAAGGCGGATAGGCTTAAAGAACAGTATGAGGTTAAGGCACAGACACTTAACAGAAAAATATTTAAAGAAGCCATTGAAACAGTTAAGAATACATATATGGCTGTTTCTTGACATTGGATAGGGGCTTGGTTATTATATAATATATTAAAATTAGGAGGTACATATGGTTGTTTTATTAGCAGGTGGAGCTGGATATATAGGTTCACATACAGCAGTTGAATTACTTAATGCAGGACATGATGTTGTTATAGTTGATGATTACAGTAACAGTTGTCCTGAATCTATAAAGAGAGTGGAAGAGATAACTGGAAAAAGTATTGTATCTTATGAGGCTGATGTTAAAGACAAAGAAGCTATGACTAAGATATTTGCTGATAATAAGATTGATTGTGTAATACATTTTGCTGGACTTAAGGCAGTTGGTGAGTCAACAAGACTTCCAGCCAAGTATTACCGTAACAATATTGATACAACACTTACACTTCTTGAGTGTATGAAAGAAGCAGGAGTTAAGAAGATTGTATTCTCATCTTCAGCGACAGTATATGGAGAACAGAAGCCTCCATATGTTGAAACTATGCCAAGAGGTGCATGCTCTAATCCATATGGATGGACTAAGGCTATGATGGAGCAGATTCTTACAGATTGTGCTAATGCGGATTCAGAGCTTACAGTTATACTTCTTCGTTATTTCAATCCAATTGGAGCACATCCATCAGGTAAGATTGGAGAAGACCCACAGGGAATTCCTAATAATCTTATGCCTTATGTATCACAGGTTGCGGCAGGAAGAAGAGAGCAGCTTACAATATTTGGCGGAGATTACGATACACCAGACGGTACTTGTAGAAGAGATTATATACACGTTGTAGATCTTGCCTGCGGACATCTTAAGGCTGTTGAATATGCACAGTCACATAAGGGTGTTGAGATATTTAACTTAGGAACGGGAACTCCTTACAGTGTACTTGAGATAGTTAATGCGTTTGAAAGTTCAACAGGTGTTAAGATTAATTATGTGATTGGTGACAGAAGACCGGGAGATTTACCTGATTCGTGGGCTGATGCCTCTAAAGCGGCTAAGGTTCTAGGCTGGGAAGCTAAGAAGACACTTGAAGATATGTGTAAAGACAGTTGGAACTGGCAGAGCCATAATCCTAACGGATACAGACAGTAGAATATATAGCGGCGTAATATAGTGTTAATATTAATATTGCTATTACAATATCGCGATAGTTATATAATTATTGGATATTGGAGAGTGTTAATATATACTATGTGCCGGAGTTGATAGAGCATACATATTATAAAGTATAGTATGCTCTATTTTACTATAAAGGCAGGTGAGTGTATGAACTCGATTAATATTTATAATCTCACAAGAGTTAGTGATAATGAGGATTTTGCTGAGTATGAATATATTTTGTCGGGGAGAAAAGATTTTCAGAGGACAAGGATAAGAGAGAAAGAGTCACTTATTATTCTTGTAAGGGAATTGATTAAAGCTGGTGCAAGGTTAGAGGATCTGGATAACTATTTCTATTCATATACGATTGCACATATAAGCAAGGAATTTGATTTATTAAGGATTTCATCTAACAGAAAAAGTATTCTTAATATAGAACTTAAAAGTGAAGATGTAGGAGAGGATAGAATAAAGCAGCAGCTTGTAAGAAACAGATATTACCTTAGTCCAGTAACTACTAATATATATTCGTATACATTTATTCTAAATACCAATACATTATATAGATTAGAACTATGTGACGATACATATACACTTGTTATGGCTGATTTTACAGAGCTTGTGGCTGATATAAGAATGATAAAGAAGTGTATGAAATACAATATCGAAAGTCTGTTCAAAGCTAAAGACTATCTTATATCGCCAGTTAATGCACCAGAAAGGTTTGCAAGACACCAGTATTTTCTTACGAACCAGCAGGAGGCTATGAGCAGGAAGTTCCTTAACAGCCTTATTAATAATAGTGAAGTAAGATATTATTCAATAAAGGGTGAAGCTGGAACAGGAAAGACACTTCTTCTGTATGATACAGTGCGTAAGCTTCCAAAAGAACTATCTAAATGTATAATACACTTTGGCAGAAGGACACCTAATATAGATATATTGCAGAATACCATTAGTAACACTACAATAATAACCTCTAAAGAATTTGTCAATGAAGATAATATCAAAGATTATGATTATGTGCTTGTAGATGAAACACAGCGAATGCACGATGACCAGTTTGAGTGGCTTAAGGAATGTAATGCCAGCAGGATTATTATGTTCTATGACTGTGACCAGGTATTATCAAGACATGAACAGTTAAGGGCAATGGACAAAAGAATAGAAGAATTATCAGAAGTGAAATATTTTCTTTCAGATAAGATAAGAACCAATCCAGAACTTGCGGAATTTGTGCGTAATTTATTTGATCTTACCAAGCACGGCAGGGGCTATGAGTATGATTGTGTAACAATTGCCTATGCCAACAGTATTAATGAATTTAAAAAGCTTAAAGCATATTACAGGGCAAAGCAGTACATTTACATAGATTATGAGAAGTCATATAAAGATATTAATGAAAGATATAAGACAAGGCAGTTCAATGCCTACCGTTATATAGGAAAAGAATTCGATAAGGTGCTTACAGTTATAGATGGCAAATTCCGTTATAACGAGTACGGGGAATTAGTTGCTGATGTAGAAGACAATACTGATGATATATTAGAAAAGCTTCTGTATCAGGGGGTTACAAGAGCAAGAGATAAGCTGTGCATAATTGTACTTGATAATAAAGAAGTATTTGAGAAGCTGCTTGAGATAAAGAGTGGAATTAACAGAGAATATATAGACTGATTAACAGGCACGAAGCCTTCCTTTAAGAATAACATATATTAAGGATATATCTTGCTTAAAGATGTATTCTTACACAAGGTATATCCTTTATATGTATATAAAGGAGGTGGTATGTCTTATGATAAAAAGTCCGAAATTTACACATAGCAAGAAGGACAATAATAAAGCACAGGGCAGAAGTACACATTTAACAGCTATTGTTGTATCGCTTGTTCTTAGTATAATAATGATTACCATAAGCGTGTTTAATGTAAGTGCAGTTGTGATAGATGTAAGCAGTCACGATGGTCTGATAGACTGGAACAGGATAGAGGAGCATGTAGAAGGTGTCATAATAAGAATTGGTTATGGTAATGATATTGAAGGACAAGATGATAAGCAGGCAATCCGTAATATGAATGAATGTGAGCGGCTTGGAATACCTTATGGTGTATATATATACAGTTATGCACTTACAAGTGATGAAGTGACATCTGAGATTAATCATACACTAAGAATGTTGCAGGGGCGAAGTCCTGTCCGTGGCGTATGGTTTGATATGGAAGATGCAGACGGATACAAGGAGAGTAATGGACTTGATGTATACAAAGATGGTGAGCTTTTAACGGATTTTTGTATACAATTTATTGAAGCTATGGATAAAGAAGGCTATAAGACAGGCGTATATGCTAACTATAATTATTATAAAAATGTACTGAATTTGGAGCGGCTTGCGAATACCAGAGGTTTTAATATGTGGCTTGCACACTGGGGTATAGAAGAACCTGGTATGGATTGTATGATGTGGCAGTTTGGAGCATACTTAATAGATGGGCACGAATTTGATGGCAATATATTTTATGCAGATTACAGCTCACCATTTAAAGATAGACCAGATACAGACGATAACGGAGAGAATATAGAACGTATAGATAAAGCTGCTGGAAGTTCTGCAATTGAAGCAGTAAATGTTGATACCAATGTAAATGTAATCTACAGGGCACAGATTAGAGGCAGTTACTGGCTTCCTGAGGTAGTTAATGATGAAGATTATGCAGGAATACAGGGGACTGGAATAACTGGAATAACCTTATCAACTGATAAAGGTTATGCTGTATACAGAGTATATGCCGGTGGCAGGTGGCTTTCATATGTTGACAGCAGAAATTCAGATATTAATGACTATTATAATGGTTATGCAGGAAATGGAGCTGAGATTGAGGCGGTTGAAGTGTATTATTATACACCGGCATCATTGCTTATAAATGAAGCGACACCATATGCAACATTAAAAGACGGAAGATATCATTATGCGTACTACAGGGTAAGCAGAAAGAATATGGATTATTATTCTTATCAGACAGACAATGAAACAGACAATGGACAGGACGGTTATGCAGGCATTATAGGCAGGAAGATAGACCGGTTCCAGATAATTATAAAATAAATATTTATGGATACAGAATATTTGGCATAATATTTACAATATTGGCAATATTATAAGATGATAAGTCAGTACATTCTTTATAAGAAGTGTTCTGGGGTGTGCTGACATAGTATTGTATAGGCCAGGATTTTTATGAAAGGTCAGGAATATTGTAAAGGAGTCAGCACATATATGAGTGAAGATAGTGATAATAAAGATGGACAGGTTGTGCTTGAGGATAAAAATGGAAAGAAGATTAAGCTAATTACAATAATAGGTGAGATAGAAGGACACGATAATCTTCCAGCTGCAAGCAAGACAACCAAGTATGAACATCTGCTTCCACAGCTTGCTGCGGTGGAAAATGATGATGCAATAGGTGGAGTATTATTTTTAATGAATACGGTCGGAGGAGATGTAAGTGCAGGGCTTGCATTGTCCGAAATGATTGCGTCAATGCACAAGCCAACGGTATCTCTTGTTATAGGAGATTCCCACAGTATAGGTGTTCCTCTTGCTGTAAGCACAGATTATTCATTTATTGTTCCAACAGCTACAATGATAGTACATCCGGTGAGAATGAATGGAAATATAATAGGTGCAAGACAGACTTATGATTATTTTGAACGCATACAGAAAAGGATTGTCTCATTTATTGCAAGAAAAAGCGACACAAAAGAAAAAGAAGTAGAGAATATGATGATGAATACAGAAATGCTTACAAAGGATCTGGGAACAATTCTTGTAGGAGAAGATGCAGTGAAAGCCGGGCTTATTAATGAAGTAGGCGGAATAAGCCACGCATTCAATAAGATAAAAGAGCTTATGAACAAAGAAGAGTAAATAAAAGGCAATCAACATATGCGGAACAATAATAGAAGACAATGAACATATACAGAAGAATAAATAGAAGAACAATAAAGATATGCAGAATAGTAAACATATGCAGAAATGAGGATTATGATGACACAAAGCACACAGCCAGATAACAAATGTAATATATGCCCAAGGCGTTGTAATATTGACAGAACACATAATAAAGGTTATTGTCTTATGAATGATAAAATTATGGCGGCAAGGGCTGCACTTCATATGTGGGAAGAACCCTGCATATCAGGAGAGCGTGGAAGTGGTGCTATATTCTTTTCGGGCTGTACATTAAGATGTGTATTCTGTCAGAATCACGATATAGCTTCTGCAAAGGTTGGAAAGGAATTATCTGTAGATGAGCTGAGCGATGTTATGCTTCGTCTGCAGGATAATAAGGCTGATAATATTAATCTTGTAACGCCAACACATTTTACAATTCCAATAATAAAGGCAATAGAAAAGGCAAGAAATAAAGGACTTAGAATACCGGTTGTATACAATACAAGTGCATATGAAAATGTTGAAACATTAAGAATGTTAGATGGCATAGTGGATGTATATCTGCCGGATTTTAAATATATGGACAGCAGGCTTTCACAGCAGTATTCATATGCTGCAGATTATACAGAAACTGCGAAGAAAGCATTAGAAGAAATGATAAGACAGACAGGTAAGCCGGTATTCTTTACAGCAGAAGATGAACTCGTAAAAGAGGGGTATGTTGAAGAGCAGATTATGAAGAGAGGTGTCATAGTAAGACATCTTCTTCTGCCTGCGTGTGTGAAAGACTCCAAGGCTGTAATCAAGTACCTGTATGATACATATAAAGATGACATATACATAAGCATTATGAACCAGTACACACCGATAAACAGAATTAAGGAATACGATAATCTTAACAGGAGGGTCACTAAGAAAGAATATGATGAGGTTGTAGATTATGCCATTGAATTAGGTGTTGTCAACGGCTTTATACAAGAGGGCGGTACAGCAGATGAAAGCTTTATTCCAGAATTTGATTATACTGGATTATTATGATAAAGTATAAGACAGTTGAAATGGAGGCATATTATGCGATGTGAGAGTGGTAACCCTTGTATTATGGGGTGTAACAGGATAGAAAATGGATATAATTTTGCTTATGATTGTAGTACGGATACGGATATAAAACTATGCTTTTTTGATAGGGATACTCTTGAATTAAAAGAGGAAATTCCGTTAAAAAAAAGAATGGGGACAGTATATTCTGTATGTGTGTGTGATGATAATATAGAGAGAATGTTGTATTGTTACAAGGCTGATGATGAATATATTGTTGATCCTTATGCCAAGGCGGTTACAGGCTGTGAAGTATTTGGAGTTGAGCAAGAAAATACATTACATTTAAGTCCGGTAAAGCTTGAAAGCTTTAATTGGGAAGGTGATGTGCCACTGCATCTGCCATATAATGACTGTGTTTTTTATAAGCTTAATGTGCGTGGATTTACAAAAAGCAGGTCATCAAAGGTAAAGGCAAAGGGGACATTCAGGGGGATTGTAGAGAAAATACCATATCTTAAGGAACTTGGTATTACTACGCTTGAATTTATGCCGGCATATGAATTTGATGAGGCATACAGATTTCCTCAATTCATAGACAGCAGTGAATATTTAAGATATGGTGTGATAAAAGGAAGCATTTATAATAATACTGTTACTAAAAAGGCAGAAAAGCTTAACTGCTGGGGCTATACCAAGGCATTTTATTATGCACCTAAGGCATCTTACAGTATACCAGCAGAGGATAATATTAGTGAAAAGGCAGGTAAATATAATGATTACACGACAGAATTCAAGAATATGGTAAAATGCCTGCATAATAACGGAATTGAAGTTGTGATGGAATTCTTCTTTGACGGTGTTAAAACGGCATATATTCTTGAATGCGTGAGGTACTGGGTAAGGGAATACCATATAGACGGAGTGCACCTGTACTGTGATGAACATTCCCTAAATGTGCTGGCAGCAGATCCACAGCTTGCAGATACAAAGATAATTACTGTCGGCTGGAATTCAGACAGGGGTACATATAAGCATATGGCAAGCTGTAATAATGATGCACAGAATACGATAAGGCGTTATTTAAAAGGTGATGAGGATATGTTAAGGCCATTTATTAATATGGCAGGTGCTAATCCATATAATGCTGCGGTTATCAATTATGTGGCAAGTAATAATGGCTTTACACTGTATGATCTGGTGAGCTACGACCGCAAGCATAACGAGCTTAATGGCGAGAATAATAGAGATGGTGAGAATTATAATTTCAGCTGGAATTGCGGCGAAGAAGGCAGTACGAGAAAGCTTAAGGTAAGACAGTTAAGAATTAAGCAGATTAAAAATGCTCTTGTTATGGTTATATTATCGCAGGGTACGCCGCTTATTCTTGCGGGAGATGAATTTATGAACACCCAGCAGGGAAATAATAACCCTTATTGCATAGATAGTGAGCTTTCGTGGGTGAACTGGAGAACAAGCAATGATTCAATGCAGATATTGGAATGGACTAAGAAGCTTATTGGCTTAAGAAAGAAATATGGTATTCTTCACAGCAGGGAAAGTCTTTCGTTAAGTGACTCCAAATCATTAGGTTATCCGGATATGTCATATCACGGAGGCAATGCGTGGTATGCTGATATGGAGAATTATTGCAGGCAGATAGGAATTATGTATTGCAATTCCTACGCAGATGATAAGTCAAGAAGCCTTATATACATAGCTTATAATATGCATTGGGAAAAGCACAATCTTGCCCTGCCAAAGGTTGAGGGAAGCAGCAACTTTAAGATAATAGCAGCCACGAATGATGGGCAGGATAAAGCATTTATTGATAAAGAAGCAAGAAGCGTCTGTGTACCGGAAAGAAGCATAGCAATCCTTGTGGCAGAATATCAAGAAAAGAAAAAAGCCAGAATTATTAAGAAAAGATACTAAAAGTTATAATATCCGGAAAGGAAAAAGTTAAAATGGATTACACAAAGCTTAATGAATTAAAGAGCCAGTATGGAGATTATGAGGAAGTATTTAATTCAGGAGATTATGATAAAGCGGCAGATATACTTATGAAGGTGTTAGATGTCATAGAGCTTGAATACGAAGATAAAAGAAAAGCTGGTATGCTGGATAATGATCTTAATGTAAGAAAGTCAGAAGGTACGGATACAATATGGCTGTGTACTAATCATATTATGGAATATTATATATATGCGTGCTATTTTGAGCCACAGCAAGAAATACTTATGCCAGAGCTTCCAATTGCAGAATATTACAGGACTTATGCTGATTTATGCGTGAAGCTTCAAAAGTACAAGAGGGCAGAAGACGCCTATAAGAAAGCACTATGCTGGAATCCGGTTGATTTGGATTCATATCTTGGGCTTGCAGAATGTTACAAATACCTTAATATGATGTCAAGATACCTTGATGTCACTAAGCAGGCATATAGATTTTGCTGTACAAGGGCAACTATGGCAAGGTATTACAGAAATATGGGCTTTTATTATCTTTCATCATACAACACAGATATGGCAAAGGCGTGCTACACATACAGTAATATCTATTACCACACAGATAATGCAGATTCAGAGCTTAATTATATAGAAAATGCACTTAAGGAAGCCAAAGATAAGGGCGTAACTAAGGATGATAAAGAATATGATATCCGCACAATGCAGGCAATGTTTGATAAAGAAAATGTTGAGCCGGGCCCGGACTCTAAGACGATCGGTATTGTATACAGGGTTGGAGAGTTAATGCTTAAGGATAAGGAATATGCACTTGCAAAGGATTGTTTTTCTATTGTATATGATATAACTAATGAACAACAGCTTGAAGGAGTACTTGCAGAGTTAGACAGATGTCTTGAAAATGCGTAATTTATGAATTAAGCTTATGAATTAAAATCGTTATGTGCACAAAGCAGGAACAGAAATGATGATTAAAATGGAGAAGAATATGGATTTAAAAAACAAGTATGACAGCATAATATTTGACCTTGACGGAACATTATGGAACTCATCAAAGCCTATATGTGAAGCGTGGAATATTATATTAGACAGACATAAAGAGATAGTAAGAGAGCCTATAACAATAGAAGAACTGGGACAGTGTATGGGACTTCCTATGTATGATATTGCGGCAAAGCTGTTTCCTGATGAGAAGGAAGAAGTAAGAAATGCACTTATGGACGAGCTGTGCGAATTTGAAAATGGATATCTTGAAAAGATGGGTGGAGTGCTATTTCCAGAGCTTGAGGCAACACTTAAAGAGCTTAAGACAAAATATCCATTGTATATAGTAAGCAACTGTCAGGACGGATATATTGAAGCATTTATAAAGGCACATAAGCTTGAAAAATATTTTAGTGATACAGAGTGCTGGGGCAGAACAAGAGCACCAAAGGCAGTAAGCAACAGAACACTTATAGAAAGAAATAATCTTAGCAATCCGGTATATGTCGGTGATACAGCAGGTGATGCCAATGCGGCAAGGGAAGCTGAAATAGACTTTATATATGCCGAGTATGGTTTTGGTGAAGTTGAACCTTCTTTATATGTTGGGGTAATAGACAGCTTTAAAGAGCTTAAAGATATTCTTTTGTAATTATATTACCTGAAAAGTAACCTTGAGTGGCTAAAGACTATATTTAAAAAAATTCTGCTATAATTATTTTATGTATTAATATTAAGGTATTATATATTTTGTACGATATATTATTCGTAAATAATAAGCCGTAAGCTTATACGGCTGACCAATGAAATATATAATAACACGGATGTTAAATATACGCTACGGATGGCACTTTTTATCAGTGCCATCTTTTTTTGGAATGTCCAGGGAGGTAAGTATGAATACACAAGATAAACAGATTAACTCAGCAGTAAATAGCTGCCGTATGGCATTGTACAACAATAATAAATCCAAAGGCACGAGCAAAACTACAAGGCTTATCAATAATCTTTTTAAAAAGTATAGAAAAGATTATGCAGAAAATGAGGATAAGAGTGCTAAGATTGATACATTATCTATAGGTTTGCAGTTAAAGGAAGCGGTTGATTCTATATTTGACCCGACAACCGGAATGAGTGAAGAAGAAAAAAAGAAATTCGTACAGAAGCTGTACCGTAAGTTAGAGTCAGGTAAGAAGCTTAGTGCAGACGAAATGCAGTATTTAAGAAAGAACGACCCTGTGACTTATGCCAAGGCGGCAAAGGTTCAGGTATTAAGAGAGTCGTTAAAGAAACAACTTAAAAGTGCTACGTCAAAGGAAAAAGCGGCAGACATATATACACAGGCTATGTCAAGAATAAGTGAGGATGACCCAGCCAGGAAAGAAATTATGGCAGCATATGATGATGTATATAAGGAGTTCAGAAAGTCTGATGAGTATAAAGCACTTCCTAATACAGAGAAAGAGGCAAAGGAAAAGGCAGCTAATAATAAAAATAAAAATGCACAGGGCTGGGAAGAAAAAGAAGATAATGATACAGAAATGCCCATTGGAAATATTGATGAAGTGGAAAAATTGATGTAGTGGAAAAATTTGATTTTTGGGGTTGACGTATTGGTTAGTTAGTGCTATCATAACTTCAACATTTTAATACACTAAAGTCTGCGAACAAGATAGTACTTTATGAAGGAACATTACAGAGAGCCGGCGGTGATGGAAAGCTGGTATGGGAGTCATAAAGGAATGGGCTTGGGAGATGCACAGATTAACAGCGTAACAGCCTAGTAGTCTGTGACGTGTCCTCACGTTATAGAGGGAGGATATAATAGTATCCGATAATGAGATAAGTATATTTTAATAACATTATATGTATAACAGCTTATAGTTATATTATAATTATAACACTGTATATGATTGCCATATATGCTGTATATACATATAATGGTAATATGAATTATTCGGTTTCACTTAAAGGCTTGTAAAGCATTTGATGTGTATATAATATGCACAGCATAAGTGATATAATATATTATGATATGTAGTTGAATGTACTTGTGAATAAGGGTGGCACCACGAGATTTATCGTCCCTGACAGGAATGTCCTGTCGGGGACTTTTTTGTGTGATAGGAATCTCTTTACATAATAAATTTTAAGCGATAAGAAAAAGTCTGATATCTGACAGGAAGATTAATAAGAAGTGAGGATTGGTGTATGAGAAGATTAAAAGCATACAAAAAGACAGTAAGTATTGTTAATGAATCAGCTATTGAGCTTTATAAGGGGCTTGGAAGAGAAAAGAAGGGCTTTCTTATGGAGAGTAATGATAAGGAAAATGGCAGATACACATTTATGGGAGTTGACCCACAGGAGGTTATCCAGTCAGATAAGGACAGTCTTGTAATTACTAAATCAGACGGAAGCAGGGAAGTAAGAAAAGGTAATCCGCTTGTAAGATTAAAGGAATATTTCGATGAATTTGAAATAATAAAAGATGCAGAAGAACTTGAATTCATGGGAGGACTTGTTGGAAGTCTTGGATATGATTATATAAGATATACAGAGAATCTCCCAGATGATAATGAAGATGAGATAGGCATAGAAACAATACAGCTTATGTTAGCTTCAAAGTTCATAGCAATCGACCACGAGGCTGAAACATTTACAGCAGTAGTTCTTGATGAAGATAGCAAAGAAGGCAGAGCAAGAGCATTAAAGGAAGCTGAGGAACTTATAAAGACAGCAAGAGAAGGCGTTGGTAAATATCATAACGAAGAGATTGATATGGAGCTTGATGGCCAGATTGTGAAAAAATCGGACACGATAGATGAATACAGCCAGAAGGTTGAGAAGATTAAGAATTATATAAAAGAAGGACACATTTTCCAGACAGTATTATCACAGAGATGGACAGTCAAGACAAAACAGACAGGTTTTAATCTTTACGAGAAGTTAAGAAAGCTTAACCCATCACCATACCTTTATTATTATAATTTTGGGGATTTTGAAATAATAGGAAGCTCACCAGAGATGATAGTAAAGCAGACAGATTCTAAAGTATATACCTGTCCTATAGCTGGAACAAGAAGACGTGGGAGAACTAAGGAGGAAGATATAGCATTAGAAGATGAGCTTCTTAGTGATGAGAAGGAAAGAGCAGAACATGTAATGCTTGTTGATCTTGCAAGAAATGACTGTGGTAAGATAAGTGAGTTAGGTTCAGTGAGAGTTTCAAAGTTTATGAATGTGCAGAGATACTCACACGTAATGCATATAGTATCGTTGGTAGAGGGAAGAAGAAATGGAGAATATCATCCTCTTGACCTTGTATCATCATTCCTTCCAGCAGGTACATTAAGCGGAGCACCTAAGATAAGGGCTATGGAGATTATAGATGAATTGGAAACTGTAAGACGGGGTCTTTATGGAGGAGCAACAGGTTACCTTGATTTTGGCGGTAATATGAATTTCTGTATTACAATAAGAACTATGATAAAGAAAGGTGACTATGTATATCTTCAGGCAGGAGCTGGAATTGTAGCAGACTCTAAGCCAGAGCTTGAATATATGGAGTGCTGTAATAAAGTTATGGCACTTGCCAAGACACTTGTTAAGGAGGAACAGTTATGATTCTTTTAATTGATAATTACGATTCATTTACATATAATCTTTATCAGTTTATAGGTATATTTAACAATGATATAAAGGTAGTAAGAAATGACAAGATAACAATAGAGGAGATTGAAGCGTTAGATCCAGAGTCAATAGTTATATCTCCCGGACCTAAGAGCCCTTTAGAGGCAGGCATAAGTGTTGAGGTGATAAAGCATTTTACAGGTAAGAAACCTATACTTGGCATATGCCTTGGACATCAGAGCATAGGTGTTGCATTTGGTGCAACAGTTTCATATGCCAGGCAGTTAATGCACGGCAAGCAGTCAGAGGTTATTCATAATGGAAGCAGTATATTTGAAGGAATTCCATCGCCTGTAAAGGTTGCAAGATATCATTCACTTGCGATTATAGAGGGTACACTTCCAGATGAGCTTGAGGTAATTGCAAGAACTGATGACGGAGAGATTATGGCAGTTAAGCATAGGAAATATCCGGTTGTCGGTTTACAGTTCCACCCTGAATCAATATATACTGAACACGGAAAAAGAATGATAGAGAATTTTGTTAATGGCAATATCTGATTAATAAATGTGTAGAAATGGAGATAATATGATTCTTGACGTTATTGTAGAAGATAAGAAGAAAAGACTTGTAGAACATAAAAATGCTATAAGTGAAGAGGATATGAAGCAGGAAGCACTTAATTTAAAAAGACAGAGCATAAGTTTTTATGATGCCTTAAGAAAGCAGGGTTTATCAATAATAGGAGAGTTTAAAAAGGCTTCTCCAAGCCACGGAAAGATGGATAATAAGATAGACCTGACTGAAAGAATAAGACAATATAGTGAGAGTGCAGATGCTATATCGTGTCTTACAGAGGAAGATCATTTTAATGGAAGCACAGAATATCTTAAGCAGATCAGAAGCCTGACTAATCTTCCGATTATAAGAAAAGATTTTATAATTGATGAATACCAGGTATATGAAGCTAAAGTTATAGGTGCAGATGCAATTCTTTTGATAGCCGCAATACTTGATGATAAGACATTCAAGAAGTTATATGATCTGGCATACAGTCTTGGACTTGATGTGCTGTGTGAAGTTCACGATGCGGAAGAAATGCAGCGTATGATAAATCTTGATGTTAAGATTATTGGAATTAATAACCGTAATTTAAAGACATTTGAAGTTAATCTTAATACGACTAAGAAGCTTTCAGATATGGTGACACCTAAGATGAGAGAAGAAGGAAAGATTCTTGTATCTGAGAGCGGGGTGGAAGGCAGTGAAGATGTTAAGCCGCTTGCTGACAGCAGGGCAGATGCGTTGCTTTGCGGAACAGTGCTTATGGAAGCACTTAATCCTAAAGAGCTTATAAGAGAATTTAAAGATACATACGATAAGGAGCTTTTAAAGGCAAAAAAATAGCTTCTCCTGTTGAAGTGAAGATATGCGGGCTTACAAGTGAAGCAGACGCGGGACTTCTTATAAAATATGGTGCTGATTATGGCGGTGTTGTTGTATTTTATCCAAAGAGCAAAAGAGATGTAACAATAAAAGAAGCTAAGATAATAGTTGATATATTGAAAAAATCAGACATAAAAGCTGTAGCTGTTACAGTATCACCAACAGTGGAACAATTGTATAAAATACAGGAAGCAGGTTTTGATTATATTCAAATTCACGGCACACTTGAAAAGGCTGTATATGAGGCAGACACAATTCCGATTATAAGGGCAGTTAATATATCAGATAACAATAATGCAGATAAAACTGACGACATAATTAATACAGTTAAGGAACAGGTTGAAAAAAGTCAGAAGCTTGATAAAGTTGCTGGAATACTTCTTGATGCAGGTGTTCCGGGTTCGGGTAAGACGTTTGACTGGAACAGTATTAAAGAGCTTGAGATAACAGAAAAGAAGTTATTTCTTGCGGGGGGGCTTAACAGTGGCAATGTTGCGGCGGCAGTTAAATGCGTACAGCCTGATGTTGTTGATATAAGCTCTGGTGTTGAATATGAAGATGTGCTTATTAAAGGCAAAGATGAAAGTAAAGTCAAAGCATTTATAAATGCTGTTAATAATTAACAGTGTAGATTTATGGTATAAAGCCAGAAAAGCTTATCAAAGCTTGCTGGGTGTAATATTTAATTAAAGGAAAAGAGGAACAATTATGCAGGATAACAGATATTATGGAGAGTTTGGCGGACAGTATGTGTCTGAATCATTAATGAATACACTTAATGAGTTAGAGAAGGCATTTGATGAGGCTATTAAAGATCCTCAGTTCATAAAAGAATATATGTACTATCTTAAAGAGTATGTAGGAAGAGAAACACCTTTATATTATGCAGAGAGAATAAGCGAGAAGTATGGTGCTAAGATATATCTTAAAAGAGAAGATTTAAACCATACAGGAGCACATAAGATTAACAATGTTATAGGTCAGATACTTCTTGCTAAGAGAATGGGAAAGACTAAGGTTATAGCTGAGACAGGTGCTGGACAGCACGGCGTTGCAATAGCTACAGGAGCAGCACTTTTTGGAATGGAATGTACAGTATATATGGGTGCTGAAGATATAGAAAGGCAGTCACTTAATGTATTCAGAATGGAAATGCTTGGTGCAAAGGTTCAGGCAGTAACGACAGGAAGTGCAACACTTAAGGATGCAACTAACGAAGCTATAAGAACGTGGGCTGAGAGAGCGGAGGATACATTTTATATAATCGGTTCAGCTGTAGGTCCTCATCCATATCCTAAAATGGTTAAAGAGTTCCAAAGAATAATATCAACAGAGGCAAGAAAACAGATATTAGAAAAGGAAGGACGACTTCCTGATGCAGTAGTTGCCTGTGTTGGCGGCGGTTCTAATTCAATAGGAATGTTTGCTGATTTTATAGATGATAAAGATGTAAAGCTTATCGGTGTTGAGGCAGGTGGACTTGGAATAGATACAGGAAAGCACGCTTCTGCTATGGCACTTGGAGAACCGGGCGTTCTTCATGGAATGAAGTCATATTTATTACAGGATGAGGCTGGTAATATCAAGCTTGCCCACAGTATATCAGCAGGTCTTGATTATCCGGGTGTAGGTCCGGAACATGCATATTTAAGAGACTCAGGAAGAGCAGAATATGTATCAATTACAGATGCTGAGTGTATGGATGCGTTAATGGAACTCTGCCGGATGGAAGGTATTATTCCAGCAATAGAGAGTGCCCACGCACTTGCCCACGTATTTAAAATGGCACAGGGAGAATACAAGGGAAAGATTATAGTAATGTGTCTTTCAGGACGTGGCGATAAGGATGTTCACACAGTAAAGAAATATCTTAATGGAGAGGAGACTAATAAATAATGAATAGAATAGAAGAAAAAATGACAGCCTTAAAGAATGAAGGAAGAAAGGCATTTATCACATATACAACAGCAGGGCTTCCAGATATGGAAACAACTAAGAAGATTATGTTCGCACAGCAGGAGGCAGGCATAGATGTTATGGAGCTTGGAATACCATTTTCTGACCCTGTAGCAGACGGACCGGTTATTCAGGCAGCATCTTATGAAGCAATACAGAAGGGTGCAACCTTAACAAAGATATTTACACTTATGAAAGAGGTAAGAAAAGAAGGACTTACTACACCTGTAGTGTTTATGATGTACTATAATACAGTTTACCATTACGGACTTGAAGAATTTGTCGAAATGTGTGCAGATTGCGGAGTGGACGGTCTTATTATACCAGACCTTCCATATGAGGAGCAGAAAGAGATTAATGCAGTGCTTGCAGAAAATGAAGCTGCACCAATTCTTATACAGCTCGTATCACCGGTATCTAAGCAGCGTATACCTATGATTGTTAATAATGCAAGAGGCTTTGTATACTGTGTATCACAGATGGGTGTTACAGGTAATGGTGCTAATTTCCATAAGCAGATAAGAGAGTATCTTTTGGAAGTTAAGAAGAACAGCCCTGTTCCGGTTATGATGGGATTTGGAATAAGAACAGCCGGGGACGTAGAGCCGCTTGAGGATATTATTGATGGTGCAATTGTTGGTTCACATTTTATCACTCTTATGAAAGAGAATAATTATGATGAAAATGTTATCAAAGAATATATAAGCTCTTTCAAGAAGGAGATGAATGAGTAAATATGGTTGTTAGTCTTGTAAGAACAGCGATACAGACAAAATGCAGATATGATAATGCCAGAATGACAGGAAATTATGAATGTGCGTATGCACTTGGTATTTTAACAAGTCAGGAGGGTGTTGAACCAGAAGGCACAATAACTGAATTAAAAAGCGTGTATGATAAGGTTATAAGTGGTATTTCAGCTATCCAGACTGACGATAAGAAGATACAGCAGTTAATTGCAATAACGTCTGATTATGAGGTTACAGATAAGTTTGATGAGCAGATGAATGAACTATATCATATGGGATACAACGATAAGAATATTTAAGCAGGTCTTGACTTATTAGGGTATATGAGGTATATTCTACAAATGTAATTAATTTATGAAGGATAGGTGGATGTTAACGATGACAGAATTGGTTAAGGTTGCAGACATTAACAAAGCACATAAGAATCCAATAGCTGAATTAGTTCAGATAGCATGTAAGTTTGACAGTCATATTGAGATTGAGGGCGAAGGAAAAAACATTAATGCAAAAAGTCTTATGGGGATTATGGCATTTGGATTAAAGGAAGGCATCGAGGTTAAAGTTACAGCTACTGGCAGTGATGAGAGTAATGCCACCGATGCAATTAGGAACTTTTTAACTTGTAATGATTAATTTATGGAGGATTTGATCATGGAAACTAAGGACATTTTTGGTAACGAGGCTAAGACAGAAGTTAAGACAGCAAAGAGTGCAGATGTTAAGAAGACCACTACAAGAAAGACACCTGCAAAGGCAGCAGCAAAAGAAACTGTTAAGGAAACTAAGAAAGAAGCAGCTAAGACTGTTGAGACAGTAAAGAAGGCAGCCGGGGAAACTAAGGAAGCAGCCAAGAAGGTTGAAGCTGATGTAAAGGCAACAGCTAAGAGTGTAGAGGCAGAAGTTAAGACAGCAGTCACAGCTAAGAAGGCAGCAGTTAAAAAGACAGCTTCTAAAGCAGCAGCTAAGACAGCAGCTAAGGCTGTTAAGGAAGTAAAGGCAAAGAAGCCAGCCATTAGAAAGACAACTAAGGCAGCTAAGAATACTTTTGATAAGGAGTTATTCTTCCAGTATGCTAATAAACAGGTTGATGAGGAAACTCTTGTTGCAAGAATAGTTGAAGATGCTAAGGAACAGAATGTAGAGATTAAGGAACTGAAAATGTACTTAAAGCCAGAAGATAATGCATGTTACTATGTTGCTAACGGCAATGTTGCAGGACGTGTTAATCTCTATTAATTCCAATTGATACATAATGTTAAAGGACTGTGGTGTATGTATGATGCCACAGTTCTTTTTTGTTCTTTATAAAGAATTTTAAAAGAAAATATTTTGAAAAAATTGTCGAATTGATGTATAATAATACTCAAGTTGGTAAAGTACACAGAAATGAGGAGTTATATGTTTGAAGTTAATGAAAAAGTTGTTTATGGAGTTGTAGGTGTATGTGAGATTGAACAGATAGGCAGACCACCTATAAAGGGAATTGACAAAGATTATTATTTTCTTCAGCCTGTATATGACACTAAAGGTATTATATATTCGCCAGTTGAGAATAACAAAGTTATGATTAGGAGCATAATTGGCAAGGATACCTGTATCAAGCTTATTGACCGTGCTAAGAATTGTAAGAAGGATGAGGCACTCAATGAAAAGATTCACCCATCCAGGTATGACGAGATGGTTAAATCACAGGACGTTATACAGCTTATGCACCTTGTAAGAGCTTTGTTTAACATAAAGAATGACAGAGCAAAGGAGTTAAGGAGAATGAAGTCGGCAGATAACCGTATGCTTGCAACAGCAAGAAAGCTTCTTTACGGAGAGATAGCAGCGGCTATGAATGAGGACTACACTGCAATGTCAGAGCAGATGGACAATTATCTGTCAGTGCTTTGATTTTAATCAGAGAAATCCTGTTTGATTAAATAATATATTTTATCCAGTGTTTTAGATAAATGTAATTAATGGTAACATTCAATGATTGCATTTTATCAATAACACTGGTTTTTTTATTTTAAAACATATATAATAATATTATTATGATAAAGCTTGATTTCGTGAATTGATAATTGACATTTTTTTAACATATTGCTATCATAGTGCAATACGCATAAAAGCAGGGATTGATTACGGCATAATTTAGTCAGACTTTTATTGACAATTAAATATTCACATAGTATGTAATAAGCTATTGTTATGGCTTGGCATATGTGAACAGCTTTATTAGCTCATATTAAATCAGGGAGGTTAGCAGTGAAGGACGTTAGGGTTATTGAAGTGAAAAAAAGCGTGTTTGAAAGTAACGATGAACGTGCCGCTCTTTTAAGAAAAGATTTAAAAGATAAAGGTGTATTTCTTTTAAATCTTATGTCATCACCGGGGGCAGGAAAGACAACAACTCTTACAAGAACGATTGAACAGTTGAAAGATGACTTAAGAATAGGCGTTATGGAGGCTGATATTGATTCAGATGTTGATGCAATAACAATTGCTGATACAGGTGCTAAAGCAATACAGCTTCATACTGGTGGAATGTGTCATCTTGATGCTGATATGACAAGACAGGGAATTGATGAGCTTGACGATAGTGATATTGATCTGGTAGTTCTTGAGAATGTCGGAAATCTTGTCTGTCCGGCGGAGTTTGATACAGGTGCGGTAAAGAATGTTATGATTCTTTCGGTACCAGAGGGTGATGATAAACCGCTTAAATATCCCCTTATGTTTTCAGTGTGTGATGTTGTGCTTATCAATAAGATTGATGTTATGGAATATTTTGATTTTGATATTGAACAGTGCAGGGAATATATCAGAAGAAGAAATCCTGATGCTAAGGTAATACCTGTCAGTGCCAAGACAGGTGAAGGAATATTAGAATGGACAGACTGGTTAAAGAACCAGGTTATTGAATGGAAAGAAGCATAATCATAATGAGCATAATTATTTAACGTGAGCAACGAAGATAAAAGCCTTTATAAGGTGGAAAGGACAATTTATGGGTAAAGAAGAATTTAAAAATCCTCATCCGGAACTTCCGGTAAGAGAGCCAATACTTAAGCTTGGCAAGATGATAACAGACAGAGTGCCAATTAAGCTTGGCTTTGAAAAATTAACAGCAGATAGTCCGGAATACTGGGGACTTGCACCAATATGTACAGATGAACAGGCCAATATAGCATTAAAAATGGGTGTCCGTAAGCCTAAGACACTTAAGCAGATGGTGCAGATTACAGGAATGGACGAGAAAGAACTTGAAAAGCAGCTTGAGCAGATGTCTTTTAATGGTCTTTTGGAATATAACTGGGAAAACCCACAGCACGAGAAGCAGTATGTTCTTCCAATGTTCGTACCAGGAAGTGCTGAATTTACTAATATGAATTCCACAGTTCTTGAAGAACATCCAGAGATGGGACGTTTTTTTGAGAGAATGAGCCGTCTTCCATTGGAAAAGATTACTCCTATGGTGCCACCAGGGGGTGCAGGAATTGGTATGCACGTTATTCCGGTAGAGAAAGCTATTGATATGAATAACGAGGCAATATCTTTAGAGAAGATATCATACTGGCTTGATAAGTATGATGGCAAATATGCAGCAAGCCCATGTTCATGCCGTAAGTCAAGAAAGACTTATGATGAAGGCTGTGCAGATGATCCAGAGGATTGGTGTATAGCTGTTGGTGATATGGCTGATTATGTTGTTGAAACAGGCAAGGGCGGTCATTATATCACTAAGGAAGAAGCACTTGAGATATTCAAGAAGGCTGAAGACAATGGTTTTGTTCACCAGATTACTAATATTGACGGACAGGACAAGATATTTGCTATATGTAACTGTAATGTTAATGTCTGTTATGCACTTAGAACATCGCAGTTATTTAACACACCTAATATGTCACGTTCGGCATATGTTGCCAAGGTAACTAAAGAGAACTGTGTAGCCTGTGGCAAGTGTGTTGAATACTGTCCGGCAGGAGCTGTAAAGCTTGGACAGAAGTTATGTACTAAGGACGGAAGCGAGATTAAGTATCCTAAAATGCCACTTCCATCAGAGCAGAAGTGGGGACCACATATGTGGACAGAAGATTACAGGGATAAGAACCGTATCAATTGTTATGATACAGGTACAGCACCTTGTAAGACAGCCTGTCCAGCACATATAGCTGTTCAGGGTTACCTTAAGATGGCAGCTCAGGGAAGATACAAGGATGCACTTGCACTTATTAAGAAGGATAATCCATTCCCAGCAGTATGTGGACATGTATGTAACAGAAGATGTGAGGATGCCTGTACAAGAGGAACAATAGATGAAGCTATTGCAATAGATGAAGTTAAGAAGTTTATTGCAATGCAGGATTTAAAGGCAGATACACGTTATATACCAGAACCAGTAGTTCCGGCAACTAAGGGATATTTTGATGAGAAGATTGCTATTATTGGTGGTGGTCCTGCCGGACTTTCGTGTGCATTCTATCTTGCACAGAAGGGTTACAAGCCAACTGTATTTGAGAAGAATAAGAAGGCTGGTGGTATGCTTGTATATGGTATTCCATCATTTAAGCTTGAAAAAGATGTTGTTGAGGCTGAGATAGATGTTATGCGACAGATGGGCGTTGACATTAAGACAGGTGTTGAAGTTGGTAAGGACATCACTATTGATGAATTAAAGAAGCAGGGTTATAAAGCATTTTATATAGCAATAGGCTGTCAGGGTTCAAGAAAAGCAGGAGTTGCAGGCGAAGATGCCAAGGGCGTTATGTCAGCAGTTGACTTCTTAAAAGAGGCTGGAAGCACACACGAATTCCCACTTGAAGGTGATGTTGTTGTAATCGGTGGTGGTAATGTTGCTATTGACGTTGCAAGAACAAGCACAAGAGTTGGTGATTACAATGTATCTATGTTCTGTCTTGAGGACAGAGCTAATATGCCAGCTTCAGAAGAAGAAATAGAAGAGGCTGTAGAAGAAGGCGTTAAGCTTGACTGTGGCTGGGGTCCTAAGGAAATCCTTACAGAAAATGGAAAGGTTACAGGAATTGTCCTTAAGAGATGTACATCAGTTAAGGATGCAGATGGAAGATTTAATCCTCAGTATGATGAGAATGATACTAAGACAGTTAAGTGCAGTCACGTATTCTTAAGTATAGGCCAGACAACAATCTGGGGCGATTTATTAAAAGGCACAAAGGTTGAGATAGATGGCGTAAGAGTTAAAGCTGACAAGCTTACATACCAGACAACAGATCCAGATGTATTTATCGGTGGAGATGTATACACAGGACCAAGATTTGCTATTGATGCAATTGCGGCTGGTAAAGAAGCTGCTATATCAATCCACAGATATGTACAGCCACACAGCTCACTTACAATAGGACGTAACAGAAGGGATTTCATAGAACTTGACAAGAATAACATCAAGGTAGAAAGCTATGATAATTCTTCAAGACAGATACCTGGAACAGATAATTCATTTGACCATAAGAAGTCATTCAGAGATGCTAAGCTTACATTTACAGAAGAACAGGTTAAAGCAGAGACAGCAAGATGTTTAGGCTGTGGTGCTTCTGTAGTAGACCCTAACAAATGTATTGGCTGTGGTATATGCACAACTAAGTGTGAATTCGATGCAATACACCTTAACAGGGATTTACCAGAATGTAGTACAATGAGAAAGAGTGAAGACAAGCTTAAGTATATACTTCCTTATGGAGCTAAGCAGGCTATAAAGATTAAGTTTAAGAAGAAATAAACAACCTTATAGCTGGATAACAGATAATGATAATTAGTAATAATTATATTAAGCTATAGTAATAATGACATAAGGATAATTTCCTATGTAGATAAGAACAACTGCAATATAATCAGGCTGTACAGCCTTTGCGGCTTTTGGCAGCGATTGTATTGTGGTTGTTCTATTTCTATCCTATAGTGTATTATGGTATAGATAGAAAAATCACAGAGAAAGGAGCAATTACCTCAATGCACGAATTAGGCGTAGTATTTCACATAATAGACGATTTAAAAGAAGTAGCCGCGAATAATGAAATATCCGAGATAACTAAAGTTGTATTAGAACTTGGCGAAGTATCCACCGTAATAGACTCATACCTTACAGACTGCTGGAAATGGGCGGTAAAGAAGGAAGATTTATTAAAGAATTCTGAGCTTGTTATAGAGAAGATAAATGCAGTTACTTACTGTGAGGACTGCAAGGCTGAATATGAAACGGTAAAATATGGAAAGATATGTCCTGAATGTGGAAGTACACATACATATCTTTTGCAGGGAAGTGAATTTAACATCAAAGAAATAGAGGCGTGTTGACATTTTTAGCTGGTAATATTATGATTAAACAGATTGAGATTATAAGAAAATAATATATTATGCTATAATAAGATATGTTATGCTGATTAATGGCGGAATTTATATCGGTTAAATAGATTGTTTTCTTAGGATATAGAAAGGATTACTACTATGAGTAAGGAATTGGAAAAGAACTACAATCCCTCAGAGATAGAGGACAGATTGTACCAGAAGTGGCTCGATAAGAAATATTTTCACGCAGAAGTAAACAGGGATAAGAAACCATTTACTATTGTAATGCCACCACCTAATATTACAGGAAAGCTGCATATGGGTCACGCACTTGATAATACAATGCAGGATATTATTATTCGTTTTAAGAGAATGCAGGGATATGAAGCATTATGGGTGCCAGGAACTGACCACGCAAGTATTTCGACAGAAGTAAAGGTTACCAATGCCTTAAAAGAAGAAGGAATTGACAAGCACGAGCTTGGAAGAGAAGGCTTTCTTAAAAGAACATGGGAATGGAAGAAAGAATATGGCGGAACTATCACAAGCCAGTTAAAGAAGATTGGTTCATCTTGTGACTGGGACAGAGAAAGATTTACAATGGATGATGGCTGTTCTAAGGCGGTTCTTGAAGTATTCTGCAAGTTATATGAAAAAGGTCTTATATACAAGGGCTCAAGAATTGTAAACTGGTGTCCTGTATGTAACACATCTATATCAGATGCAGAGGTTGAACACGAGGAGCAGGCAGGACATTTCTGGCATATCAATTATCCTGTAGTTGGTGAAGAAGGAAGATATGTAGAGATAGCTACTACTCGTCCAGAGACACTTCTTGGTGATTCGGCACTTGCTGTTAATCCGGATGATGAAAGATATACAGATCTTATTGGAAAGGAAGTATACCTTCCACTTACAGATAGAAAGATACCTGTTATCGCAGACAGCTATGTTGATAAGGAATTCGGAACTGGTGTTGTTAAGATTACTCCGGCTCACGATCCTAACGATTTTGAGGTTGGTAAAAGACATAACCTTCCAGAGATTAACATACTTAATGATGATGCTACAATTAACAATCTTGGCGGAAAGTATGCCGGTATGGACAGATACGAAGCAAGAAAAGCTATGGTAGCTGACCTTGATGCACAGGGACTTTTGGTTAAGGTTGAAGACCACGTTCATAATGTTGGTACACACGATAGATGTAAGACAACAGTTGAGCCTATGATTAAACAGCAGTGGTTCGTTAAGATGGATGAGCTTATCAAGCCAGCAGTTGAAGGCGTTAAGAATGGTGATATTGAACTTGTTCCAGCTTCTATGGATAAGACATATTTTAACTGGACTGATAACATAAGAGACTGGTGTATATCAAGACAGTTATGGTGGGGACACAGAATACCTGCTTACTACTGTAAGGATTGTGGTGAGATGGTAGTATCTAAGGATAAGGTATGTACATGTCCTAAGTGTAAAAGCTCTAATATGGAACAGGATCCAGATACACTTGATACTTGGTTTTCATCAGCACTCTGGCCTTTCTCAACACTTGGCTGGCCGGATAATACACCTGAGCTTGATTACTTCTATCCTACAGATGTACTTGTAACAGGATATGACATTATATTCTTCTGGGTTATCAGAATGATATTCTCAGGATATGAGCAGATGGGTAAGAAGCCATTTGGCAAGGTATTATTCCACGGACTTGTAAGAGATTCACAGGGACGTAAGATGAGTAAGTCACTTGGAAATGGTATAGACCCACTTGAAGTTATTGATAAGTACGGTGCAGATGCTTTAAGATATACACTTATCACAGGTAATGCACCTGGTAATGATATGCGTTTCTACTGGGAAAGAGTTGAGGCAAGCCGTAACTTTGCCAATAAAGTATGGAATGCTTCAAGATTCATAATGATGAATGACCCAGACAACAAGATAAAGGCTACAGATGAGAAGCCGGCTAATCTTACAGCGGCAGATAAGTGGATATTATCAAAGATGAATTCACTTATTAAAGAAGTTACAGATAATATGGAAAAGTACGACCTTGGTATAGCAGTTGCCAAGCTTAACGACTTTATCTGGGAAGAATTCTGTGACTGGTATATAGAGATGGTTAAACCACGTCTTTACAATGACGAGGATACAACTAAGACAGCAGCTATATGGACATTAAAGAAGGTTCTTATAGATGCACTTAAGCTTCTTCATCCATATATGCCATTTATCACTGAAGAAATATTCTGTAATATTCAGGATGAGGAAGAGTCTATTATGATAAGTTCATGGCCTGTATACACAGAAGATAATAACTATTCACAAGATGAAAATGCCATCGAAACAATTAAGACAGCAGTCCGCAATATAAGAAATTTAAGAGCTGAAATGAATGTTGCACCAAGTCGTAAAGCACTTGTATATATTGTTTCAGAGAATGAGAATGTTAGAAATATATTCGCTAATGGTAAAGTATTCTTTGCGACATTAGGTTATGCGAGTGAAGTTGTAATCCAGTCTGATAAGTCTGGTATTCCAGAAGATGCAGTATCAACAGTTATTCCAGATGCAGTTATCTATATTCCATTTGCAGAGCTTGTTGATATTGATAAGGAAATCGAGAGATTAAAGAAAGAAGAAGATAAGCTTCATAAGGAAATCAGCCGTTGCAATGGTATGCTTAATAATGAGAAGTTCACATCTAAAGCACCACAGGCTAAGATAGATGAAGAAAAAGCTAAATTAGAGAAATATTCTAATATGCTTGCACAGGTTGAAGAAAGACTTGCAACACTTTCTAAATAGCTGATAGTTAAAGTTATATGTGTTTTCTGCTGGGAAAGATTAATGCAATACCCAGCTGGAAATACATAAAAGCAATAGACCAGAATATATAATTATGGAGGACAAAAGTTATGGCAGATAATTTAATGAGAAAACTCCCATTTACACGTTTTGCTATGGAGATGAGAAGTGGCAAGATAATTGAGATTGATGAAGGTTTTGTTAAAATGCTTGGCTACACAGAAGAAGATATGAAAAATGGTCTTGTGTTCAAGGATATTGTGCCGGATATTGACTATGAGGGCATAATAACAGAGCTTCGAGAGACATTTATTGATCAGAGATATGCCTGCTATGAGCATTATTTTCAGACTAAGACAGGTAAGAAGATAAGAGTTGTTGTATTCATAAGAATAGAGAATAAGCTTCTTGAAGGACACAGAGTATTACGTGTAAGTGTAGGTAATATTTCGGATCTTAAATAACTGTTGGTATATGTGTAAATATTATTTAAGAGTGGAGAACAATAATGAGTAACTTACTAGATGTCATTCGTAAGAATATTGAATTTGTAGGTATATCACTTCTTCTTATGATTATAGTATTTGTGATTGCAAGGGCAAGTGAAGTGCTTATTGAGAAAAGAAACGGAGTTAAATTCGCTTCAAAGAATACGAAAGTTAATAAAACAGTTATTATGGCTATGCTGTCAGCAATAGCAGTTATTCTTATGTACTTTGATTTTCCTATTCCAATTATAGCTCCGGGCTTTTATAAGATTGATTTCAGCGAAGTGCCTGTGCTTATAGGTTCATTTATGCTTGGACCTTGTGCAGGAGTCGTTATAGAAGCAGTTAAGGTAATACTTCATTTCTGTATGAAAGGAACTACAACAGCATTTGTTGGCGATTTTGCTAACTTCATACTTGGCTGTATGTATGTTGTGCCGGCTTCTATAATTTATCACATTAAAAAGACAAGAAAGATGGCTGTAGTATCACTTGCAATAGGTGGAATAATACTTGTAATAGCTGGTATGGCACTTAATGCGTGGTATCTGCTTCCTAAGTATTCAGAACTTTACGGTCTTCCTATGGATACATTGATTGCTATGGGAACAAAGGTTAATGCTTCAATTAAAGATGTATTCTCATTTGTCGCATTGGCGGTTGCACCATTTAATGTGATTAAAGCTGTTATTGACGGCGTTATAACAGTTGTGTTATACAAGTATTTAAGTCATCAGTTAAAAGCCTGATGATGAATAATAGATTTTAACAGGGACATAATATTATATGAATATAAGCGTATATACCATTATTAATGATACCATTATCAATGGCTGTATACGCTTATATTGGTTTATTTCATAAATATAATATTATGCGGCAGGCATAAGAATGGAGGATTTATGTCTAAGTTAAAATGGTTCATTATCGGAGCTATGATGGTTACAGTTATGGCAGTTCTTGTTGGCTGTGGAGCAAAGAATGACTCTGAAAGCGGGAGTAATTCTGGTTCAGGAAATAATAACAAGAGTACAGTAGAAAATCTTATGACAGAAGCAGCCACAGGAGCAAAAGAGATGATGACAGAAGCGGCAACTGGTGCAAAAGAGATGATGTCAACAGCAGAAAATGGAATGAAGGAAATCGCAACAGAGATTTCATCAGCATTCCACGAATAATAAATACGGTGTCAAAAAGTCCAGCAGACGTGTAATCAGCATTATAAATGTCGGTCTCTGGACTTTTTTGCGTTGTAAATAGTTGTTAGTTTTGATATACTAATTAAAAATTGTATAAGGGAGAATTATACCAGTGAAGGATGGATATATAAGAGCTGCGGCAATGACACCCAAGATAAAGGTTGCAGATTGCCGTTATAATACAGAGCAGATTAAAGAACTTATCACTAAAGCATATGATAATAAAGCTGCAATTGTAAGCTTTCCTGAATTGTGTATTACAGGATATACTTGCAATGATTTGTTCTTACAGGATACATTGATAGATGAAGCATATAATTCATTGATTGATTTAAAGAAATATACCGGACAGTATGAAGGAATGGCTGTTGTTGTCGGACTTCCATATATGTATATGGGAAAGCTTTATAATGTGGCGGCAGTGCTTATGAATGGACATATTATTGGACTTGTGCCTAAGATGAATATACCTAATTATGCGGAATTCTACGAGAGAAGACAATTTAAAGAAGGCTTTAAGGGCAATGTGTCTGTTAATATAGATGGAGAAGATGTTGATTTTGGTGGAAGCCTGATATGTCAGTTTGGAAGCAGTAATAAAGTTAAACTTGCAATTGAGATATGTGAAGATTTGTGGACACCAGCACCACCAAGCATAAGACACGCACTTAACGGAGCGACAATTATTGTCAATCTTTCTGCAAGCAATGAGACTATAGGAAAGTCAGCTTACAGAAGGGAGCTTGTTAAAGGACAGTCGGCAAGACTTGTATGCGGATACATTTATTCAACAGCAGGTGATGGAGAGTCGACACAGGATATAGTATTCGGTGCACATAATCTAATATGCGAGAATGGCACAGTGCTTGCAGAGGCTAAGAAGTTCACCAATGAAGCAGTGTATGCGGATATTGATGTTGACAGAATATGTTCGGAAAGAAGAAGAATGTCTACATTTGATGTGAATGTAGATGAAAATATGAAGGAAGCATATAAATATGTTACCTGCCCTGAATTAAAAAAACGTACTTTGGAATTAAAAAGATATTTTGATAAAGCACCATTTGTTCCAGATGATAAGAAGGAAAGAGATGCAAGATGTGAGGAAATACTTGACATACAGACATATGGACTAAAAAAAAGGTTAGAGCATACTAACTGTAAGAGTGCAGTTATAGGAATATCAGGGGGACTTGATTCAACACTTGCACTTCTTGTAACTGTAAGGGCATTTGATATTCTTAATCTTGACAGAAATGGAATTAACTGTATTACGATGCCTTGCTTTGGAACAACTGACAGAACATATAATAATGCAGTTAAGATGACAGAAAAGCTTGGCTGTACATTAAGAGAGATTAATATAAAGAAGTCTGTAAGACAGCATTTTGAAGATATCGGACATAATGAAGATGTTCATAATGTAACATATGAGAATGGACAGGCAAGAGAGAGAACACAGATCCTTATGGATATTGCCAACCAGACTAACGGAATGGTAATAGGAACAGGTGATATGTCAGAACTTGCATTAGGCTGGGCAACTTACAACGGCGACCATATGTCAATGTATGGAGTTAATGCTTCTGTTCCAAAGACACTTGTAAGACATCTTGTAAGATATTATGCTGATACCTGTGCTAATAAAGAATTATCAGAGGTGCTTATTGACGTATTAGATACACCTGTAAGTCCAGAGCTTCTTCCACCTAATGAAGATGGAACAATACATCAGAAGACAGAAGATCTTGTAGGTCCATACGAACTTCACGATTTTTTTATGTATCATATGTTAAGGTTTGGAGTCGGACCAGAAAAGTTATTCAGAATAGCTAATATTGCATTTGCAAATGATTATAGCCCTGCTGTAATATACAAATGGTTAAGAACATTTACCTGGAGATTTTTTGCACAGCAGTTCAAGCGTTCCTGCCTGCCAGACGGACCAAAGGTCGGTTCGGTTGCAGTATCTCCAAGAGGAGATTTAAGAATGCCAAGTGATGCAAGTCCTGCTGCATGGATGGAAAAGCTTGACAGAATTAAAGAAGCTAATGGCTTTGAATAATATTTAATAATATATATAAATATTAATAATCAAATAATCAGGAGGATTAAAAATGGCTGGCAATAACAATACAAAGAATGACAGCACACAGAAGATAGTTACAAAATACGATAAGAAGATGGCTAAAAGAAAGGCTGAACAAAGAAAACAGGAAAGAGAAAGCTTTATATTTAAGGTTGTAGGAATTGGCGTTCTTGCTGGAATAGTATTAGCTTTAGTAATAACATTGGGAACAAGATATTCAAGAATACATAACAAGTTTATAAAAGTTGATTCAGAGAATATAAGCCAGATAGAATTTGATATGTATTATAATATTTCTAAAAATGCACTGTTATCACAGACATTTTACGGAAATACGACAATGGCAGACTATTTCTCTTATATGGGATATAAAAGCTCTGAGAATGATAAGTCACAGACTAATTCACAGACAGGTGGAACATGGTATGCTTATTTTGCGGATAATGCAGTTAATACAATTAAGGAAACTAAGGCATTATTAAAGGATGCTGCTGACAATAATTACGAATACACAACAGCAGATGAGGATTACAACAAGCTTGTAGAACAGGCTGAAAGTGCCGCTGCCGCCGCATCATTAGATGAAAAGGCATATTATAAGCAGAACTTTGGTAATTATGCTACCAAGAAGAATATAAAGAGCTATTTAATGGAATATCTTAAGGCAGATGCTTATAGAACAGAACTTACAGACAGCTTAAAGGCTACAGATGATGAAGTTAAACAGTATTATGAAGAACATAAGGATACATATGATCAGGTTGATTATCGTGAATTTACAATAAAAGCTGTAGATACAACTGACGGTGAGATGCAGGCAGCCAAGGCAAAGGCAGATGAGTTTGCGGCAGGAGCTGTGAGCGAGCAGGCATTTAATGATTTATGTAAGAGATATGCAGATGATGGTGACACTAAATATGATGACATCAATGGTTCGCTCTTTAGCAAGGTAGTAAGTTCTAATATGGACACAGGAACATCAGACTGGCTTCTTTCAGATGACAGAAAGGCTGGAGATGTAACAGTTATAGAGAATTCATCATCAGGCTGTTATTATGTACTGTATTTTATTAATAAGTCATATGATGGTTCATCAGATGAAACAATTGCGTCAAATGTACTTAACAACAAATATTCAGAATATATTTCTAATATAACTGACAGTATGCAGGTGGATATATATAACAGATTTTAGTTAAGTATATCAGATTTTGATTAAGTATATTAGATTTTAATTAAATTGAATATGCGTAAGACAATATAAAATATAAGACAATGTAAAAGGTGTAATATCCTTGCATTTAAGAAATACTGTTGTAATCAGATGATTGGATTGACCTTATATGAGGGGAGGTTCTATGTTTAATACGATATGTATAGCGTGTATTATAATTGGAATTCTTATTCCATTTTGTAGTATAGTGCTTAATTTGTTTGATGGATTTGTTGATTTTATATCAATAGATATATTTCAGTTAGAATTCGGCTCTGATATGGTTCTTGATTTTCTGCCATTTTCAATTAACAGCCTGTGTTTATGGGCGTTAGTATTTGGTTGTACAGGAATGATATTTAATGGAAAGCTTTCTGAACCGGCTCTTATTGTGATTGGCATTGTGGCAGGCTACATATGTGCTGTTATATTACAGTCAATTATTAAAAGACTGAAAAAGGTTGAGAATTTTGCCGCAGAGAAGAGTGAAATATTGTTAAGCAGGGGAACAGTGAGTAATGCAATTCCCAAAGGTGGTGTCGGGGCTGTGAGCATATTATTAAGCACAGGCTCAAATGTCACATATCCTGCCAAGGCAGAAGATGGTGAGCCTATTAAGCAGGATAAAGAAGTTAATATCTTAAGATTTGATGGTGATTATATAATAGTAGAGAGCACATCACGTCTTGAAGATAAATATTCTGGCAGATAAGCCAGAAGCCGGAATGGCAGAATGGAGGTTTATATGGGATATGGCACAGAGTCAAGTCTATTTGGCATTGTAGCTGCAGTACTGGGAATTGTATTAATTCTCACAGTTGTACTTAGAATGTGGAAAAAAGTACCACAGGACAAGGCAGGAGTTGTAACTGGTATGAAGAAAAGGGTCATCACCGGTGGTGGTGGACTTGTAATTCCAGTATTTGAAAGAATTGATTATATTTCGCTTGGAAATATACCGCTCAGTGTTGCGACACGAAGCAGTCTTTCAAGCCAGGGTGTACCAATTAGTGTAATTACAACAGCGGTTATCAAAGTAAGAAATGAAAAGAACAGTATTCTTACAGCAATTGAACAGTTTACGGGACGTAACGAGAAAGAGATTATTGATAACATTCAGGGTACAGCAATAGCAGTTCTTGAAGGTAAGCTTCGAGAGATTATTGCAACTATGACAGTTGAGGAGCTTTATCAGAAGAGAGAAGAATTCTCTTCAAGGGTACAGGAAGTTGTAGGTACAGAGCTTGGCAATATGGGTCTTGAGGTTAAGAACTTCACTATCACAGATATATCTGATGAGAACGGATATATCAAGGCACTTGGTGATGGTATGATTGCCCAGAGAAAGAAAGATGCTGAAATCCAGAAGGCAGAAGCTGCAAGAGATATGCAGATTAAGACTTCACAGGCACGTCAGGAAGGTGAGTCAGCCAAGTTAAAGGCAGAGGCAGATATAGCTCAGGCGGCTAAGGATAAGGCAGTCCTTGAAGCCAATTATATGCAGGAACAGCAGACAGCACAGGCTAAAGCAGAATTAGCACACGATATCCAGTCTAATATTACACAGAAAGATGTAATACAGGCACAGATGGATGCAGAGCTTCTTAAACAGCAAAGACAAAAAGAGATTGCAGAAGCACAGATTCAGGTTCAGATTGCATCAGAGCAGAAGAATATAGAACTTGCACAGAAGCAGGCTGAAAGAACTAAAGAGAGTTTAAGGGTTACTATAGTTGAACCAGCTAATGCTGAGAAGGCAAAACAGATGGCAGATGCAGATGCAGAAAAGTACCGTCAGATTGCACAGGCACAGGCGAGAGCTGAGTCCAAGAAAGTTGAAGCACAGGCAGAAGCAGAAGCGATTGCAATTAAGGCACAAGCAGAAGCAGACGCTATTGCTAAGACAGGTATAGCAGAGGCTGAGGCAACTAAAGCCAAAGGTATAGCAGAAGCTGAAGCTATGGAGAAGAAGGCAGAAGCTTATGAGAAGTATGGTCAGGCAGCTATGATGGAAATGCTTGTAAAGGTACTTCCACAGATGGCAGAACAGGTAGCTAAGCCGCTTCAGAGCATAGATAAGGTTACAATTATTGACAGCACAGATAGTTCTAATGGCTCTGGTGTAGGACAGATGGGCGGTTATGTTCCATCGGTGCTTGCAAAGACAATAGAATCTATTAAAGAAACAACAGGCTTTGATATAACAGATGTTATGAAAGCTAATACAATACAGGCAAAGACAGACAGAAACATATCTGTTGATGGTGTAGACGGAGTTTCTAATATTACTATAAACAATGACAAATCAGAGTTGTCAAATTAATTTAAAATAGTATAATTGATTATCAAAAGAGGTGGACGTAAAAGGTGCACCTCTTTTGTATTTGTATAACATATAAAGAATTGAAAGGATAATCTATGAGAAAGAAATATATTTTATTTGATTTGGACGGAACACTTACAGATTCAAGTGAGGGAATAACAAAGAGTGTGCAGTATGCACTTGATAAGCTTGGGATAACAGAGAATGACGAGGCAGTGCTTAAAAGATATATAGGACCTCCGCTTGATGAAAGCTTTGCTAAATTTCACGGCTTAAGTAGAGAGGATGCGTTAAAGGCGGTTAATTATTACAGGGAAAGATATAAAGATACAGGAATATATGAGAACAGATTATTTGATGGAATAAAAGAACTGTTAAGCAGTTTAAAGAAAGAAGGTTACATAACAGCACTTGCAACATGTAAGCCTGAAATATATGTTCCTACGATACTTAAGTATTTTGATATAGAGCAATATTTTGATATAGCTGTAGGAAGTGAATTAGAGGGCGGTGCAAGAAGACATAAGGATGATGTGATTAATGAGGTATTTAACCAGATTATAAAGCTAAATAAAGCTGATAACGCGGATATTACTAATGCTTCGGATACAACAAATGTATCAGATACAGCAGATATTTTAAATGATATCAAGGCTGATTCAATTATGATTGGTGACAGAAAAGATGATATTCTTGGAGCTAAGAACTGCGGAATAGAGTCTATCGGTGTCAGATATGGATTTGCTGAAGAAAATGAGCTTGAGAATGCAGGAGCAGATTACATAGTTGAGAATGTGCAGGATATTATTACTACACTTGATGAAATGTAAATGATATATATAAATATATAAGTATATATAAAGGTAAGGCAATGAAGATGGAAGAACTTGTAAAGAACAGATTATCAGATAATAGTGATATAAGGGTAGGAATAGATGTAGGTTCAACAACAGTTAAGCTTGTAATAACAGATATTAATACCAATGATGTTGTGTATTCCAAATATGTAAGACATAACGCAAGGCAGATTGACACAGCAAGAACTCTTCTTAGTGAGGTAAAGGAGCTCCTTAGTGGGAAAAACTTTAAGGCAGCAGTATGCGGTTCAGGTGGAAAGCCGGTGAGCAGGGCATTGGGAATACATTATATTCAGGAAGTTGTTGCTAATGCGGCGGCAGTACAAAGACTGTATCCGGATATACGAACAGCGATTGAACTTGGTGGACAGGATGCTAAGGTAATCTTCTTTTATTTTGATGATAATACAGGCAGGCTTATGACATCTGATATGCGTATGAATGGAAGCTGTGCAGGCGGAACGGGTGCATTTATAGACGAGATAGCAACACTGCTTGGCGTTAAGACAGAAGAATTTGAGAGCCTTGCGGCAAAAGGTACAACTGTATATGACATATCAGGAAGATGTGGTGTATTTGCAAAGACAGATATACAGCCATTATTAATACAGGGAGCTGACAGGGCTGATATTGCTTTGTCAACATTTCACGCCATAGCCAAGCAGACAATAGGTGGATTGTCACAGGGACTTGAGTTAAAAGCACCTATAATATTCGAGGGAGGACCTCTTACATTTAATTCTACACTTATAAGGGTATTTGCAGAAAGGCTTGGACTATCAGATAAGGATTATATAGTTCCACAACATGCAGAAACAATAGTTGCATATGGAACAGCAGTTGCGATAGATAATTTATTTGATGATGATACATATGTCACTATTGACGAGCTTATTAATAGAATTGATACTTTTGACAGGTCTTTAATAAAAGAGCATAAAGCAGTCAGCAAGCCATTCTTTGCAGATGAGGCAGATTATAAAGAGTTTACCCAAAGACACGATAAAGAGCTTTATAAGCTGAGTGAGCCACATATTAAGAATGGTGTACTGAATGTATATCTTGGAATTGACTCAGGCAGTACAACATCTAAATTCGTGCTTATAGATGAAGAAGAAAAAGTTATAGATACATTTTACGCTAATAACCACGGTGACCCTATAAAAGTGGTTAAAGAGGGTATAACAAAGATATATGATAAATATGCTGATAAAGGAATTAAGCTTGTGTGCAGGGGAATGGGAACAACAGGTTATGGAGAACATCTTCTTGCCAAGGCATTCAGGGCTGATTACCATACAGTAGAAACTGTCGCACACACGACAGGTTGTCAGAAGTTCTATCCTGATACAACATTTGTGCTGGATATTGGCGGTCAGGATATGAAAGCAATATGGCTTAATGACGGCGTAATAACTAATATTATGCTCAATGAGGCCTGTTCATCAGGCTGTGGGTCATTCCTTGAGAACTTTGCATCCAATCTAAACATAGATGTTAAGGATATTGCTAAAAGGGCATTCAGCTCAGTTAGTCCAGCACATTTAGGAAGCAGATGCACAGTATTTATGAACAGTACAATAATTAATGAACAGAGAGATGGCAAGAACCCTGATGATATTATGGCAGGTCTGTGCCGTTCGATTATTGAAAATGTGTTCACTAAGGTTGTGCGAGTTGCCAATACAAAAGAGCTTGGTGAAAAAGTAGTAGTTCAGGGGGGGACTTTTAGAAACAGGGCTGTTCTTCGTGCCATAGAAGAATATCTTGATATGAATGTTACTCTCGCACCATTCCCAGGTGAGATGGGAGCACTTGGTGCGGCACTTGCAGCCAAGAAACATATAAAAGAAGAAGGCTATGCGAATGGTGAAAGCTCATCATTTATAGGCTTTGAGGCTGTGAAGAAATTTGAATACACAACACAATCGGGAGTACGTTGTGAGCATTGCGGCAATCACTGCTTAAGAAATGTTCTTACATTCCCTGACGGCGGCAGATGGGTTACAGGCAATAGGTGTGAAAATGGACTTATACTTGATGAAACAGCGGCGGTACTTGAGGATACTAAAGAAAACAGCAAAGAGAACGCCGTGCTCGATGTGTTTGCAATGCGTGAGAAAATGCTATTTAAGGCGTATGTTTACAAAGAAGTTTCAAAGCACAAGGATATAACAATCGGAATACCAAGAGTGCTTGAATTCTTTGACAGTATGCCGTTCTGGACAACATTTTTTAAGGCATTGGGTTATAATGTCAAGCTTTCTCATAAAAGCAACAGGAAAATGTATGAGAAAGGGCTTAAATATGTAGCTTCAGATACAATATGTTTTCCGGCAAAGCTTGTCCACGGACATATAGAGGATCTTGCCAGCCAGAATGTTGATAGAATATTTATGCCATATGTTATGCATATGCCACCAGAAGGAACTGATAAGCTGAGTCCTTATGTGTGTTCTGTTGTTATGGGATATCCTATGGTTGTAAGAAACTCACAGAACCCAGAGAAACAGTACGGGGTTAAGTTTGATACACCTATATTCCACTGGTTCTCAAAGAAAGACAGAAGACACCAGATAATAGAATATGCTGTCAATGAACTTTCAGTATCAAAGAGTGAGGCAGAGGAAGCTTATAGACAGGCAGCAGATGCAAGAAATGGATTTAAGGGTGAACTTATAAGACTTAGCAATATGGCTATTGATAATGCTAAGAAGAATAATACATTTGCTGTTGTGCTTGCAGGAAGACCATATCATACAGACCCATTTGTAAGCAAGAATATATCGAAAATGCTTGCAAAGAAAGGAATTGCTGTTATTCCTGTTGATGGTCTTGACAAGCTTAATGAGCAGGTGCTTTCTAATACAAGGGCAGAGATAACCAATAATTTCCATACAAGAATGTTGTCAGCGGCGATGATAGCAGCTAAGACACCAGAGCTTGAATATGTGCAGATTGTAAGTTTTGGCTGTGGACATGATGCAATACTTTCAGATGAGATTATAAGAATAATGAATGAGAGCGGACATAAGCCGCCCCTTATTCTAAAAGTTGATGAAAGTGATGCGACAGGAGCACTTGGAATAAGAATACAGTCGTTTATAAAGTCTGTACAGATAAGACGTGGGATTAAAGATGAAGAATTCATAAAGAAGCATATGTATGAGGAGCTTAAAGAGCCAAGTCCTGCCAAGTTCTATAGGAAAGATAAGAAGATAAGAACTATTCTTGTGCCTAATATATCAGTTGAGGTTTCTAAAATTCTTGAGGGTATATTGGAAAAAGAGAATTTCAAAGTTAAGAGAATACCAATAGGTTCAACAGAGCAGATTAAGCTTGGAAAGAAATATGTACATAATGATATATGTTTCCCAGCCCAGATGGTTATAGGAGAGCTTATAGGTGAATTAAAACGCGGCGGTTATAATCAGGACGAGGTTGCCGTTGGAATGGTTAAATTCCAGTGTGACTGTCGTATGTCACATTACGCAGGACTTCTTAGAAAAGGACTTGATTCTGCAGGCTTTAGTAATGTGCCAATTCTTACAACTGATGTTAATGATACTAAAAGAAATCACCCAGGTGTATTCTTACTTGGAGTTAGTGCGGTATTAGAGGCTGTATGGTCATTTATGATGCTTGATATGCTTACTGATGTATGCAGAAAGACACGTCCTTATGAGATTAATAAAGGCGAAACAGACAGGGTATACCAGCAGTGTGTTGATAATCTTTCACAGGCTATTAAATCTGGAATTGGAAGTGCAAGAAAAGCATTTGAACAGGGAATGAAGGATATGGCGGCGATACCTTATGACAGAAGCCATTTAAAGCCTAAAGTATTCATAACAGGAGAACTGCTTGTTACATATCATTCAGGCTCTAACTTTAATATTGAAAGATATATGGAAGAAAATGGAATGGAAACTATATTCCCAAGAATAACAGACCAGCTAAGAAAAGATTTTCTTGCATCTATGGCTGAGATAAAGGATTATAATGCAAATATATTCCCATATCCATTTGCTGTTGACTGGCTGTTTGACCACGTCCAGAAGTCGTTGGAGAAGACGGCTGTTCTTCATCCTTTGTACAAAAAGGCATTAAGACCAAGGGATATGTATCAGGGAGTTAAAAATATAATTCCTGAAACCCTAAGCTGTGGTGAGGGCTGGCTTATGGCAGCAGAGATTGTACATTATGCTAAGGAAGGCGTAAAGTCATTTATTATATTACAGCCTTTTGGCTGTCTGCCTAATCATATATGCGGAAGAGGGGTAATAAAGAGAATAAAAGAAGACTACCCAAATGTTACAATTCTGCCTCTTGATCTTGACCCTGATACAAGCTATGCTAACGTTGAAAACAGAATGCAGATGATGATTATGAATAGCTGATGTTGAGATACACAAACGATGATTTGTCAATGTTATTCAAAAAGAAATATAAAAAATAAATAAAATTTGTTAATAAATACTAAAATGTGCCAGGCTTTTTTGGCACATTTTTTTTATTTTCAAAGTTGAAATTTTTATTAATTATACTATAATAAAGCTAACGGAACAGTACTGTGATAAGTTAAATATTTTATTCTAAAGTAAAGGAGGACAAGGTTATGATTAGTTTTTTCATTTGCTTGTTTCTTTTAATTGGCGGTTACTTTGTGTATGGTAAAGTTGTAGAGAATACATTTGCACCAGACGACAGAGAAACTCCAGCAGTTAAGATTAATGATGGCGTTGACTATGTAGTAATGCCACAATGGAAACTGTTTTTAGTACAGCTTTTGAATATTGCAGGTTTAGGACCAATATTCGGAGCTATGCAGGGTGCTTTATGGGGCCCGGTTGTATTCTTATGGATTACATTTGGTACTATCTTCGCTGGTGGTGTACACGATTATTTCTCAGGTATGTTATCAGAACGTAATGATGGTGCATCAATCTCAGAGGTATGTGGTATATACCTTGGCGGATTTATGAAGAATGTAATGAGAGTATTCAGTGTTGTACTTCTTGTTATGGTTGGTACAGTATTCGCAGTAGGTCCTGCTGGACTTATTGTAACTCTTTTCAAGAATGGTAACGTATCAGGAATTGTTACCAGTACAGAATTCTGGTTATGGATAATTCTTGCATACTATTTCATTGCAACATTTATTTCAATTGATAAGATTATCGGACGTATTTATCCATTATTTGGTATATGTCTTATCATTATGGCACTTGGTGTTGCACTTGGTATATTTACTCACTCACAGTACCAGATACCAGAGATATGGTCACACTTCACTAATATGCATCCTAAGGCAACTCCAATATGGAGTGTAATGTTCATAACAGTTGCCTGTGGTGCTATATCAGGTTTCCACGCAACACAGTCACCTCTTATGGCTCGTTGTATGAAGTCAGAGAAGCAGGGACATTTCGTATTCTATGGTGCAATGGTTGCCGAAGGTATTATCGCTTTAATATGGGCAGCAGCAGGCTGTTCAATCTATGAAGTAACAGATGGTTTAAGCACAGGCTTAAGTGCAATACTTGCCAATGGACAGTCAGCAGCTATATATGATGTATGCTCAAAGACAATGGGTGGTGTTGGTGTTGCACTTGCTATGATAGGTGTTATTGTATGCCCTATCACATCTGGTGATACAGCTTTCAGAAGTGCAAGACTTGTACTTGCAGACTGGTTCAAGATTGATCAGGGTAAGTACGCTAAGAGACTTATGCTTTGTGTTCCATTACTTGCAGTTGGTGCATTTGTTGGACACCTTGATTACACAATTATATGGAGATACTTCAGCTGGACTAACCAGACACTTGCTATGATAGTTCTCTGGACAGCTAGTATGTTCTTATTCAAGGAAAAGAAGAATTACTGGATTACAGCAGTTCCTGCAACATTTATGAGTGCTGTTTCAATGACATATTTCTTCTATGCAAAAGAGTGTCTTAACCTTGGTACAAAGGTAGCTTACCCAGCCGGTATTATAATTGCCGCAATATTCTTTGGAATATTTATGTATGCAACAAGAAAGCATACAAAGGAAGCTGCTTAATACATAACAGTAGTAATAGAATATAATGATAAGCAGCCATATGAAGCAGGTTAGCTTATTAGAATAAAAGGAGGGAAGTCCTCAGGATATATTCCCTCCTTTTATATATTATGATATGAGTGCAGAAGATGAAGTGAATTATTATTAAATATGAATTGTATTATAATGTATTTGTATCATAATTATAATGATATTGTTGAAAAGGAGTTGATTGCTATGTTTTTTAAGCCGCATTGTTTATCCAGAACAACACTTAGCAAGGAAGAGCTTGTAAAAGACAGAAAGAATTGCAGAAAGTTTGGTCCCTGTGGTGTTGGCGAAAAGGCTATATATCTTAATAGCTTTTATTTTGACAGGAGATATTATATTCCGCTGTCCAATGTTAAAAGAATATTTAAGAGAGTTGCTATGAGTAAAGGAGGATTTACTGGCAAAGGATTATTTGCAACAATTCCTTATCTTGTTGTTGAGTATGATAACGGAGAAGAGAAGCAGTGTAATTTCAAGTTTGAAGAAAATGTAGATTCTCTTCTTGCATATATTAAACAGACACACCCGTATATAAGACTTCACAGTGAAGAAGCTGAGAAACGTCTTAAACAAAAAGAAAGACTTAAAGAACAGAAGAAAGCAGTAGCAATCAGTAAAGAAGCTAAGGCAAATGTAGCAGTGCTTAATAACTGTATGGAATATCTTAACCGTAATGAGGAGTTAAGCATACAGTTAAGTGCAGGAGCTAAGAGAAAGAGAGTATATGACAGAAGCAATCCTGCTTACAAATGGGTTGCACTCAGTATAACACTTCTTGGGGCAGCAGCTCTTATATATGGAATATTTGCTCTTATAACACACGCCGGTTTTGCTGTATATTTCTTATTATTTGGACTTGCGGCAATATTCCTTTTTTCAAGTGCCAATGTACTTCCAACAGCGAAGAATAATAAGAAATACATAGAGAGCCACCTTATGAGTGCGGTTGAGGATATGGAAGAATATATACACAATTATCCAGACTTCCCAATTCCAGCGTGGTATGCTCATCCAGTTGTTCTTAAGAGAATGATTGATATTATAGAGGAAGGCAGAGCGGTGAAAGCAGATGAAGCACTTGAAGTATTAAAGAGCGATTTAAAGGCACTTAATTCAAGCGTTGCAGTTGAACAGGAAGAATATGATGAGATAATGGCTATAAAGCCAATGTTCTTAGTAAGGGAGTATCAGTAACTGACCTTATAAATTAATATTAAATTGACACTTTTAATAATGCCTATAAAAGATTATTCTTTCATAATAACAATTAATACATACAAGATATGTATGTTTTAGCTGTTAATTATTACTAATGACTCGTATGCAGATTAATATATATTGCATACCAGATTGGAGGACTTTATGAAAGAAAAATCAAAAAGTATTATTCAGGCTGTTATCGGTGCAGTTATTATGATTATCGGTATTGTGCTTTGTGTTAATACATATGTTGTAAAGGGTAATAAAGCATATGCATTTTCATTACTCGTCACAATAATTGGTGCAGTAGTATTAATCTCGGGCTTATATAATACATTCTGCAAGTCAGAGAAAAAGCCGGTTGATGCCAAAGTTATAGCACAGGCAGCACTTTGTGCAGCATTATGTTATGTTGGTGCAACATTTATTAAGATTGATATTCCGGTAGGAACAGAGAGAACTATGTTTCATTTTGGTAATGTATTCTGCGTTCTTGCAGCATTACTTATAGGCGGTACATGGGGCGGTCTTGCAGGAGCTGTGGGTATGACAATAAGTGATCTTACAACAGCCTATGTTACAAGTGCACCTAAGACATTTATATTAAAATTATGCATTGGTCTTATTGTAGGATTTGTAGCACATAAGTTATTCAAGATATCAAAGGAGCATTCTGCTAAGTATATTACTGTAGCAACAATAGTTTCAAGCATATGCGGTATGGCTTTCAATATTGTGGCAGACCCGGTGGTTGGTTATTTCTACAAGACATATCTTCTTGGAGTACCTCAGGATTTAGCTAAGGCACTTGCAAAGATTGGTGCGATAACAACAACAGTTAATGCTATTATAGCAGTAATTGTAGCTTCAATACTTTATATTGCCTTAAGACCAGTTATGAAGAAGACAGATATGTTAAGAGATTTATAAAATGTTGACAACAGATAATAATTCTGTTATTCTTTCGTATGAATAATAAAAGACAGTTCGTTTGTACCATCCTGTCTTAAAATAAAACCAGGGCTTCAAAACTTAAAATCTGTATAATATGCAATGTATGATAATATGCGTTGTGATCAGATAGAACCATTAAAATGGCGTGTCAGTTGTGAGGTAACTGGCACGCCATTTTGTTTAATAGGAAATTTTGATAGAAAATCTAAGGAGCAGATATGTACACATTAAAAACAGAACACAGCTTCGATGCCGCACATTTCTTATACGGCTATGAGGGCAAATGCAGTAACATACACGGACACCGCTGGAGAGTTGTAGCAGAGGTATCAAGTGATGAACTTGAAACAACAGGACAGAACAGAGGAATGTATGTTGACTTTGGAGATTTAAAGAAAGATTTAAAGGAAATCGTAGATTACTTAGACCATTGCCTTATTATAGAAACCGGCAGTTTAAAGGAAACAACACTGAAGGCTTTACAGGATGAGAATTTCAGGATAATACAGTTTGCTTTCAGACCAACAGCAGAGAATATGGCGAAATATTTTTATGATAAAATGATCGGCAGAGGATACAGGGTGAAACAGATAACTGTTTATGAGACACCAAATAATGCTGCCTCTTATACACAGGATTAGACGTATATACATAAATGCAAGGTACGCAGAAATAGGATTAGATTTATATACATAAATATAATGTATATAGAAATAGGATTAGATGTATATACATAAATATAATATACACAGAAATGAGGAATATATGAGCAAACAGATATTTAATGTTGTAGAACATTTTGCCAGTATTAACGGAGAAGGTGTAAGAGCAGGAGAACTTGCTGTATTTGTGAGGTTCAGAGGCTGCAATCTTGACTGCAGTTACTGTGATACCAGATGGGCAAATGATGTTAATGCTAAGGCAGCTAAGATGAGTGTGTCTGATATTGTTAAGGCAGTGGAAGATGTTAAGATTGACAATGTTACACTTACAGGTGGAGAACCGCTTATTCAGGCAGGGATAGACAAGCTTATAGCACAGCTTCTGATTAGTGGCAGAAATGTTGAGATAGAAACCAATGGAAGCATTGATATTAATAAGGTAAGAGAAAATGTTAAGGATAACCTTACTACAGCTATGAATGGTCAGGTCATAAACGATATTTATGATAAGGTTAACGATGAAATGGAAAGATTATCAATGACAGCAGATTACAAGCTTGCTGGAAGCAATATGGAACAATATATGAAGCTTGATAATTTTAACAACCTTCAAAGTCAGGACACTGTTAAATTTGTTGTAAGCAGTGAAGAAGATTTAAAGAGAGCATTAGAAATAATAAGACAATATAATCTTACAGAAAAATGCTATGTATATTTTAGTCCTGTATTTGGAAAGATTGAACCTGTAACAATCGTGGATTTTATGAAGGATAATTTGATTAATGGGGCAAGAGTACAGCTCCAGCTCCACAAATTCATCTGGTCGCCAGATAAGAAAGGAGTATAAATTGAAACAAATAGATTCAGAAGCTATAAGATTTCATATAAGAGGAATTCTTGAGGCATTAGGAGATGATCCGGACAGAGAAGGACTGAAAGAAACACCTGACAGAGTTGCAAGAATGTATGAAGAAGTCTTTGAAGGAATGAAGTATTCTAATGATGAAATAGCGGATATGTTTGATAAGACATTTGCAGAAGATGTGGATGACGAGGGCACATCAAGATACGGTGATATGGTAGTTGTAAAAGATATAGATATATTCAGCTATTGCGAACATCATATTGCACTTATGTACGATATGAAAGTGACAGTAGCATATGTTCCTAAAGGCAGGGTTATAGGTCTTAGCAAGATAGCTAGAATAGCTGATATGGTAGGAAAGAGATTGCAGTTACAGGAACGTATAGGTTCAGACATAGCAGATGTAATATGCAAAGTAACAGGTTCAGAAGATGTTGCTGTATTCATAGAGGGCTGTCACAGCTGTATGACAGCAAGAGGAATAAAAAAGACCAACACAAAAACATATACACAGACATTAAGAGGGAGGTTTTATAATGAAAGCAATGGTTTTATGCAGTGGTGGCGTTGATAGTACAACGTGCCTTGGAATAGCAGTCGATAAGTATGGTGCAGAAAATGTTGTGGCACTGTCAATATATTATGGACAAAGGCACACAAAGGAAATTGAGTCAGCTGATAAGGTAACTGAATATTATGGTGTTGAGCATATATCATTGGATCTTGAAAAGATATTCCAGTACAGTGATTGTTCATTGCTTGCACATTCTGATAAAGAGATACCAGAGGAGTCGTATGCAGAACAGATTAAAAAGACTAACGGAAGTCCTGTGTCAACTTATGTTCCGTTTCGCAATGGCTTGTTCCTTTCGAGTGCGGCAAGCATAGCACTTTCTAAAGGGTGTGAGGTTATATATTATGGGGCACACAGCGATGACGCGGCAGGAAGCGCATATCCTGATTGTAGTGATGAATTTAACAAGGCAATGAATGAAGCGATATATCTTGGAAGTGGTAAGCAGTTAAAGATAGAAGCTCCATTTATTAATAAGACAAAAGCACAAGTTGTAAAAATCGGACTAGATTTAAAAGTTCCTTATGAATATACATGGAGCTGTTATGAAGGAGCAGATAAGCCTTGCGGCGTGTGTGGAACGTGTATAGACAGAGCTAAGGCATTTGAGGCTAATGGAGTAAAAGACCCTGCGTTATAAAAAACGCAGGGTTTATATATTTTTTATAAAATAATTAGCACTCACCTGTTGACAGTGCTAACAACAAGTGATATAACCTGTAATAGGAAATGAGAAAAGAGCATTTTAGAAGAAAAGTAATGAAAAATTGTTCAAAGAATTACAATTGGTCTTTAAAGTGTTATCTGATAATCTTTATTTCCAAGGGAACAATAATTGGGGTTAAGAAAGAGGTGAATTGTATGAATATTCAGAAGTTTACACAGAAATCAATCGAAGCGATTAATAACTGCGAGAAGATAGCTTATGATTATGGTAATCAGGAGATTGACCAGGAACATTTTCTTTATAGTCTTATGACTATTGAAGATAGTCTTATAGCTAACCTTATAGAGAAGATGAATATTGATAAAGATATTTTCTTAAAGAATATTGAACAACTTCTTAATCAGAAGAATAAGGTATCAGGTGATGTTAAGTTATATATAAGCAATGACCTTAATAAGGTACTTGTCAATGCAGAAGATGAAGCCAAGAGAATGGGCGACTCTTATGTGTCAGTTGAGCATTTGATGCTTGCACTTATAGCAGCACCTAACAGAGCAATAAAGCAGCTCTTTAAGACATATGGAATTAACAGGGAGAGCTTTCTTTCAGTACTTGCTACTGTAAGAGGCAACCAGACAGTTACATCAGACAATCCAGAGGCAACTTACGATACACTCAATAAGTACGCTACGGATCTGGTACAAAGAGCAGCCGACGGCAAGCTTGATCCAGTAATCGGACGAGATCAGGAAATAAGGAATGTAATAAGAATTCTTTCAAGAAAGACTAAGAACAATCCGGTTCTTATCGGTGAACCAGGTGTAGGTAAGACAGCAGTTGTTGAAGGACTTGCACAAAGAATTGTAAAAGGTGATGTGCCAGAGAGCCTTAAAGACAAGAAGTTATTTGCTCTTGATATGGGTGCACTTGTGGCTGGTGCTAAATACAGAGGTGAATTTGAGGAAAGATTAAAAGCTGTGCTTGATGAGGTTAAAAAGTCAGAAGGCCAGATTATATTATTTATCGATGAAATTCACACAATTGTAGGTGCTGGTAAGACAGAGGGTTCTATGGATGCTGGTAATATGCTTAAACCAATGCTCGCAAGAGGTGAGCTGCATTGTATAGGTGCGACAACACTTGATGAACACAGACAGTATATTGAAAAAGACCCAGCACTTGAACGTCGTTTCCAGCCTGTAATGGTTGATGAGCCAACAGTTGAAGATACAATATCTATATTAAGGGGGCTTAAGGACAGATACGAAGTATTCCACGGTGTTAAGATTAATGATGGTGCTTTGGTAAGTGCGGCTGTGTTATCAGACAGATATATAACAGACAGATTTCTTCCAGATAAGGCAATTGATCTTGTAGATGAAGCGTGTGCAATGATTAAGACAGAACTTGATTCAATGCCGGCAGAACTTGATGAAATGCAGCGTAAGATTATGCAGCTTGAAATTGAGGAGGCAGCCTTAAAGAAGGAAACTGATAATCTTAGTAAGGAAAGACTTGAAGCTTTAAGAAAAGAGTTATCAGAACTTAAGGAAGAATTTGGCATACAGAAGGCTAAATGGGATTCTGACAAGACAAAGGTTGATAATATCAGCAAGTTAAAAGAAGAACTTGAAAATGTTAATAACCAGATTGCACAGGCAAAGAGAGAATACAATCTTGAGAAAGCAGCAGAGCTTCAGTATGGCAGGCTGCCACAGATAGAAAAGCAGATTGAAGAAGCAGAAGCCAAGGCCAAGAAAGATGGAAGCGATGATTCTTTAGTACACGAGAATGTAACAGAAGAAGAAATAGCTAAGATTATATCAAGATGGACAGGTATTCCAGTGGCCAAGTTAAGTGAGTCAGAAAGGCAGAAGACACTTAATCTTGATGAAACTCTTCATAAGAGAGTTGTTGGACAGGACGAGGCTGTAACCAAGGTTACAGAAGCTATTATCAGGTCTAAAGCTGGTATTAAAGATCCAAGCAAGCCAATTGGCTCATTCTTATTCTTAGGACCAACTGGTGTAGGTAAGACAGAGCTTGCAAAGACACTTGCAGAGAGTCTGTTTGATGATGAGAATAATATAATAAGGCTTGATATGTCGGAGTATATGGAGAAATATTCAGTATCCAGACTTATCGGAGCTCCTCCAGGATATGTAGGATATGATGAAGGTGGACAGCTTACAGAGGCAGTCCGCAGGAAACCATATTCAGTAGTATTGTTTGATGAGGTTGAAAAAGCCCACCCTGATGTATTTAATGTGCTTCTTCAGGTTCTCGATGATGGACGTATAACAGATTCACAAGGTAGGACAGTAGATTTTAAGAATACGATCATAATTCTTACAAGTAATATCGGTTCAACCTACCTTCTTGATGGAATTGATGAGAATGGTAATATTAAAGAGGGGGTTGAGGAACTTGTTATGGGAGATCTGCGTAACAGCTTCAGACCAGAATTCCTGAACCGTCTTGATGAGATTATTATGTTCAAACCTCTTAATAAGGATAATATAGGAAGTATTATTAACCTTCTTATTAATGATGTCAACAGAAGACTCGAAGATAAGGAACTTAAGGTTGTATTATCTGATACAGCTAAAGATTATATCGTTGACCATGGTTTTGACCCAATGTATGGTGCAAGACCTCTTAAGAGATATGTCCAGAAGAGCGTTGAGACACTTGCCGCTAAGCTTATACTTGCCGGCGATGTATCGACAGGGGACAAGATTCTTATAGATTGTGAAAATGGTACTTTAGTTGCTAAAGATATGAAATCATAATTTACTTCATTAGGTAACTTAAAGCGGTATATTTAATATATATACTTAAAGAAAGCTATATGTAAGGTTGTAATAAATGTTTTGAATAAATCGGACATTTGTTATAGCCTTCATATAGCTTTTTTAATAATTATACAAATTGGTTAGTCTTAGGATTGTATACATAATTGATAGCGGTGAGTTTGTCTGTGATACTGCTCTCGTCAACCATATAAGTCTTACATAATTCTGTGAGTGAGCTGTAATTATCCCTTAACTGCATGTTAACAAAGCTAAGAAGCATAACCGGGTCTTTAGGTAAATTATTCATAAAATCCTCATTTCTATACATTTTATATGTCTATATTGGTAACAAGAATTATAATACGACGCTCTAAAGGCATATGCAAATTGTAATTGAAATGTATGTTAATAAATACACAATTAGTTTACAAGTAATAAAAAACGTGCTATTATTCATATAAATAGAGTGCAAAATTACTAATATAATATTAGCGGATTTAATACAATATTTATATCAGGATTGTATGGTTTATATGCTGTATGGTCTTAGGTTGTATAAAGAGGTGGATTTCTATAGGGTGCAGTGGTTTTATAGGAATTTACGGATGGGGGACATATGTTAATATCAGAGGATATTTATAATAACAAATCATCAATGATGTATTGTATGGCATCATTTAATTCTTCATATCTTGTGCTTTTTGCAGATGACTATTTTTATAATTATGCAGGAAAGCTTGTTAATATTATTATCACAGAGATGATACATCCTGATTATGTGGGTGAATTTAAAAATGTATGTGAGAGTCTGAAAGAATCAGGTCAGTCCCAGAGAATTATAACGTGTATAAAAGGTGGTGACGGACAGTATTTTCTTGTTCATATGAGCCTTGCCAATCATGGGAATATCATTAATGAAGAGGCGGTTATAGATATGAATGTAGTTAACATTTTTATGATGGAGAAGAAATATACAAGGCTTCATAATGATGTGAACAAATACAGGACATATTTGTCAATGTATAATGATTATATGTTTGATTATGATACCGTAACAGATATGTTTTCCCTATATATATACAGAAGCTTCAAGGCAACGATAATATGCAAGATGACACTGGATAAATTCGAAAAGGTGTATATGGAATATCTAAATAATGCAAGACAAAAGCAGGATTTTACAGATTTTGTTAATAAAGTCCGTAATGCTAATGAGGGGTTTAATGGTGAGATTACAGGACCGCTTATTACAGATATGTCCAAGCTTGTTGTATATAACATTGATTGTAAGCTTACATATAAGAATAACAGAGACAGGGTTGTAATTGGGATTATCAAGTCAATTGATAAGCAGAATGAGGTCAGTTATTATGCCACACAGGAGGGGAAGGATTTCTTTACAGGGCTTCTTAATAAAAGAGCCTGCAAGGAATATGTGCAGGACTCAATTGCAACTAATAAAGATATACATTATATGGCTATGATAGATATAGATAATTTTAAAAATGTCAACGATACATATGGGCATCTGTATGGGGATAAAGTTATATTAAAAGTTGCCGCTATTATTAACAGCGCACTTAATGGAAGAGGTATTGTTGGAAGATTTGGAGGAGATGAGTTCTTTATATTTACGAATTGGATAACTAAGGAAAGCCAGCTGCGTTCTATACTTACATTTATCAAGCAGAAAGTAAGGGCGGAGTTAGGGCAGGGAGAGAACAGCTGTGATGTTACTCTTTCTATGGGTGTGTGTAAATATCCAGACAATGGAAGTGATTATGACTCATTATTTAATAAGGCTGATAAATGCCTTTATATTGCCAAGAATAAAGGAAAGAACAGATATATTATATATGATGCACAGAAACACGGCGATTTTCTTGATGATATGGGAAGAAAAGGATTTTCTATGGCACCTATTAAAAAAGGTGAAACACTGGCACAGGAAGTTGCTGATATGTCTATTGATCTTATAAAGAATGGAAGCAGTGTACTTGATAATGTATTACAGAGAGCCTGTAAAGCATTTGAGATTGATGGCATAAGGATATATAATGGAACAACTGGCAGGCTTATTGAATATTATGGTAATTATGTGAAGCTTCCAGACATTAATGATATAGTTAATACTAAAGAATTCTTAGGAATGTTTGATAAGAACCACTATATGACAATTGTGTACACATCGAATATAGAGTCATTTAACAAGAAGCTGTATGATGAAACAATTCAAAGTAATATCGGTGGAATGATATATAGTTACTTTACCAATCAGGCAGGAGATAATATAATTGCATCGTATGATACATTCAATAAAGGTTTTCGATGGAATGAATCAGACAAGAACTATATAATGACACTTACTAAGGTTATTGCAAGTGTGTTGTAATGTAAGAATGGAGGATTAATATGTCAGTACAGGATTATATGAGTGCTCTTAAGCTTGGAAAAAGAGAATATAATGCGTGTGTCAATAAGGGTAAATATCCATATCTTCCAGTTATGGAAAGTATGATGGATGAAGAACAGATAGATTCAGAAGTAAGTCTTGGAATAGACCAGATACCTTTAAGGCTTGTTGTTGGTACATGTACAGCAGGCAGAACTAATGCATTTGCAGATAACTGGATGCCTATTCTTGAATGGGGAAGTGAGTTCTCAGCTAAATGGGCATCACTTAGTGACAGTCAGGTTAATGAGGGAATAAGAGACCCTATTAAAGTATATGAATATATGAATAAATTCTACGTTCTTGAGGGTAACAAGAGAGTTAGTGTTCTTAAATATTTTAATGCGGTGACGGTAAATGCACAGGTTATCCGTAAAGTGCCTAGGAAGTCTGACAATCCTGATGTTAAGATATATTATGAATTTATGGATTTTTATAAATCTACCAAGATTAATGATATATATTTTAGCAAAGAGGGCAGCTTCATAACATTTATGGAGCTTGTTGGAATTACTCCGGGACAGCCAATGGATGAAGATGACAAGAGGGATTTGGTATCAAGTTATCTTAACTTTAGAACAGCTTATGAATCAAGAGGCGGTGACAGATTTGATTATCCGGTTGGAGATGCTTTTTTAAGATTTATTCATATTCACGGATATGATACAGTACGCCATATGACACCGGAGCAGATGGATAAAAATGTAGCTAAGACCTGGGCTGAATTTGAATTATTATCAGATAACAGCGAAGTAGATTTAAGAATGGATCCGGTTACAACACAGCCAGCCAAGAAGAATATATTAAGTTATCTTCTCCCAAGGTCAGGAGGAGAGGCTAATAAAAGGCTTAAGGTTGGATTTATATACGAGAATACACCACAGACATCTGAGTGGTGTTATGCCCACGAATTGGGAAGACAGTATATTGATGAAACCTTTGGAAGCCAGATAGAAACAGTCAGTATTACTAATGTAAGACCAAAGGAAGATGATTATAATGCCATCCAGAGGCTTATTGATGATAATACGGATCTTATATTTGTAACATCGCCATCTATGATGTATGCAAGTCTTAAACAGGCAATAGCACATCCAAAGGCTAAGATACTTAACTGTTCGCTTAATATATCGCATAAGTATATAAGAACTTATTATGCAAGAATGTATGAGGCTAAGTATCTGACGGGGGTTATAGCTGGGGTTATGGCAAAGAGTGACAAGATTGGTTATGTTGCAAGCTGTCCGTTGTATGGTGTTATGGCTAATGTTAATGCTTTTGCTATGGGGGCAAGGGCGGTAAATCCTGATGTTAAGGTATATGTTGAATGGAGTGGCATTAAAGACAATGACATAGAAGCAAGATTTGCAGAACAGGGTATTAACTGTATTTCAGATCAGGATATGATAACACCTAAGAAGACATCAAGAAAGTTCGGTCTTTATGTAACGGACTCAGGTATGGTAAAGCATCTGGCAATGCCTGTATGGCACTGGGGTGTGTTCTACGAGAAGCTTATACAGAGCATATTAAGTGGTTCGTGGAAGAAGGAAGAAGAAGGAGATAAGGTATCAGCACTTAATTACTGGTGGGGTATGTCTGCTGGTGCAATTGACATAATATATGGCGGTGCAGTTCCTGATGAAACGAAAAAGGTTACATCGCTTATAAGGGAAGCAATAGTAAAAGGTGAGTTCAAGCCATTTACGGGTGAATTAAAGGATCAGGATGGAAAGGTGCACAATAAGCCAGACGAAGAACTTGATCCTGATGAGATTATTGAAATGGATTGGCTTCTTGATAATGTTGTTGGCAGAGTACCAGAATATGAAGAACTTGATGATAATTCAAAAATGCTTGTTATCAATCAGGGAATTATAGATGTGAACGATTAGTGAGGAAAGTTAAAAGGTTATGAAGATACTAGTATTAGCTGATGTTGAGTCAAAGTACCTGTGGGATTATTTTGAAAAAGAGAAGCTTGAAGGAATAGACCTTATATTGTCTTGTGGAGATTTAAAAGCAGATTATCTGTCATTTCTTGCTTCATTTTCTAAAGTGCCTATATTATATGTGCGAGGCAATCACGATGATGGCTATGCAGATAAAGAGCCAGAAGGCTGTATATGTATAGAAGATAAGATATATGTATACAATGGAATAAGAATTATGGGACTTGGCGGTTCAATCAGATACAAGAAGGGTATTAACCAGTATACACAGAATCAGATGAAGAAAAGGGCTGCTATGATGTGGCCTAAGATAAAGGTAAAGAAAGGCATTGATATACTGCTTACACATTCTCCGGCGGCAGGGCTTGGTGATGGTGAGGATAATCCACATAAGGGGTTTGAAGCATTTGTTGATATACTTGACAAATACAGTCCCAAATATTTCATACACGGGCATGTACATTTGAATTATTCAAGGGAATTCCAAAGAGAGGAGCAGTATAATAACACAACTATAATTAACGGATATGACAGGTATATATTTGAATATTGATTTTTATACAATTTATCATTAAAAAGCCCTTGCAATATAATTACAGTTATGATAGTATTGTCAAAGCAATGAAAAACAAATGTACGTCACAGAAAGACAAAACGCGCAAATTGTTTTCAGGCAATTAGAATAACAATAATTGGAGGACTATAATGAGCGAGAAGTTAAGAGTTGGTATCCTTGGTGGTACAGGCATGGTAGGTCAGAGATTTATAACATTACTTGAAAATCATCCTTGGTTTGATGTAGTGTTAGTTGCAGCAAGTGGACGTTCAGCAGGAAAGCTTTACGAAGATGCTGTTGAGGGACGCTGGAAGATGCAGACAGCAATGCCAGAATTCGTTAAGAAGATGCCTGTATATGATATGGATAAAGACTTTGATGAGATAGTATCTAAGGTTGATTTCGTATTCTGTGCAGTTAATATGCCAAAAGCAGAGATTAAGGCATTAGAAGAAAGATATGCAAAGGCAGAAGTTCCGGTTGTATCTAACAATAGTGCTAATCGTTGGACACCAGATGTTCCTATGATTCTTCCAGAGGTTAACCCAGAACATACTAAGGTTATAGAGGCACAGAAGAAGAGACTTGGAACTACAAGAGGATTTATAGCTGTAAAGCCTAACTGCTCAATCCAGAGTTATGCACCAGCATTAGCAGCTCTTAAGGAATTCGAGCCAAAGCTTGTTGTAGCTACTACATATCAGGCTATTTCTGGAGCTGGTAAGACATTTGAACAGTGGCCAGAGATGGTTGAAAATATAATTCCATATATCGGTGGAGAAGAAGAAAAGTCAGAAAAAGAACCTCTTAGAATTCTTGGTACAGTTGAGAATGGTGAAATCGTTCCTGCTGCTGAGCCAGTTATTACTTGCCAGTGCTTAAGAGTTCCAGTTCTTGATGGACATACAGCGGCAGTATTTGTTAACTTTGGTAAGAAGCCTACTAAGGAACAGATTATCGAAAAATGGAGAAACTTCAAGGGAGCACCACAGGAGCTTGATCTTCCATCAGCACCAAAGCAGTTTATCCAGTATCTTGAAGAAGATGACCGTCCACAGGTTAAGCTTGATGTTAATTATGAGCATGGAATGGGAATTTCACTTGGCAGATTAAGAGAAGACAGTGTATTTGATTACAAGTTTGTAGGTCTTTCACATAATACATTAAGAGGAGCAGCAGGTGGAGCTGTATTATGTGCAGAACTTCTTAAGGCTCAGGGTTACATTACAGCTAAATAAGATATCAGAATAATTAGTATATAATAGCTATAATATTGACAGGCGGTTTAGTGTGAGCCATCAATTAATAGTTATTAAGATTAATAAATATATAAGGAAGATGAAAAGGCGTTGAGCCTGATTATCTTCCTTATTTATTTGGAAAATTATACGGAATTTGCAAAAACTTACAATATATCTTATAATATTACAAATATATGGAAGCGTGGAGATGTATGGAATATGAAGAATAATTATTTTTACGCAATGCTGTCAAGAATGAAATATATCAACAGATGGGGGCTTATGAGAAATACACGCAATGAGAACTTGTCCGAGCATAGTCTTGAAGTTGCGTTTATTGCACATGCACTTGGTGTTATTAATAATGAAGTGTTCGGCGGGGATATTAATGCAGAACGTCTTGCGGTACTTGGAATGTATCATGACGTGACAGAGATAATTACAGGGGATATGCCAACGCCTGTTAAGTATTACAGTCCATATATAAGAAATGCGTATAAAGAAGTCGAGCAGGTGGCTAATGAGCAGATGTTATCAGGACTTCCAGAAGTTCTAAGGGCAAGATATGAAGGGCTTCTTTTAGAAACAGAAAATGAAGCAGGATTATGGGAGTATGTTAAAGCAGCTGACAGAATTTCAGCTTATATAAAGTGTATAGAGGAAAAGAAAATGGGGAATTGCGATTTTCTTGAGGCAGAAAAGACAATATATAATTCTATTAGGGATATGAAGATAAAAGAAGCTGATTATTATATGAAAGAATATATACCAGCATTTTTTAAGACTTTAGATGAGTCGAAATAGCTATGGTTTATAAATGATAGCGTTAATATCAAAAATCTATCTGTCAGATAGTGAAAAATAGTATAAAGAATGGAGTGATGATATGGGAAAATCCGTATATATAGCGGAAAAACCGAGTGTTGCGCAGGAATTTGCCAAGGCACTGCATACGGATTTTAAAAGAAAAGATGGTTATCTTGAGGCGGATAATCATATAGTTACATGGTGTGTTGGACATCTTGTTACAATGAGTTATCCGGATGCCTATGATGAGAAATTGAAAAGGTGGAGTTTTGATACACTTCCATTTATTCCACAGACTTTTAAATATGAAGTTATTCCAGCTGTTCAGAAGCAGTTTGATATAGTAAAAGGCATTTTAAACAGAGCTGATGTAGATACAATATATGTATGTACCGATTCGGGACGTGAGGGAGAATATATATACAGGCTTGTAAGGCAGGAAGCCAAGGTAAAGGACAAGCAGGAAAGGCGGGTATGGATTGATTCCCAGACAGAAGAAGAGATTCTTAAAGGTATTAATACCGCTAAAGATATATCAGAATATGATAATCTAAGTGATGCTGCATACTTAAGAGCAAAAGAAGATTATCTTATGGGTATCAATTTTTCGAGGGTTCTTACATTAAAATATGGAAGAAATATTGCCAATTATCTTCATCTTGACAGGGCAGTTGTGTCTGTTGGGCGTGTTATGACCTGTGTTCTGGGAATGGTTGTAAGAAGGGAAAGAGAGATAAGAAGCTTTGTCAAGACACCATTCTACAGGGTTATAGGAACAGCGGATATTAATGAGCATACATTTGACGCCGAGTGGAGAGTGTGTGAGGCAAGCAGATATTATAATACACCATATCTATATAAGGATAATGGGTTTAAGGATAAGGATAAAGCAAGGGAGCTTGTGGATATTTTATCAGAACCACTCCCTGCAGAGGGCGTTGTAAAGGAAGCTTCAAGGAAAAAGGAAACAAAAAATCCTCCGTTATTGTATAATCTTGCAGAAATACAGAACGAATGTAGTAAATTATTCAAGATAAGTCCTGACCAGACACTTAATATAATTCAGGAGTTATATGAAAAAAAGCTTGTTACATATCCAAGAACAGATGCGAGAGTGCTATCAACTGCTGTCTGTAAGGAAATATACAAGAATATAGGAGGCCTAAGAAATTATGCACCAGCCAGAGAGTATGCACAGCAGATATTAGATAGTAATATGTACAAAGGAATAGAGAAGACGAGATATTGCAATGATAAAGCAATAACTGACCATTATGCCATTATTCCTACAGGACAGGGATTTGGAAGTTTATCATCATTATCATCAACTGCACAGAAGACATATGAGATAATTGTCAGAAGATTTCTGAGCATATTCTATCCAGCGGCTATATACCAGAAGGTGAGCATTACCTCAGTTGTAAAAGATGAACAGCTTTATGCTACATTTAAAGTGCTTGTAGACGAGGGCTACCTTAAGGTTGCGAAGAATTCATTCGGAAAGAATAAGATGGCAGATACAGATAAAAATCAGGATGAGCAGGAAAATGCAGATACATCACTGATAGAAAGTCTTAAAAGCTTAAAAAAAGGTTCGCCGATATCATTTAAGGAATTTAATATAAAGGAAGGTGAAACATCGCCACCTAAGCGTTACAATTCGGGTTCAATTATTCTTGCTATGGAAAATGCAGGGCAGTTAATAGAAGATGAAGAATTGAGGGCACAGATAAAGGGTAGTGGAATTGGTACGAGTGCAACAAGAGCAGAGATACTTAAAAAGCTTAACTCCAACCAATACATTTTTACTAATACCAAGACCCAGATAATAACACCTACCCTGCTTGGTGAAATAATATATGATGTTGTCGATAATTCTATTAAGCAGTTGTTAAATCCTGAACTTACAGCAAGCTGGGAAAAGGGGCTTACATATGTTGCTGAGGGAAGTATAACCGCCGACGAATATATGCAGAAGCTGTCAGGCTTTGTTGGAAGAAGAACATTAGCGGTTAAAGACCTGCGTAATCAGGCACAGCTTGTTACGTTATTTAATGAGACCGCAAAAAATTATAAATAAGGAGGAAAGTTATGAACGAACAGATTACAATCAAAGAGTTGTTTAGTCTTGATAAGACTATAGCCGCAGGAATATTTGAAGGTGCTGTGTATCCTTGGGAGGTATTATCAAAGATTGGTGATTATATTGTTGGACTTGGTAATTCACTTCCACAAAAGGAATATTATAAGAGAGGTGATAACATATGGATACATAAGGAAGCAACAGTATTTGACTCGGCGTATATAGCAGGTCCTGCTATTATATGCAAAGGTGCAGAAGTAAGGCATTGTGCATTTATAAGAGGAAAGGCTGTTGTAGGAGAAAATGCAGTCGTTGGTAATTCAACAGAGTTAAAAAATGTCATATTGTTCGATAATGTGCAGGTTCCTCATTATAATTACGTGGGAGATTCAATATTAGGCTATAAGGCACATATGGGTGCAGGTTCAATTACATCTAATGTAAAGTCTGACAAGAAGCTTATTACAATAAAAGGACCAGATGGAAATATAGACACTGGAATTAAGAAAATAGGAGCATTTCTTGGTGATAATGTTGAGATAGGATGTGGCAGTGTACTTAATCCAGGTACTATAATTGGAAGGAATAGTAATATATATCCGCTTTCAAGTGTCAGAGGTTGTATTAAATCGGGTTCAATCTATAAAAATAGGGCTGAAGTGGTTGAAAAATATTAAGAGTATATGTTATTATGTCGAAAGTATAAATGTGAACACAATGTGAACATTTATAAAATAATAAAAAAATAAGGTGAGGTAAAGATATGAAAGCTTTTAAGGGAATTGGTTCTCAATTGGTATTATCGTTTGCCGTTGCAGTATGCGTTGCAATAATTCTTGTATCGCTTGGTTCTATCAGGATAACTAAGACATCGATAAATGCAAACACAGAAGTGACAAGTGAGCAGACATTGGATAATGTTCAAGAGGGATTTACAACATATTTAAAGACTCTGTCACAGCCAGTCGATCTTCTTACACGTAAGAATGAGATTAAGCATTTGGAAGATCAGGGGGAGCTTGATGATAATGTTAAGGCAATAAAAGATTCATTAGTTGCATCTGTTAAGGTAACTAATGGAGCAGAACTTGCTTTCTTTACAACTAAGACAGGTTTAAGAGTTGATGGATGGGCAGAGATTAACCCAGAGACAGGTAAGACAGCTAATAAGGGAGGTCTTACAAGAGGTGTTAACGATACAAGCAAGAGCTGGTATCAGAACTGTATAGGCTCTAAGGCAAGAAATACTATATATTCACAGTTCTCAGATCCATATGTAGATTCATCATCAGGAAAGACTATATTCACAGTTTCACAGGAAATTAAATATACAGATGGTGCTAACTATGGTGCTGTAGGTCTTAATATTGATTTCGCAGAAGTTGAGGATTATGTAAAAAATATAGGACTTCTTAATACAGGATATGTAATACTTGTTAATAAAGATGGAAAGATTCTTGTAGATAATGATAAGAATACTAATGTCCAGGATAATGTAACATCGCTTGAGTGCTGGAATACAATTAAGAATCTTTCGGAAGACCAGTATGACACAACATTTTCTTTTGATGAAAAGATTAATGGGGAGTCAGTACATATTGTAACTTCAAAGGATGCTGTTACAGGCTGGACACTTATGGGATTTATCAGCGAATCAGAGACACAGGCAGTTGTTAATAAGATTGCAAAGACAACAATTGAACTTGCTATTATTGCACTTATAATTGGTATTGTTATAGCTTTAATTATAACAAGAGCGGTTACTAAGGAACTTAAGACACTTAATAATGCTATGAATATGATGGCTAATGGTAAGCTTACATATAGAATTAATGTAAAGAGCAAGAATGAGCTTGGTCAGGCAGAGGCTAACTACAATGTTATGGCAGACCAGATATCATCACTTATTAAGGGTGTTGAAGAAAAGTCTGGTGTACTTATAACTGCTTCACAGAAGATTTCAAATGTAAGTGAATCAACAACAGAGACAGTGAATCAGGTATCAGAGGCTATCCAGAGCGTATCAATCGGAGCTTCAGGACAGGCAGAGAGTACACAGAAGGCAACTTCTGAGGTTGAATTACTTGCTTCTAAGCTTCACGAAACAAAGGCTTATGTAAGTGATATTAATGATATGTCAGTTGAAACTAAGCAGCTTAGTGATCAGGGTCTTACAATTGTTGATGATCTTATTGAAAAGGGCGAAAAGTCAAAGGATAATTCAAGATTTTCTAAGAACGTAGTTAATGAGATGATTGAAAGTATCAATAAGATTAATTTTATATCAGATGCTATTACTGAGATCACAGAACAGACTAACTTGCTTTCTCTTAATGCAAGTATTGAAGCTGCAAGAGCAGGTGAGAGTGGAAGAGGTTTTGCAGTAGTTGCTGACGAGATCAGAAAGCTTGCAGAACAGTCACAGTCATCTACAGATGAGATTAAGCAGATTGTTAAGGAAATAAGTGCTAAATCAGTAGTTGCAGAAAAGACTATGGACGAAAGCGTTGATATAATTGATGAACAGAATAAGTCAATTAATGATGCCAAAGAATTATTTGGACATATATCAGATGCTGTCAATGCATTAAAGGAAGGTCTTGATAATATAGCCTCTCTTAATGAGCAGATGGATGCAAGCCGTGAAAATGTTGTTAAGAGTATGGAAGACGTAGCTTCTGTATCTACAGAAACAGCAGCTGCTTCAGAAGAAGTATCTGCATCGGCAGAAGAAGTTAATGCAACTATGCATACACTTAACCAGTTTACAGTTGAACTTGATGAAATTGCTACTCATTTAACAGAAGCAATTAACAGATTTGAGCTTTAATTACATTTTCCGATAAATTTTGATATTTTTTACACAATCATAATTGACTTACGCAGTATGATGTGAGAAAATAATGCAAGGATAAAGGGGTTCGGTTATGTCCGGATCCCTTATATAACGAAAGGAGTAATAAGATGATTTATACACAGGAAGTTGAAAACATGTGTCCAGTAGCACAGGGCGTTCATCATGGCGCTGCTCCAGTTCCTACAGAAGGAAAGTGGGTACAGAATAAGGAAGTTAAGAATATTTCAGGTTTTACACATGGTGTTGGCTGGTGTGCTCCTCAGCAGGGTGCATGTAAGCTTACATTAAATGTTAAGGAAGGTATTATTCAGGAAGCTTTAGTTGAAACAATCGGATGTTCAGGTATGACACATTCAGCAGCTATGGCCGCTGAAATCTTACCAGGCTTAACAGTTATGGAAGCTTTAAATACAGACTTAGTATGTGATGCTATTAATACAGCTATGAGAGAATTATTCTTACAGATTGTATATGGCAGAACACAGAGTGCTTTCTCAGAAGGCGGTTTAGCAGTTGGTGCTGGTCTTGAGGATCTTGGTAAGGGACTTCGTTCACAGGTTGGTACTATGTATGGTACTCTTGCAAAGGGACCACGTTACTTAGAGATGGCAGAGGGATATGTAACAGGTATCGCTCTTGATAAGGATGATCAGATTATTGGTTATAAGTTCGTTAACCTTGGTAAGATGACAGACTTCATTAAGAAGGGTGATGATCCTAACACAGCATATGAGAAGGCAGCTGGACAGTATGGCCGTGTTGCTGATGCAGTTAAGATTATTGATCCTAGAACAGATGAAGAGGTTAAGTAAGGAGGACGAATATAATGGCATTATTTGAATCATATGAGAGAAGAATTGACCAGATCAACGCTGTACTTAACAGCTATGGTATCTCATCTATAGAAGAAGCTGAGAAGATTACTAAAGATGCTGGTTTAGATGTATACAACATGGTAAAGGGCATTCAGCCTATCTGTTTCGAGAACGCTTGCTGGGCTTATATCGTAGGTGCAGCTATCGCAATCAAGAAGGGTGCCAGAAAGGCTTCAGAAGCTGCTGCAGCTATCGGTGAAGGTCTTCAGGCATTCTGTATTCCAGGTTCAGTTGCTGACCAGAGAAAGGTTGGTCTTGGACATGGTAACCTTGGTAAGATGCTTCTTGAAGAAGATACAGAATGTTTCGCTTTCTTAGCAGGTCACGAATCATTCGCTGCTGCTGAAGGTGCTATTGGTATCGCAGAGAAGGCTAACAAGGTTAGACAGAAACCTCTTAGAGTTATTCTTAACGGTCTTGGTAAGGATGCTGCTAAGATTATCTCAAGAATTAACGGATTCACATTCGTTGAGACAGAGATGGATTATGCTACAGGCGAAGTTAAGGAAATCGAAAGAATCGCATATTCTGACGGACTTCGTTCTAAGGTTAACTGCTACGGTGCTAATGACGTAACAGAAGGTGTTGCAATTATGTGGAAGGAGAATGTTGATATCTCTATCACAGGTAACTCAACTAACCCTACAAGATTCCAGCATCCAGTTGCAGGTACATACAAGAAGGAAAGACTTGAAGCTGGCAAGAAGTACTTCTCAGTAGCTTCAGGTGGTGGTACAGGTCGTACACTTCACCCAGATAATATGGCAGCAGGTCCTGCTTCTTATGGTATGACAGATACTATGGGACGTATGCACTCAGATGCACAGTTCGCTGGTTCATCTTCAGTTCCTGCCCATGTAGAAATGATGGGTCTTATCGGTATGGGTAACAACCCAATGGTTGGTGCTACAGTTGCTGTTGCTGTTTCTGTACAGCAGGCTGCTGATGAAGGTAAGTTCTAATTAATCTAATATAGAATAAGCGTTAAACCGCTGTAATCACTGGGATTGCGGCGGTTTTTGCATTATATACGATTAAAATAAATATATTCTGAAAATGTATAAAATAACGTGAATTTATAGACGTAACTAACAAGTAACTAACAGGTAACTAACAGACGTAACTAACACATAACTAACAAAAAACAGACTGCAGTATGTGATAATCAGCAGTCTGTTTTGATATTATATTATGGATTAGGAAGGTCGATTTTAATAAGTTCTTCACGAAGTTGATCTACAGTTCTGTGGGTATATACAGCTTCTGTAACATCTTCTATAACGTGGCCAACGATTATCTTTAATACATATTCGTTCATATTAGCTGCTTTAGCAGCATTGATAAATGTATGTCTTGTATCATGTGGTTTATGCTTCAGGTTAAGCTTCATCATAACTTTATTAAAGCGACCACGATATTTGTCATAAGTAAGATACGTACCTTGTTGTCCATTTTGATCATTAAACAGATAAGCACTATGCATTTGTATGGCTTTATCATAATTCTGTTTAACAAGCTTCTGGATGGCTGGATGAATAGGTATAGTACGATTACGGCCAGCATCAGTTTTCAGACCGCCGGTGAAGGACCAGTTATCTAAATCTATATCAGCTATCTTAAGAATAGCCAGCTCCTGAGGCCTCCAACCGCTGTATATGCCTATTAAAACCATATCAGTGAATGGATATGTTATGTTATCCCACAGCTTCATTATCTCCTCATCAGAGAATGGTACACGCTTTATTTTGGTTTCTCCACGTGATACACTTTCACAAAGGGCTGCATAATCTTTATCAACGATATCATTTTTCAGACAATATCGATACATAAGATTATATAAGCTTTTCATACGTTGTTTGGTAGCTTCACCAACATTAGCATTATGTATTGTTCCTTCAAGATGATTAGCCCGGATATCTTTCATACGCATCTTGTGAAGCGGTTTGGAATGATTAAAAGCACTTATCCAACTTCTTACACCACTTTGAGATATTTTTAAAAAATGTTCAGAGCTCCATTTGTCGTATACTTCTTCAAATGTTATGTTATTGATTTCTATATCATATGGATTTTCATTGTAATTAATAAGAGCAGTAAGAGCTTCCTGTCTTGTGGGAAAATATCCAATAGTCATGTAGAGCTGTTTGGTTTTTCCAGTTTTTTCATCAATATCCCAGCCTTTTGTTTTACGAGCAACCCATGGTTTACGTCTTCTTCCAGATAGCTTATATACGCTACCCATTCCATTAGCTAATTTCATATTATCATTCCTTTCGTTAATCGAAGTTGCACCGGTGTAACTTATTAATTGGTTAAATTAGAGTATAAAAATAACACCTACTTGCAAAAGTGGTGTCAGGAATGATATAATACAGCTTGTTCAGGGCGGTATTATATCATAGGCACAGCTAACTTATGTAAGTATCGTGGTAAAGGCTCTTGTGTTGGTAGCACAAGGGTTTTTATTAACATTATTAAATGTAGAAAAAAGTTATATTTTATCGACTAAAAAGTTGTAAAAAAAGTGAAAAAAAATTGACATTCAACAACCATAATGTTATTATTTGATTGTGGTTCACGTTATGGAATTTAATGCTATAATAGGGTTTACCTAACGGCCAAAAATTCTTGTGAATTGATTAGTTGTAAAGAACATATTTAAATGTTCGTATATATTTTATGAGTTTAGCTAGTGATGTTTTTGGTGTGTACCAAAAAAGGTTCACTAGCTATTCTTCTTTTAATTGAGATTGATAATTTTCCCAATAATCTAGACACATTACACATCGTTTGAAGTAAGTGTTATCTTTAAGTAGTTCAGGTGTTGATTTCAAAAACATATCTTTGCAAAGAGTACGCATAGTATTAATATCAAGTAAATCTATATTGGCTAATATTAAAGCAGGAACTTTCTTAATGTCTTCTTGTTCTTCAATGCCAGCCTTAAGTTCATTAAAATTAGTATAGTGTGGCAATTTGCTAATTGTTTTCTTTACAGATGTGCCAAGTATTAAATCAATTGTGCTGTGCTTATCTACATATACTTTTAAGTGAGAATCTGGTATTAATGTGTAATTTGCTTTTTTAATATATTTATATACAGGCATAAGCAGATTGCAAGGTATAGATTTGAATCGCACAGTACACATTTCTTTAGCAGAAAAATTTTTGTTATCATAAATAATATCCTCAAATATAAGTGCAGTATCAACTAGACCATATCCGTATTTGTTTAGAATGTTATCTCGGTATCCGACAGCAATAGCTAATGGTTTTGAAGATAAATCCATATTATCAAGGTCATCTAATCCAACAATTATTGATTCTGCATTAGCTGAATCAAGGTTTTCATCAACAATTTTTCGAACAATGCGCTTAGTGTCACGAATTCTAATTGGAGATATTCCAGGAACAACTTTGTTAAGTGTACTAAATACTTTTAGATAATTATCTGTTTGTATTTCAGTAACGGGTATTTTTTGCCCGTTAGGAAGAATAATAGTATTTTTGGTTTCAATTAATTTACGTTCCCCTTTTTTAAATGATATAAATACAAAATGTTCGTCAATATTGTCTAGTTGTTCATTTGTAAGACAAGATAAGAAATCTGCTACAATGTTACGAATATTTTCATCGGTGAAAGAATATCCTAAAAATACTATTGGTGACTCAGAAAATAGAGTAAGCATTTTAGCAATAACTAGCTTTCTTGAATCAGTAAATTCTTTATAGTCTTTTTCAGTAATAATGATAGAATCGGCATCAGTGACACATCCATGTATTTTATAAATTTCTGCTGAATTATAACTGTCAGCGGAAAATAATTCATACTGGTGTCTGAAAACAGTGTAATCATTATTAAAAATCTCCTTTTCCAGAAATTGATCATAATTAGTGGTTATGACAGCAGAAACTTTATTTTTTAGGTTTTGGAATAATTCTTTTTCTTTGTTAAGATAATTCGCTGATTTTAATGTTCTTCTTGAGCATTATGGAATAGGATATGTTAGATATAAGCTTGTAAATGGAGACAAGGAATGCCCTCTGGATACAGTGCCTGAGCTTGCAGGGCTTTCAGATGTAGTATGGAATGACAATTTTATTATGGCAGTTCCTATGATGTTTTATAAATCAGCCAGATATAAAGGAAGAGGCAAGAGCATATTTGATGCCAAAATAGATAATTTTGATGCACTAGATGAGGCTTGGTCACAGTGGATGGATGCCTTAAGGAAAAACAGAACAAAGGAATACATTCCAGAAAATATGCTCCCAAGAAATCCGTACACAGGAAAGGTTTTAAAGCCCAATGCCTTTGATAATGCTTATATAAGTACAGAGGCAAGTATGAAAGAGGGACAAACTAATAAAATAGACCTAGTACAGGGGAATATTCCCCACGAAAGCTACCTTGCAACATATATAACAGCATTAGATCTCTGTTTACAAGGTATTATGAGTCCATCAACGCTGGGTATAGATGTTAAGAAGCTGGATAATGCGGAAGCACAGAGAGAAAAGGAAAAAGCAACATTATATAGCAGAAATAACATTGTAGGACAGTTGCAGAAGGTGCTTCCAAAGCTTGTAGATATAGTATTTAAGGCTATGGATACATTTCATAAGACACCAATTAAGGATATAGATATTGATGTGACATTTGGCGAGTATGCGAATCCTAGTTTTGAGAGCCAGGTTGAGACAGTCAGCAAGGCTAAGCAGGGCGGTATTATGAGCATAGAGGCATCTGTTGATGAGCTGTATGGAGATACCAAGGATGATGAATGGAAGCAGGAAGAGATTGCAAGGCTTAAGGCTGAACAGGGTATATCTGATATGGAAGAGCCGGCACTTAATATGCAGGCAGATGACTTCACAGTTGATGGCGCTGATAACAGTTTCACAGGTTTTGATAACAAGTGAGGTAACTTATGGCACTTAACACAGATTATGACATAGAGAAAGCCTTTAGAGCTATAGAAGATGAGCTGATAGCTTCAATGATACGGAATCTTGACGGCCACAGGGCAGAAGAGACTAAAGAGGGATTTAACTGGACACAATGGCAGGTGGAACAGATAAAGGCGTTGGAGAGATATAAGGCTGAAAACAAAAAGAAGTTTAAAAAGTCATTCAGTAATATCAATGATTCGATAGATGCAATGATATACGCTGCCAGGCAGGCAGGCGGTACAGAGCAGGAACAGAAGATATTAAGGGCAATTAAAAAAGGGCTTAAAGCATCCAAAGTGTCACAGGGCACTGAGGGTGCTTTTTTTAAATTAAATACCAGGAAGTTAGATGCACTTATAAAAGCCACAAAGGCGGATTTTACTAGAGCTGAACATTCTATGTTAAGAATGTCGGAGGATAAATACCGGCAGATAATATTCAATGCTCAGGTGTATGCGAATACGGGTGCAGGAACATATGAGAAAGCAGTTGATATGGCTACAAGAGATTTTCTTAAAGCTGGTATTAACTGTATTGAATATGCGAATGGCAGCAGGCATACAGTAAAAGATTATGCCAGAATGGCTATTCAGACAGCCAGCAAGCGTGCATATCTAACTGGAGAGGGAGAAATGAGACAGTCTTGGGGAATTAGTACAGTTATTATGAATAAGCGTGCTAATGCCTGTCCTAAGTGACTTCCATTTGTTGGAAAGGTGCTGATAGATGATGTGTGGAGTGGAGGTGATGCAAGTGATGGTAATTATCCGTTAATGTCTTCGGCAATAGCAGCGGGTCTTTACCATCCTTGACGACCTAATTGCAAAGACGTACATACAACATATTTCCCTGAGCTGGATGAAGAGCCAGACAGTAAGTTTACCAAGGAAGAGTTAGAAAAGGTCAATGAAGATTACAAGCAGGATCAGAAGCAGCAATATGCAGGCAGGATGGTTGAGAAGTTTGACAGGTTGGCTAAGTACTCATTAGACCCGGATAATCAGAAAATGTATGCGGCTAGAAAGGAACAGTGGGAGCAAAGTATATTATTTAATGGTAGTTCTGAAAAACATATTGAGGAATTACATAAGAATGATATAATGAATTTATCAGATAAAGAATTACAAGCAGTTACACAATATAAGAGCTTTGAAGCATATATTATAAATGATGTTTTAAGAAATGCAAATGATTTATCAAATTTAAAATCAGAACATAAACAACTTGTAAACAATTTAGATGCAGCACTGTCAAAAATATCAAAATTCAATGGGAATTTAATAAGAACTGTTGATTTTTCTGACAGTAAGGATGAGGAAGATAGAATTAAAGAATTTGTAAGTGAATATGTTGAAGGAACAATAATAACAATTAAACAATACTGGAGTACATCAAAGACAGAAGGATATAATGATTTAGCAAAAATAAAAATTTATATACAAAATACCAAAAATGGGCGAGATATAAGTTCTATTGGCTTAAATGAAAATGAAGTCCTTTATGAGCGAAATAGTAAATTTAAAGTTATTTCAAAAATATTAGTCGGGGAGATTTGGCATATTCTTTTAGAGGAGGCGGATTAAATGAAGTTAACAGCAAGAGAATGGCTTTTACTACCAGAAGCAGAGCAAATGCAAAGAGGAAAAGAACTTTCTCCAGAAGAATGTTTTAAACTTAGGATGGAACTTAGTGAAGTTAATTTTACGGAGGAGGAAAAACAAAAATTAACAAAAGAAGAACGTGAGAGATTTATAAATCCACCGAAGAGAACTGATGAGGAAATAGAAAAAAATAATAGAACAACATTTAAAGTTTTACAGAATTGGAAAATTTTACCTAAAGATATAACATTTGAAGAATGGATAAAAGCAGGTAAACCTCTTAATTATTAATATAGGTGTATTTATATATCAAGTGACGCACTTGGTATAAATGAATATAATGTGGGTAAGATAAGTGATTATGCAGAAATTAAGTATTTACGAGAAAGATATGATAAAGTTGAAGCAGAATATATTACGTTAATAAAAAGAAATGGAGGTAAATTATGCCAGTAAAATATCCAGAAGCCACAGCTGGCTCAATGAATATATGAATGTAGATGAACTTATAGAGCACGGCGCCCTCATCTGGGAAGCTCATTGGAATAATGATGGAAAGATATGTGAAGATAAATTTGCTATATCACAGGAAAGCAGTGATTATTATCTTAATGATGGGACAAGGGTAGATTTTGACATTATGCGTGATGACGTCTTTGACAGACTTATAAAAGCAAATGAATATGATCACAGAGATGACATTGATGGCAATGATAATTCAATCTCAGATAATAATGCTGAAACTGATGTAGTTGATACAGAGCAGTTACAGTATCAGATTGGAGATTGCGTTGAGTATAATACAATATATGCTTCATCAACATCAGAATCCGGACTTACACCATCAGAGGGATTTAATAGTGGAACAATTACAAGGGTTATTCCTTGGGCGGTCAATCCTTACTTAATAAATAATGGAACAGGTTGGGTCAACGATTGCTGTATTATATCAAGCGACAATTCAAATGATGAAGGCTGCGATAATGCAGATATAAAAGTTGGTGATAAAGTAAGAGTTATTCTTAATGTCGATTATGACACTGACCGAGCATTTAACCTTTACTATGATGAATATGATGTTATTCAGATTAATGGTGATCGTGCAGTAATTGGTATTGGTAATACAGTAACAAGTGCAATTAATATCCGTAACATTGAAAGAGTTTAATATTATAATGTGATAAGAATTCTATAAAATAAGGTAGAAACTCCTACTCATCCATTTCTGTTTCTATCAGTTCCCTGCTGGCATATAAAAACACACGCATTATGCGCATAAAATATTGACATTATGCGTATAATGTGTATAATATAATTATAGATAAGATACCAAGGAAGGAGATGAGTTGATGACTGTCAGAGAGCTTGATAAGCTTATAAGAAATGACGGTTGGTATCTCGTTAAGCAAGTTGGTTCGCATATGCAGTATAAGCATCCAACTAAAGCAGGAAAAGTAACGATACCTAACCATAGAGGAGATGTCGATATACGAACGGCTAACTCAGTACTTAAGCAGGCAGGACTTAAATAGTCCTGCACAGCTTATAATAATGGTTAGAGAATATAGATTATAGAAAGAAGGTTGTTAATTATGAAACTAGTATATCCAGCAGTTTTTACACCTTGTATAGAAAAAGAAGGTTACACAGTAGAAGTTCCAGACCTTCCAGGATGTGTTACAGAAGGAAAAGACTTAGTAGATGCTATTGAAATGGGAGTAGATGCGGCTAGTGGTTGGGTACTAGGTGAATTAGAAGAAGGAAATAATATTCCAGCTCCATCATTACGGAAGGAAAATATAAAACTTGAAGACCCAGAAAGCTTTGTAAGTATGCTTGTATTAGATATGGATGCTTATGCTGAAAAGTATGGTGATAAAACAGTAAGAAAAAATATAACCATACCAGCTTGGTTAAACACATATGGAGAAAAGAATAATATTAATTTTTCACGTGTTCTTCAAGATGCACTTTTAAAAAGAGCAAGTAACTAAATATGTGAAAAACAGTGTACAATAATACAAGAATTAGTGTGTAAGTAACAGGTAACTTACAAATAGGGCTTTAACCCTGATAAATAGCGGGTTCACAGTTTCTGTACAGCAGGCTGCTGATGAAGGTAAGTTCTAATAGAAAGCTAGCATTTATGCTGTTTAGAGAGCTTTTAGAGAAATCTAAAGGCTCTCTTTTTGATATTCATTGTGGGATGTGGACATCGATAAATGATTAAATGTCCACATCTTTTTTATTAAATAAATGTCTTGTCTTGCTAATGAAAATGTAGTATATTAACAATAGTTTCTTGAACGACAACTAAATATTTTTGCGTGATAAGCAGCTTATAATGGAATGTGTGCTGCTTTTATCAGATGAATGGAGGAATTGTTATGAAGAGTATATATTTGCTCAAAGAAGATTTTAAGAATTTTCCAATAGGAGAGTTCCCATATGATAAGAATCATTCTGCAATGGGAGAGTATCATTTTGTGCAATATCCAGGGTATTATGGAAAATGGTATGACCCTGTGTGCAATTACAGATATAATGGTCAAGGTGCTTCGTGGGTTATTACGGAGTATTGTGGGAAGCATTATATGGAGCAGATGAGACTTCATAATACAGAGCCACATAGAACTTTTCCGACACTTGAAACAGGGGACAGATTTTGGAAAGATTATGATATAGAGGCAAGTGTCAGAATGTTTAACACTAAATGGGGAAATGCCGGTATTGGTTTCTGTGCACAGAATTCGCTTAATATGCTTGTATTTATGTTTGAAGATAAGCAGGTAAAGCTTGTTTACCGCCATAAAGAAAATGTTGAAGAGCTTGAAAGTAAAGCATTTGATTATAATAGTGACGATACATATACATTAAATGTAAGTGTTAACGGCAGTCATGTTGAGTGCTATGTTAATGGCACTAAATATATAGATATTGATACAGTTTATGCTGTACAGGGAGGAAAGGCAGCAATTACGGCTACTATACCAGCGGCATTTGGCTACATCAATGTCAATGTAGATGAGGATACAGATGCAGGCATTAAAGCCGACAGGGAAGCATATAAGAATAAGTGCAAAGAAGCACAGAGCAGGTATCCTCATATGAAGCTTGTTAAGAAAATAGACCTTAAAGGCTGTGGAACAGGAAGACAGGTACGTTTCGGACATCTGCTTGGTAATGGAGAGTATCAGATGGTGCTTGCCCAGTGTCAGAAAAGAGTCAACAGAGATGCATATGGAACTATAAGCTGTCTTACTGCTATGGATTTGGATGGTAATATATTATGGCAGTATGGTGAACCTACAGATAATATGGAGATAGGAAATATATCTGCTGATATGCCAATGCAGATATATGATATTGATGGTGATGGATACGATGAGGTTATAACTGCCAAGAATTTCGAGGTGCTTATACTTGACGGAAAGACAGGAAATGTTAAGAAAAGAGCAAAGACACCATTATCGACAATGGAAGAAGATGGCACAATTATAGGTGTTCCTGATGGAGAATATGCATTTGACAGAATTAACCCTGATGGAATGAGGATATGCAATTTCAGAGGACTTGACAAGCCAAGGGATATTCTTATTAAGGACAGATATTGCAGGGTATATGCGTTAAATGATGACCTTGAAGTTATGTGGCATTTTCAGAGTGATAAGAATACAGGACATTTTCCATTTGCAATTGACATTAATGGTGATGGCTATGATGAACTGCTGGTTGGATATAATATGCTTGATTGTAATGGAAAGAAAATGTGGACTATGCCGTTTAAGGTAGACCACATTGATGAAATTGTACCAGGAAGATTTGAAACAGGTCCTAATAAAGGGAAAAAATTCTTTGCGTGTGTTGCAGGTACACAAGGTTTTATTCTTTGTGACTTTGAAGGTAATATTTTAAAACAGGACGGAATTGGACACGCACAGAGAGTGAGTCTTGCTAATTACTGTCCGGATAAAGAAGGATATGAGATGGCTGTAGTTAATTTCTGGGGACATCAGGGCATTATATATTTCTACGACAGTGAAGGCAATGATATGTGGGAAATGGAGAATGAGCTTAATGGTAATCTTCTTACACCGGTTAACTGGACAGGTGATGGACAGGATTTCATACTTCTTAATGCAGATGTTAAGAGAGGTGGAATGATAGATGGTAATGGAATACAGGTTGTAAAGTTCCCTGATGACGGACACCCAACTCTTTGCACGGAGGCGGTTAATCTTTTAGGTGATGCAAGAGATGAAATTGTAACGTGGGATTATAATTATATGTATATATACACGCAGGATGATGAGCCGATGGAAAATGCTTATAAGCCATATAAGTATCCGGACTACAATGCTTCTAATTACAGAGGTGAGTATTCATATAGGGAATTATTCTGGTAGAAAGATGATAAATAAACAAGATATCATATATTGATTATAATAGCTGATAGAATATTAATGATGTAAGGGTTAAAAGAAATTTTAACACTTATTGCGGTGTTCGGATTGCTGCATTGCTATGTAATCCGAACAATCCGCTAACACCCCAGACTTCAATAAAAAACATATTCTACGACTTTTTATTCCGGAATATTGCATATATTTAATAATATGTTATAATACTAAAAGAATATATGATTATTTAATATTGGGGAGGTTGATATAAGTGCTTGCAACAAAGATTGTGAGTGAGGATGGTATAAGTTATAATCTTACACCACTGGGATATGTAGTGCTGATAGCAGTAGTTATTGTTGTGCTGGCTGTTGGTTTTATAGTAAAGGATAAGAAGACACACAGCGTAAAGAGGCTTGTGACATCAGCTATGGCTATTGCACTCGCTACACTAACTTCGTTTATTACTATATTTAAGATGCCTATGGGAGGTTCAGTAACACTTTTTAGTATGCTGTTTATCGTGCTTATAGGATACTGGTATGGAATAAGTGCAGGTATGACAGCTTCAATAGCGTATGGAGTATTACAGCTTATTGTTAATCCATATATTATCAGTCTGCCACAGATGTTTCTTGACTATATCTTTGCATTTGGTGCATTAGGATTATCAGGAATATTTGCTAATTCCAAGAATGGGTTGGTTAAAGGTTATATAGCAGGAATTGCTGGAAGATTCTTCTTCTCATTCTTATCAGGCTGGATATTCTTTGCGGTGTATACACCGGAATTCTTTAATAGTGCTGTATTATATTCGTTAGCATATAATGCGGCATATATAGGTGCAGAAGGAATTATTACAATAATTGTAATTATGCTTCCACCGGTAAAGAAAGCTATTTTATATGTTAAACAGACAAGCAATGAATAGCCTTTTTATAGTAATGGTATGTTTATATTAAGGAGATGTTGTAATCGTGAATAATGAACTTACTCCAAGTGATATCAAGAAAATGGAAGATGAGATCGAATACAGGGTTCACATTGTGAGGAAAAAAGCTCTTGATGATGTTAAAGAAGCAAGGGCACAGGGCGATTTGAGTGAGAATTTTGAGTATTATGCCGCCAAGAAGTTCAAAAATCAGAATGAGAGCAGAATAAGATATCTTCAGCGAATGATTAAGACAGCAACGGTAATATCAGAAGAGTCGGCAGATGATGAGGCTGGTGTTAATAATACAGTTGAAGTTAAATATGAGGACGATGGTTCTACAGAGAAGATTAAGCTTGTGACAACGGTAAGAGGTGACTCTCTTGAAGGACTTATAAGTATTGAATCGCCTCTTGGCAAGGCAATACTTGGACACAAGGCTGGAGATAGGGTAGAAGTGGTCGTCAACAGTAATATAAGCTATTGGATTGAGATTTTATCTATTGAGAACACAGATGATTCAGGGGATAAGATTATGAGCTTCTAAGAAAGGTGGATAATCATTAGCAGAACAGATATACATTTAAGTGAAGCACAGAATAGAGCAATACATTTTAAAGATGGACCTGCACTTGTTATTGCAGGTCCGGGTTCGGGAAAGACCACAGTTATAGTTAACAGAGTATATAACCTTATTATTAAGCATAATATCAAGCCGTCATCAATACTGGTTATAACTTTTACCAAAGCGGCGGCGGTGTCTATGAAAGAAAGGTTTATGTCTTTAGAAGGAAGTCTTAATGTGCCAGTTACATTTGGTACATTTCATGCGGTGTTTTTTACGATACTGCGTCACGCATATAATTATTCAGTTAATTCCATTATTACGAGAGATTTACAATATAATTTTATCAGGGACAAGCTTATAAGCTTTGAACTTGAATATTCAGATGAAAATGAAATGGTAAACAGCATTTTATCACAGATAAGCAAGGTAAAGAATGATTGTCTTAATATAGATGAGTATATCAGTACAGCCTGTCCCGACAAAACATTCAGGATAATATATAAAGAATATGGGAAAATGCTTATATCAAGAAGGCTTATAGATTATGATGATATGGTAGTTCTGTGCAATGAGCTTCTTACACAGAGGGCTGATTATAAAGCTGCGTGGCAGGATAAATACAAGTATATTCTTATTGATGAATTTCAGGATATTAATAAAATGCAGTTTGACACAATTAAATTGATTGCAGGGGAAAGTGCGAATATATTTGCTGTTGGAGATGATGATCAGAGTATATATGGATTTAGAGGCTCTAAGCCTGATATTATGCTTGCATTTAAAGATTATTATAGTAATGCAGAAATAATAAATCTGAATGTCAATTACAGGTGTACTGATAATATTGTTAAAGCAGCACGAAGTCTTATTGGTAATAATTCTCTACGCTATTACAAAAATATCAAATCAGCAGGTATGGTAGGAGAATGTATACAGGTACAGGAAGCAAAAGATATACATAGTCTTAAGAAAATGCTTTCGGATAGTATAAAGAAGCTGATAGAAGATGGCATTGAACCATCAGATATTGCTGTTATATCAAGAACCAACAGTATTAATGGTATATATTATTCCAGACTTATTGATGATGGAATTCCCTGCATTTCGGTGATGAAACAGGAGAATATATATGATTACTGGGCTGTTAAGGATATGCTTGCATATATTAAGGTGTCAAAGGGAAAATGTAAAAGAGAGGATATCTTAAGGATTGTCAATAAACCATTAAGATATATAAAAAGGACATTTATAAAAGAACCTTTTAGTTATGAACAGCTAAGAGCTTCTTATGAGAATAATGCTGAAATGATAAATATAATCAATGATTGGCAGTTTGATATGAATATAATTAAAAATATGTCGCCATATGCGGCGGTTAATTATATAATTAAAGGTATTGGTTATGAAGAATATTATAAGGAATATATATTAACGCATAGGATTAACGGGACAGAAGCTTACGATAAGATTGAAGAATTCAAAGAAATGGCAAAGCAGTTTGACACAATAGATAACTGGCTGGAATATATTAATAACAATAATATAAGTATGAATAATTCTAAAAATGCAGCATTAGTTGAGAATATAAAGGCTTCTAAAAATTCTTATCCGCAAGATAACGATAATGCAGTACATTTTCATACAATGCATAGTTGTAAAGGACTTGAGTACAAAGTGGTATTTATTATGGACGTGGTTGAGGGGATAATTCCTTATAATAAAGCTGTGCTTGATTATGAGATAGAAGAGGAGAGAAGGCTTATGTATGTTGCGATGACAAGGGCAAAAGAAAAGTTGTATCTGTTATATGCTAAAAGCAGATATAACAAGGATACAACCATTTCAAGATTTGTTACTGAGATAGATGACCATTATGTTGATTATTCGTTCTCAGAGTCTTCCTGTTCGTAGAGTTCTTCATATTCCATAGCATCAAGTTCTTCGTCAAATGCATCTGATACGATTTCATATTCTTCATCAGAGTCGATATTTTCAAGAACTGGCTCGTTGTTGCTGTCAAGAGAAAATCTGTATAAGTATACTTCACTTTCTTCTTCATCAATATCTGCAATAGGTAAAAGTGCAATATAGTTCTTATCTCCTGCTGGGAAAGTACGGATTATTGCACACTCTAACTCAGTGCCATCATCTAATGATAATGTTACTGTTGAATATTCAGAGTTGTTATTAAAATCTTTATTATCTGACATAAGTGCCTCCATTAAATATAGTCATTAACATACAATAAGAACTTTACCATATAAGTAGTATAAAAAGCAAACATTATAAAAGAAAAATTAAGAAGACACACGAAAAAAAGTTAAGAAAAATAATAAAGAACTATAAAAAAACATAAAATTAGGGGTTGTCAATTTATAAAAAAAGGTGTATATTACATATAAATTAATATGTTAAGTCAAAGGGGACAATTCAGGCATACAAGGCTCGGGTTGTCTCTTTTTTGATGTTAAGAAAGCAATGCCACAGATTAATGGAGGACAACTATGGACAAAATTGATAAGAAATTAATTACATTACTTCAGAATAATGCGAGAATGCCACTTAAGGCATTGGCTGAAAATGTGTTTTTATCATCACCAGCAGTTTCAGCAAGAATAGAAAGACTTGAGAAAGAAGAAATAATAGAAGGCTATGGGGTTAAGATTAACCAGATTAAATTAGGCTATCATATAACAGCATTTATTAATCTTGAGGTTGCACCTGTACAGAAGCCGGAGTTCTATCCATTTATCAAAACCTGCCCTAATGTAGTTGAATGTAACTGTGTTACAGGTAATTATTCAATGCTTCTTAAGGTTGTATTTCCAAGTACAATGGAGCTTGATACATTTATCGGACAGTTACAGAAGTTCGGAAGGACAAGTACACAGATAGTATTCTCAACTCCTGTTGCACCAAGAGGAATTGATGTTAATCAGGAGCTTCCGGGAGAAGAACCACAGGCATAAGTATAATAAAATTTGGTAAAATTCTATGTGAGAAAGCCGCAGATGTTATTGATACATCTGTGGTTTTTTGGTACTATATTAATATGTGAAATGAGGTAAGGCACAGAATATATAATTAAAGAAAAGGCGGGGTAATTAAATGCAGATAACAGACATATTAGATAATGTTTCAAAGGTTATAGTCGGTAAAGAGGAAGTTACAAAAAAAGTAATTACAAGCATACTTGCAGGTGGACATATTCTTTTGGAAGATGTTCCGGGTATGGGTAAGACAATGCTTGCCAAGACATTAGCAAAAAGTATTGACTGCGATTTTGGAAGAGTGCAGTTTACACCGGATCTGCTTCCATCAGATATAACAGGAATACATATATATAACCAGAAGAGTGAAGATTTTGTATTAAAGAAAGGACCTGTATTTGCGAATATCATTCTTGCTGATGAAATTAACAGGGCTACACCAAGAACACAGTCAGCATTGCTTGAGTGTATGGAAGAACATCAGGTTACTATAGATGGTGATACATTACAGTTAGATGAACCATTTATTGTAATAGCCACAGAGAATCCAATAGAAACAGCAGGAACATATCCGCTTCCAGAAGCACAGCTTGACAGATTTCTTATGAAGCTTGAAATGGGATATCCGGATAAGGAAGAGGAGATTACAATACTTAACCGTTTTCTTAAGGATAATCCAATAGAAGATATTTCTAATGTATGTTCCAAAGAAGATATTAAAGCTATGAAGAATGAGGTTAAGAATATATATATTCATCCTTCGCTTATAGAATATATTGTAAAGCTTGCAGAAGTTACACGTAATATGGGAAGTGTTGCAATAGGAATAAGCCCAAGAGGTTCAATAGCTATGGTTAATGCAGCAAGAGCATACGCTTATGTTAATGGACGTAATTATGTTGTTCCATCAGATATTAAAGAGCTTGCTTTATGCGTATGGGGACACAGACTTGTATTTAATACAGGAATAGTTGTTAAGGAGAACAGGGAACAGGCAATAAATGAGGCATTATCACAGGTAGAGGTGCCTACTGAAGAATGGAGCAATAGATGAATATAATATTAATGCTTATAGGTGTTGTTATTGTATACAACATATTGAGGATTACCTACAGGGATAACTGGAGCAGGAATTTATCGGTTGATGTTACATTTTCCAGCAATACAGCTACAAAAGGTGATACTATCAAGATGGTGGAGACAGTAACTAATGCTAAGAGAATGCCACTGCCTTGTGTTAATATTAAATTCAGCATAGACAAGAATCTGGTGTTTGGGCAGGAGGATAATAATTCCAGAATTACAGATAAGACTTACCGCAACGATGTATTTTCACTTCTTTCTAACCAGAGGGTAACACGAAAGATAGATGTATTGTGTGCCAGAAGGGGTGTATATAGATTAGAAGCCATTGAAACTGTATTTGCAGGTGCTTTTATGAACGATATTATGATTAATAATAAAAATGTTAATCATATGATTACAGTATATCCCAAGCCAGAAAATGTTAATAATCTTTTACAGGTCAATAACAGTATTTTAGGTGAGCTTGAAAGAAGAAAATATCTGTTAGAGGATAAGTTCGTATTTGCAGGAATAAGGGATTACCAGTCTTATGACAGCATAAGGGATGTTAATTGGAATGCCAGTGCAAGAACGGGAAAGCTTATGGTTAATCAGTATAATGAAACAGTGAGCCGTAATGTATGTATCCTGCTTAATCTTGAAAGCGAGGGCGTTCTTATGCAGGAAGATGTTATTGAACAGGCAATATCAATAGCGGCAGGTCTGGCCCAGCTTCTTATAGGAAAGGGCATCAATGTATCTGTAACATCTAATGGCTGTGATATTGATACTAAGGAGCAGACAGTGATAGAGGCTGGAAGCGGACTGTCACATTTTGGACGTATCAACACGGCATTTGCAAGAATAGATCTGAAGCTTCCTATGCAGGAATTCAGCATTATTCTTGATAATATGCAGGAATATAATAATAAGAACCAAAGGCAGGATTCGGTGTATGTTCTTATATCAGCTAACAAGCACGGAAAATTAAAGCTTTCAGCAGAAAGACTTATGTCTAAACAACAGAATAAAATATGGATTGTTCCGTGTGTTGTATCAGGCAATGGAAGCCTGTATCTGGAAAAGCTTGATTAGAATGTATAAGCAGTGTGGGAATGGAGAGTAAGATGCAGATAAGACATCTAAGAAATAGTAAAATCATAACGGAAATACTTATATTGTGTGTTGCGTACATATCAATGGCGGCGGGAGTGTATATAGGAATTGCCGGTAATGACACATCTAAGGCATATTATAGCCTTATTGTAATAATTCCAGCTATAGTTACATATTTTTCAAGAAAATATATTAAAAGTTATCCATTATTTATGGTGATTAATCTTGTGTTCGTTGTTATAGCGGCATTGCTTGCGGACACAGATCTGGAGTTTGCAGGTTATGTGATATGCGCAGCGGCAATATCTGGACACTCAATAAGGTTAAAGAATCTATATGTAAACAAGAAGCAATATGAGCGAGTTCAGGAAAATATATATGATGAAACTGGTAAGAGCAAGGATGATATGCTGATTGCTGTTAATGCGAGTGAGAAGCTTCATATAGCATATGGAATATTTATGATAGGCTTTTATATATTAGGAGGTATTGAAGGTAATTCTGTGCTTATGGAAATACAGGCATTTTTATTTGTTATGTTTGTATTATGCCAGTTCGTATATAATCAGGTAAGCAGGCTGTATGAGGTGTTCGTATTTAATGAAGGTAAATCAGAATTCCCGGCCAGAAGAATTATGGGAATTAATGTGCTTATAATGATTGTGTTCGGACTGCTTCTGGTATTTGGCATGCTTATATTCTATCACGGAAGATATGGCAATATATTCTCTATGATTGGAATGGCATTGCTTGCAATTATTAAATGGATATTAAAACTGTTATTAATGCTCCGCGGAGATGATGATACAGTAATGGACGATTATATAGAAGAAACGACAACTTCCCCTGAACCAGTAGAGGATGAGATGGATGTTATGGTTAATAATGCGGCTGGTAATGCTCTTATGGAGGTGGTTGCAATATTCCTTATAATCGGAGTGATTATATTAATAATAGTGACAATAGTCAGATATGCTTCCAGGTTCAGAAAGTCATTAGATAATGATAAAGATGAAGTGGAATATATTAATAATGACGAGGAAAAGGAATATAAAGTAAAGAAAAGTGTTAAGGTTAAGGATACTAAAGATAAAGCCAATATACGGTACAGAAAGCTTTATAAGAAATATGCCAAGTCCAAAAAGGTTGTCACAAAGTCTAAGTTGGCAGGTGCAAAGGTTGATTCGCATATGATGCCGGAAGAGATTACGAGCAAACTGATAACTGATGATGAAGCAAAAGCACGAAGAATAACAGATGACTATGAGAAAGCGAGATATTCTAATGGTGAAGTATCAGAGGAAGATATAAGTTTTCTTAAGAACTTCAAATGATTTTAATACATAGCTCAAATATATAACTGGACTTAATATTGTAATACATAATTTGATTTAATATTGCAATACATAATTTGATTTAATATTGCATTTAATATTGCAATACATAATTGAAAATGCTATTGACATTTTAAATTATATGCGTTATCATTTCAATAATTGATAATAAGTAAATGCAATGAAGAGGAATATTAGATAAGGACCAGCTTCAGAGAACTGTCGGAAGGTGCGAGACAGTGAAAGGAACTTATTGAACTCACCTTGGAGCTGCTACCCGAAATTATATCAGCAGGATATAAGAGTAGACGTAGACGGAAGCCAACCGTTATAGTGGACAGAATATAATGCAATATGCACGTATTCGGTGAGAGCGCAATTATTAATTGCGAATAAGAGTGGTAACGCGTGAGATTATATCTTTCGTCTCTTAGAGGTTAAGGCCTTTGGAGATGAAAGATTTTTTTTGTATAATTTACTTATTATGCTAATATAATTAATATATCAGGAGGATAATGCAATGTTTGATTACAGACAGTATAAGAGAGGTTATTTTATGCCACCGGTTGAGTGTAACGACTGGGTAAAGAAGGAGTATATTGACAAAGCACCAGTATGGTGTTCAGTGGATTTAAGAGATGGTAATCAGGCTTTAGTTGAGCCTATGAGTCTTGATGAAAAGCTTGAATTCTTTAATAAGCTTATTAAGGTTGGATTTAAGGAAATTGAGATTGGTTTCCCGGCAGCATCAGAGACAGAGTATGAGCTTTGCCGTACACTTATTGAGAAGAATATGATTCCTGATGATGTTACAATTCAGGTGCTTACACAGGCAAGACCGCATATTATTAAGAAGACTTTTGAAGCTGTAAAGGGTGCACCAAGAGCGATTGTACATGTATACAATTCGACATCTCTTGCACAAAGAGAGCAGGTATTCAGAAAATCTAAAGAAGAAATCAAACAGATTGCAATTGAGGGTGCTAAGCTTCTTAAAGAACTTGCAGAAGCAGATGGCGGTAATTTCCTTTTTGAATATAGTCCTGAAAGCTTTACAGGAACAGAGCCAGAATACGCACTTGAAGTGTGTAATGCAGTTATAGATATATGGCAGCCAACACCCGATAAGAAGTGTATAATTAATCTTCCTGCTACAGTAGAGATGTCACTTCCACATGTATTTGCAAGTCAGGTTGAATATATGAGCAAGAATCTTCATAATCGAGAAAATGTAGTTGTATCACTTCATCCACATAATGACAGAGGAACAGGCGTTGCAGATGCAGAGCTTGGTATGCTTGCAGGTGCAGACAGAATAGAAGGTACATTATTTGGCAATGGTGAGAGAACTGGTAATGTGGATATTGTTAATCTTGCTATGAATATGTACGCACAGGGCGTTGACCCGGAATTGGATTTTTCTAATATGCCAGAGCTTGCAGAGATGTTTGAACGTCTTACACAGATGAAGATAGATGACAGACACCCATACTGTGGTAAGCTTGTATTTGCAGCATTCTCTGGTTCACATCAGGATGCCATATCTAAAGGTATGCACTATAGAATTGAACAGGATCCATCTAAGTGGACAGTTCCATATCTTCCAATTAATCCAGAAGATGTTGGACGTACATATGACTCAGACGTAATCAGAATTAACAGCCAGTCAGGTAAGGGCGGAGTTGCTTATGTTCTTGAGCATAATTATGGAATGATTATTCCAAAGGCTATGAGAGAAGACCTAGGTTATGCTGTTAAAGATGTATCGGATGTTAACCATAAGGAACTTGCAGCAGATGAGGTTCTTGAGATATTTGAGAGGCGTTATAAGAAGTTCACACCGGTATTCAAGATTTCAGAAGTCCATTTCAAGCAGATTGATGGTATCCAGACAGAAGTTACAATTGAGGCTGATGGAAAGACAACAGTAGTAGAAGCGGGTGGTAATGGTCGTCTTGATGCTGTAAGTAATGCACTTTCAAAGCATTTTGGAAAGCCTTGTGATGTAATATGCTATGAGGAACATTCATTAAAGCAGGGTTCTGATTCAAGTGCTATTGCATATGTAGGAATTAAGGGTGATGATGGTAAAGAATACTTTGGCATAGGTATCGACCACGATATCATAAGAGCTTCAATTGATGCGGTAGAATCAGCAATGAACAGAAGTATGACTGAGTAGAGAATAATATCAGTATAAATATTGTATCTGCGTATATGAACATATTTGCAGAGATATAATTATGTGCTTCCTTTAAACAGACAGGAGATATAGTAATATTTCCTTCTGTTTAGAAAGGAAGCCTTTTTATGTAATGGATAATTTTATCGGAATTTACTATTACATAAAAGGAACTATGTGCTGGTGATATGTACCCATATGAAGCTGTAGTCAGTTGCAGGCGACCGCGTCCGGTTAGGGAATGTGCTTTGCATATTCTTTTCTATTTTATATTCTTTTTTAGTAATAACTGGATTTTTGACTTACCAGCTGTTATAATCTTATAGTTAATGAATTAATTCTGAAAGGAATGAATATATGAGTAAGATTATTCTTGCATCTGGTTCACCAAGACGCAAAGAACTGCTGGAACAGATAGGAATAGAATTTGATATAATTACGAGTGATGTTGATGAGACAACTTTAATTACACAGCCGGATGAATATGTGAAATATCTATCAAGGATTAAGGCACAGGCTGTATGGGATATGGTAAAAGATGATGATGATTACAGGAATGAAGATGTTGTAGTTATAGGTGCAGATACAATCGTAAGCCATAAGGGACATATTCTTACAAAACCTAAGGATACGGGTAATGCTTTTGATATACTTAAGGAACTGGCTGGTGATTGTCATCAGGTGTATACAGGTGTTACACTTATCAAGAATAATAATGTTGTAAGTAACTTTGCAGAAAAGACAGATGTATACTGTAATGATATTAGTGATAATGAGATAAGAGAATATATAAGTACAGGTGAGCCAATGGATAAAGCAGGGGCTTACGGAATTCAGGGGAGATTTGCAGCATTTATTGGAAAGATAGACGGTGACTATAATAATGTTGTCGGACTTCCGGTTGCAAGGGTATATCAGGAGTTAAAGTTATGGTTAAATTAATTGCAAGTGATCTTGATGGTACAATACTAAGAAAAGGTGCCCAGAGTGTAGAACCATCTACAATTAAAGCGATTGAACAGCTTGTTAATAAAGGAATGTACTTTGCACCTGCCAGCGGAAGACAGATAGTAAGCCTGAAAAGGCTTTTTGAGCCTGTAAGCGATAAGCTTGTATACATTGCTGAGAATGGAGCATTATGTGAATATAAGGGTGAGGTTATTGCCAAGACACCAATGGATAGAAAGCTTGCTCTTGAGATAATAGAAGATGTATATGAACAGCCTGATTGCGAGGTGCTTATATCAGGTCAGCATACAGCATATATCAAGCCTAAGACAGAAGAATATCATTATAGAATGACCAAGGTTGTTAATTATAAGACTACGCTTATTGATAAATTCACAGATGTAGATGAAGATATATTAAAGATTGCGGTATGTGATTTAAGCGGAATTGATAATTCCAAGGAACATTTCTTTAGCAAATGGAATGGCAAAGCTTCAATTACAGTTTCAGGAGATTTATATCTTGATTTTATGGAGAGCAGCGTTACCAAAGGAAAAGCAATGCATCAGCTTCAGCAGTACTTTGGATTGTCAGAAGATGAATGTATGGCATTTGGCGACAATTATAATGATATTGATATGCTTAAGTCAGTAAAATATGCGTATGTTATGGATACAGCATGTGAGGATATCAAGAAATATGCATATGACACAACTGAATGGGTTGAAGGCACACTAAGAAAAGAGTTTAATATATAAGATAATGTTTGTAGAAATGAGGAGTATTATTATGGAAAAACATATGAAAGAATGTGCAAAGGTATTTTTAAGAGATCAGAAGAAGCTTTTTGATGAGCCGGTTGTATATGATTTAGAGGAGGCAGAAGATTTTCTTGAGGAATGCTTTGCACAGTATTGCAGTAATATTAAAGAATTAAGACAGATTATGGACGATGAGGGAATGGATGTATCAGAACTTTCTGATGCAGAGCTTGAGGAACAGCTTGAAGTGTTCAAGCTTGATAATAACGGCGGATATTTCTTCGTAGAGGCATAGTTGGGCTGATATGAGAATAACAATATGCTGTGTAGGCAAAGTAAAGGAAAAGTTCTATTGTCAGGCAATAGATGAGTACAGTAAAAGGTTGTCAAGATACTGCAAGCTTGAGGTAAAAGAGGTGGCAGATGAGAAGACACCTGATAATGCAAGTGATACTGTTAATGATATAATAAAGGCTAAAGAGGGAGAAAGACTTCTTTCGTGCATAAAAGATGAAGCATATGTGATAGCTCTGGCAATTGATGGTAAAATGCTTGATTCTGTACAGTTATCACAGAAAATAGATAATCTTGGAATATCAGGAAAGAGTGATATTGTCTTTGTTATAGGAGGTTCATTAGGGCTTGATAAAAGGGTTCTTGACAGGGCTGATTTCAAGCTTAGTTTTTCGCCTATGACATTTCCACATCAGCTTATGAGAGTAATTCTTCTTGAACAGATATATAGAAGCTACAGAATTATGAAGAATGAACCTTATCACAAATAACCAGAATGGAGAAGTTATGAAAAGAAATAAGAAAAGATTAATAACAGCACTTATCATTATTGTAGCTGTGGCTGCGGTATTAGTATTTATGAAGTTCTTTAATGGTAATTTATTATATATTTCAACTGGTATGGGAAAATCTGTTGTTATGAAGGTTGATGGACAGAAGACTTATACATTTGAGGCAGAAGTATTAATGTCAGATGCTAAGAAACAATATGAAGATATGTTTGGAAGCAGTATATGGACAGAAGATATTGACGGACAGCCGTTTGAGGAATATATAAAAGAACAGATAAGAGTAAAGCTTATAAGAGTAAGATGTATGAATTCTATGGCTAAAGAAAGAGGAGTAGTTCTTGGAAGAGAAGAAAAGAATGAAACAGCTAAGGCAGCAGAACAGTATTTTGATGGTCTTACAGAAGAACAGAAGAGCCAGTATGATATCACAGAGGATAAGGTTAATCAGATGTTTACTGAATTTGCAATCGCTTCAAAGCTTTACAATGATGTAACTTCACTTATGGATATTGAAGTGAGTTCAGATGATGCAAGAGTAATAAATATACAATATATTGTAACAGACTCAAAGGAAGAAATTGACAAAGCTTATGCAGAATTAAATGAGGGCAATTCATTCTTTGCAATTGCCAAGAAATATAATGCTGACGGCGAATATGAATATGAACTTAGAAGAGGCGAGATGGCTAAAGCATTTGAAGATACAGCTTATTCACTTTCAACAGGCCAGACAAGCGGAATCGTAGAAGCTGACGGAAGATTTTATATAATAAGATGTACGTCAGATAATGATAAAGCGAAGACAGAGGTTAATAAGTCATCAATTCTTGAAAAGAAGAAGTTAGAGGCATTTAATGATAAATTTGAACAATATGAGTCTTCAAAGTATGTTGAAATTAACAAAGATGAATGGAATAAGTTAAAAGTTTCTTCTGCACCATCTTTTAATGTAAGATTTGAGGATTTATTTAATTCAATAACAATTAATTAGAGTAGTACAGGAGTGTAGAATATAATGGCAGCAAAATATGATGCAAATAGTATATCAATTCTTGAAGGTCTTGAAGCTGTAAGAAAAAGACCAGGAATGTATATAGGAAGTGTTGGAACTAAAGGACTTAACCACCTTATATATGAGATAGCTGATAATGCAGTTGATGAACACCTTGCGGGTTACTGTAGCGAGATTACAGTAACCCTTAATAATGATGGAACTGCTACTATTATAGATAATGGACGAGGTATTCCTATAGGAATTCATCCAAAGGCAGGCATACCTGCAGTTGAGGTAGTATTTACAGTGCTTCACGCAGGTGGTAAGTTCGGTGATGGCGGGTATAAGATATCAGGCGGACTTCACGGTGTAGGTGCGTCAGTAGTTAATGCACTCTCAGTTTGGCTTGAAGTAGAGATAAAGGTTGATGGTGGTGTATACAGGCAGCGTTATGAAAGAGGAAAGGCAGTAGCACCACTTGAAAAAGTGGGAACATGCAGAAAGAATGATACAGGAACTAAAGTAACATTTCTTCCTGATGGTGAGATATTTGAAAAGACAAGATTTAAGTCAGATGCAATAAAGAGCAGAATGCACGAGACAACTTATCTTAATCCGGGACTTACAATACATTTTGAGGATAAGAGAAGTGGAAGCGAGGAAAAGATTACATATTCAGAACCAGATGGTATCAAGGCATATGTAAAGGAACTTAACAATGGCAAGGAAGCTGTGACGGATATTATCTATTTTAAGAAGAGTGAAGACGGCATAGAGGTAGAGTGTGCTTTCCAGTATGTTAATGAGTTTGAGGAAAATATTCTTGGTTTTTGTAATAACATATACACTCAGGAGGGGGGAACTCATATTACAGGATTTAAGTCTAAGTTCACTATGATTATTAATCAGTATGCAAGGGAGTTAGGTGTTCTTAAAGAAAAGGATAATAACTTTACCGGTCTTGATGTAAGAAATGGTATGACAGCAATTGTGGCTATCAAGCACCCTGCACCAAGATTTGAAGGCCAGACTAAGACTAAGCTTGATAATCCGGATGCGGGAACAGTTGTAAGTGCGGTTACAAGTGATGAGGTACAGTTATATTTTGATAGAAATCTTGAACAGTTAAAGTCAGTAATAGCCTGTGCCGAAAAGTCTGCAAAGATAAGAAAGGCAGAGGAGAGAACGAAGACTAATCTTTTATCTAAGTCTAAGTTCTCAATAGATTCCAATGGTAAGCTTGCTAACTGTGAGAGCAAGAAGTCAGAGGAATGTGAGGTGTTTATAGTCGAGGGAGATTCTGCGGGTGGTTCAGCCAAGACAGCAAGAAACAGACGTACTCAGGCTATACTTCCAATAAGAGGTAAGATACTTAATGTAGAGAAGGCTTCTATTGATAAGGTGCTTGCTAATGCCGAGATTAAGACTATGATTAACTCATTTGGCTGTGGCTTCCTTGAAGGTTACGGCAATGATTTTGATATAAGCAAGTTAAGATACGATAAGATTATCATTATGACAGATGCCGATGTTGATGGTGCACATATTGATACACTTCTGCTTACATTTTTCTATAGATTTATGCCTGAACTTATTAATCAGGGACATGTGTACATAGCTACACCACCGCTTTACAGGGCTGAACTTAAGAAAGTACCTAAGGCAGACAAAGCTTCTAAGAAGGCAGAAGGAACTAAGACGAAGGTAGATAAGAGCAGGACAGTACAGTATCTTTATGATGATAAAGCACTGGAAAGGTATAAAGAGCTTCACGCAAGTGGAACATTTACTCTGCAAAGATATAAGGGGCTTGGCGAGATGGACCCTGAACAGTTATGGGAAACTACACTTAATCCAGAGACAAGAATATTAAAGCAGGTAGAGATAGAGGATGCAAGAATGGCAACAGAGGTTACTTCTATGCTTATGGGAAGTGATGTGCCACCAAGAAGAGCATTTATACATGCACATGCTAATGAAGCGGAGATTGATGCATAAAAATGATATGATGTTGGGGTCAAAAGCCCACAACTATGATACCTACGGATTGTTCCGTGCTACGCACTCCCACAATCCTCCCTAATATTCGCATATCGTGGGACTATCATTCCACTTTTATGCTCATATTGGGGCGGGTCCCAAGGTCATTCACCCACATATGAGCAAGCTCATATGGGTTTAGACCTTTTGACCCTGGTATTATGATATATATTAATAAAAGTATTATACGGAGATAATAATGGCAGAGAATATTATTAAAACTGAATATTCTGAGCTGATGCAGAAGTCCTATATAGATTACTCAATGAGTGTTATAACAGCAAGAGCACTTCCGGATGTAAGGGATGGACTTAAGCCAGTACAAAGAAGAGTGCTGTATGCTATGGATCAGCTTGGTTTAAATTATGATAAACCTCATAGAAAGTCAGCGCGTATCGTAGGTGATGCAATGGGTAAATATCATCCACACGGCGACAGTTCTATATATGAAACACTTGTTGTGCTTTCACAGGATTTTAAAAAGGGAATGGCACTTGTTGACGGTCACGGCAATTTTGGTTCTATAGAAGGTGACGGTGCTGCGGCTATGCGATATACAGAAGCCAAGCTTAAGAAGTTCACACAGGATGTATATTTATCAGACTTGGATAAAGATGTAGTTGATTTTGTGCCTAACTTTGATGAAACAGAGAAAGAACCAGCAGTTCTTCCGGTAAGAATACCTAATCTGTTAGTAAATGGTGCTGACGGTATCGCAGTTGGTATGACAACTAATATTCCAACACATAATCTTTCAGAAGTTGTCGATGCAGTATGCGCATATATGGATAATGAAGATATAACTACAACTGAGCTTATGCAGTATATACCCGGACCTGACTTTCCTACAGGTGGACTTGTTATTAATAAGTCAGAGCTTGCAGGTATATATGAGACTGGTACAGGAAAGATAAAGTTAAGAGGAAAGGTTGTATATGAGCCAGCGGCAAGAAAAGGCGAGAAGGACAGGCTTGTAATAACAGAAATTCCTTATACAATGATAGGTGCTAATATTGGAAAGTTCATATCAGATATAGTGGATTTGGTTGAAACCAAGAAGACAACTGATATTGTTGATGTGTCAAATGAGTCATCAAAAGAAGGTATAAGAATAGTTCTTGAATTAAAGAAGAACACAGATATTGAAAATCTTAAGAACCTTTTATATAAGAAGACTAAGCTTGAAGATACATTTGGTGTAAATATGCTTGCTATAGTTGACGGCCGACCGGAAACTCTTGGGTTACGCCAGATAATAAAGCATCATATTGACTTCCAGTATGAGATAAATACAAGAAAATACACAACACTTCTTAATAAGGAGCTTGCCAATAAGGAGATTAAAGAAGGACTTATAAGAGCCTGCGATATAATCGATCTTATAATAGAAATTCTTCGTGGAAGCTCTAATCTTAAAATGGCAAAAGACTGCCTTATTAATGGTAATGTTGATAATATCAAATTCAAGTCAGAAGCTTCTAAGAATCAGGCGGCTAAGCTTGATTTTACAGAAAAGCAGGCTTCAGCCATACTTGAAATGCGCCTGTACAAGCTTATAGGTCTTGAGATACTTGCACTCCAGAAGGAATATGACGAATGTCTTTCAAAGATTGCAAAGTATGAAAAGATACTTGGCAGTAAGAAGGCTATGGCAAAAGTAATAAAGGACGACCTTGTAAGAATTAAGAAGGAATATGGTGTTGAACGAAAGACCGTAATAACTGATGCAAAGGTTGCAGTATTTGTTGAAAAAGAAGTTCCAGCACAGGAAGTTGTATTTATTATGGATAGATTTGGCTATGCAAAGACTATAGATACAGCTTCTTATGAACGTAATAAGGAAGCTATCTACAACGATTTTAAGTATGTATTTACCTGTATGAATACTGATAAAATATGTATATTTACGGATAACGGACAGCTTCACCAGATTAAAGTAAAGGATATTCCTTTCCTCACTAAGTTCAGGGACAAAGGTACTCCAATAGATAATCTTGGAAATTATGACAGCAGCGGTGAGCTTATTATATACCTGTGTGCATATGAAACTATCAAAAATCAGAAGCTGCTCTTTGTTACAAGTCAGGGCATGATGAAGATAGTTGACACGGTAGAATTTGATGTAGCCAAGAGAACGGTAGCTTCGACAAAGCTTCAGGATGATGACAAGATAGTAAGCATTGAAAAGGCTGACGTTCAGGTTGAAACGCTTTCTAAGTTTAATCTTGATGGCAGCAGAAGTGAAGTTGAAGAAATTGTAAGTAATAAAAATGTAATTGTACAGACAGCTAATGGTGTGTTCTTAAAGTTCCCTCTTTCTGAAATACCAGTTAAGAAGAAGAGTGCAGTAGGTGTCAGAGGTATTAAGCTTGGCAAAGACGATTATATAGAAGATATATTCATTATGGATGACGGAATGGAATTCACGATGGAATATAAAGGAAAGAAGATAGACTTTGCTAAGATGAAAATGGCACATAGAGACACAAAAGGCATAAAAGTCAGAGTGTAAATTATAATTTTGCTATTCATCGTATATAAATAACATTTCAACGCTATATAAGCGTAATAAAATCAGGACAATACAGCGTGGCGTATTCTGCTGCATTGTCCTGATTTTTATTTTTGAATAGAGCTATTTTATAGTTGATAAGAAATATTCGTGTATGCGTGTGTCGCCTGTTAATTCAGGGTGGAAAGAAAGTCCAATCTGATTATTGTATTTAGCGGCAACGATATGATTATCAACACTTGCAAGCACTTCAACACCATCGCTGACATTTTCGATATAAGGTGCTCTTATAAATGTCATAGGATAATTGCCGATATGCTTAATATCAGCGTTAGTTACAAAGCTTGAAAGCTGTCTTCCGTAAGCGTTACGTTTAATGGTGACAGGAAGCGTTCCTATATGGACTGTGTCATCGTCTGCTATATGTTCAGAGAGAAGTATAAGTCCAGCACAGGTTGCAAGTGTTGGAAGACCATTACTAATCATATTCTTAATGTCCTTCATCATATCAAGCTTGTTAAGTAACTGTCCCTGAACAGTACTTTCACCGCCAGGCAGTATCAGACCGTCTAATCCCTCTAAATCATCCCGTTGTCTTATTTCTATTGCTGTATGTCCGATTTCTTCAATCATATGCTCGTGTTCAATAAAAGCACCTTGGACAGCAAGTACACCTATCTTCATAGTAAGCCTCATTTCTATGTGCGATTATATTATTAACGTCCACGTTCTTCCATAATTATCTGTATTTCACTAGGATTGATACCTACCATAGCTTCGCCAAGGTCTTCTGATAACTTGGCAATAAGTGCTGCATCCTGATAGTTAGTAACAGCCTGAACGATAGCAGAAGCACGTTTTGCAGGATTACCAGACTTGAATATACCAGAACCTACGAACACACCCTCAGCACCAAGCTGCATCATAAGAGCAGCATCAGCAGGGGTTGCAACACCACCAGCGGCAAAGTTAACAACAGGAAGCTTTCCATTATCGTGCACATAAAGTACAAGGTCGTAAGGAACCTGTAACTGCTTAGCTTCCTCAAAGAGTTCATCTTTCTGCATAGATGTAATCTTGCGGATTTCAGAATTCATTTTTCTCATATGGCGTACAGCCTGAACAACATCACCAGTACCAGGTTCACCCTTAGTTCTAATCATAGAAGCCCCTTCGTTAATTCTTCTTAAAGCTTCGCCTAAGTCCCTTGCACCGCATACAAATGGTACATTGAACTGTGTCTTATCAATATGATAAATGTCATCAGCAGGAGAAAGTACTTCTGATTCATCAATATAATCAATCTCAATAGCCTGTAAAATCTGGGCTTCAACAAAATGACCGATACGGCACTTAGCCATAACAGGGATACTTACAGCTTCCTGAATTCCTTTAATCATCTTAGGGTCACTCATACGTGATACACCGCCAGCGGCTCTGATGTCAGCAGGTATTCTTTCAAGTGCCATAACAGCACAGGCACCAGCCGCCTCAGCAATCTTAGCCTGTTCAGGAGTTGTTACGTCCATAATAACTCCGCCCTTTAACATCTGTGCAAGTCCTTTGTTTAATTCATACTGAGAAGTAGTTGTCATAATTATTAACCTCATTTCTTTATATTTAAATGCTTTTTGTTAAATTGTTAAAATGCTCTGCCAGAACTACAAATATATTACATAGCAGTAACTTAATTAACTTGCGACTATAATAAGACTTATCTGATTATATTAAAATGTTCAATGTAAAGAAGTTTGATAATGTCAGGTGGTATTAAACTGACATTTAATTATAAGGGAGAAGATGAATGTGTAATAAGGTCAGATGTAATTATTGAATAAAAATATATAATTTTATATTTGACAATACAACATTTATGTTGTGCTCTAATAAAGTAAGAGGAAAATATTACGCAAAAATAATTAGCTGCATTGACAGGAAACAAACAGCAGGATATTTCCAGAATTGAGAAAAAGAAAAGTAATCCAACAATACGCACATTTAGTCATATACTTGAGGCTTTAGGTTATAAATTACAAATTGTAAAAAAGAAATCAATATAATATAATAATATATAAAGTTAAGATAGTATCTAATAAAGGAGGAGTATATGTATACATACAAAACAGAGATTTTAACGGTTGGCACTAAATGGCTTTCAGATAAGGCAGATGCTAATGATATTGCTATGTTAGACAATCTGATTAATGAGAGAGCAGCTGACGGCTGGGAGTTAGTCACTTATGATTATATGGCAACATCTATGCAGATTAAAGGAGCATTTGTTGTTACATTCAGAAAAGAAAAAGATGATATCTTTACCCAGTCATCAACTAATTTATTTGAAACCTTAGATGTGAGATACAGCATAACAGATAAGAAAGAATTAGAGAATTCTAATGGATTTGGCAATTATAGTATAAGAGCCGAGGAAGACAATTCTTATGTTATAAGTATAGGCGATTGCCGTTTTATTACAATCAGATTTAATATTGAAGAAGCTAAAGGCAGGCTTCACGGTGGCTGTGGTGCGGCAAGTATGCGTGAATATCTGGAGAATGAAGCGATGGCAGAAGAAACAGCCCCTCACCTTTTTGCTTATATAGGCAATAACAGGATAGATCTGGAAGAAGATATATATCCAAGTGAATTAACTATCAGGAATACACAGATGTCAGGCGGCTCTGGTGAAGATGCGGAGTTAATATTTGAACTGCATATCGTATTTACAAGACGTGGAATGGATTGGGATAAGACTTTGACATTTACTGTTCCTATGCACGGTGAAGCAAGATATAGATTTGATTATCTTACATCAACTTATGATAGTAAAGATGGTAAGGTTGAGAAATTCACATTTTAAAAATATTTAAAAATACCCTGTCATTATTGGCATATACTGGAAGTCCCAATATATAGTGGGTAGTGACAGGGCTTTTTATATTATTATGTTTGTTTATTAATTCTGAACTGTAGTTATTTAGGTTTTATTTTAAATGAGCTTTAAGTGAGTATATTTTATAGTGGTATATTTTATAATTTCTGGTTGTCCTTCATATACTCATCATAAAGTCCGATAACTTTATTCATAACCTCAGGGCCAGGTGCTCCGAGAGTAAGACGTTTTTCAACGCAGGTCTTTAAGCTGATAGCTTCGTATACATCTTCTTCAAATACAGGGCTTATCTTCTTGTATTCATCAAGTGAAAGGTCATCAAGTGCAATACCCTTGTCAATACACATAAGAACAAGCTGTCCTACAATACCATGTGCATCCCTGAAAGGAACCCCTTTCTTAACAAGGTAGTCAGCGGCATCAGTAGCATTAGTGAAGCCTTTTTTAGCTGAGTCTTCCATACGTGTATTATTGAATTTCATAGTATCAATCATACCCTTGAATAAGCTTACACAGCCCTTAACAGTATCTATAGCATCAAATGTAAGCTCTTTATCTTCCTGCATATCTTTATTATAGGCAAGAGGAATTCCCTTCATAGTTGTGAGGATACTCATAAGAGCACCATATACACGTCCAGTCTTACCACGGACAAGCTCAGCTATATCAGGGTTCTTCTTCTGTGGCATAATGCTTGAACCTGTACTGAAAGCATCATCTAATTCGATGAATTTGTATTCGTTAGAATTCCATATACATATTTCTTCAGAAAATCTGCTTAAATGCATCATAATAGTAGAGAGTGCACTTAAGAATTCAATAACATAATCTCTGTCTGATACAGAGTCCATACTATTAAGAGTAGGACCAGCAAATCCAAGAAGCTCGGCTGTCATCTCTCTGTTAAGGGGATATGTAGTTCCTGCAAGAGCACCAGCACCAAGAGGGCAGTAGTTCATTCTGTTATATATATCGTGAAGTCGGCTTCTGTCACGTCTGAACATTTCAAAGTAAGCAGAAAAATGATGAGCAACAGTTACAGGCTGTGCTTTCTGAAGATGAGTAAAGCCTGGCATATAAGTGTCAACATTTTCTTTGATTATTCTTAAGATAACTTCCATAAGCTCTCTTACTTCTTCATCAACATTTTTAACTTCATCGCGTGTATAAAGTCTCATATCAAGTGCAACCTGGTCATTACGGCTTCTGCCTGTGTGAAGCTTCTTTCCTGCATCACCGATACGCTCAATAAGGGTAGCTTCCATAAATGTGTGAATATCTTCATATTCATCAGTGATTTCAAGCTTTCCAGATTCTATGTCAGAAAGAATACCTTTTAAGCCGTCAGTAATCTGCTTTCCTTCATCTTCTGAGATAATACCCTGAGCAGCAAGCATTGTAGCGTGTGCAATGCTTCCCTGAATATCCTGCTTGTAGAACTTCTGGTCAAAGGAGATAGAAGCGTTAAAATTATTAACAAGCTCATTAGTTTCTTTAGTGAAGCGTCCGCCCCAAAGTTTCATATTGTACCTCTTTCCTGCACTTCGTTAGTGCTTATAATTAATTGTTAATAGAATGCCTGATTATTCTTCTGATGAATTAATCTCATCACTGTCAAGATTGTCGAAGTCATCAAGACTATCTAGCATATTTATATCATTATCACCCACGATATTTATATCCATAGCAGATGAAACATCTAAATCTGTGAGAGTATTATCAGCTAAATCATCAGATAATGCGTTGTAAGTATCATCAGCTTCAACAGCTTTATTTGTACTGGCGGCTTTTAATATATTTATTGTTATATTTTTCTTCTTTAATATATAAATACCGATTAATATAATAATACATAATGCTGTAATTAAGCAACCCTTAATAAGGTTCACAGGTGTATATTTTAATGTTATTTCGTGGCTGCCCTCACTTATCTGTACGCTTAAGAGAGCATCATAAAGGGCAGAGGTCTCTACTTTTCTGCCATCAATATATACCTTCCAGCCTTTATCGTAAGGAATGGAGAATATAAGGGTTGCGGCTTTATTAGCTGTTATAGTTCCCTTTATCTTGGTGTCTTTAAATGAAGTGATAGAAAGGGAACTGCCATTTAATATATTGTAAGCTTCTGTAAATCTTGAAGTTTCAAGTGTATACACGCTGGCATTCATTGCTGAATCGCCAGATATGACAACGGTATCTGCTGGAACGGCGTAGCCTAGGTCAATTATGTGATTGCCATTTTTAAGTCCTGAATAAGTATATTCAGAATTGTTAATAGTGGCAGTTACGTTGTCGCAGGTCGTATTTCTTACAACCATATACAGATGTCCTGCTTTTACAGGCTTAACTTCAAAGCTTGAGTCGGTGGCATTTTCATAAGTAAGTGTAAATACATTGGCAATGCCTGTAAGTGTCTGTATAAGCGAGTTCTGGTTCTCAATTCCTGTTCCATTGGCTTCTGATGGATTCCATTCGCCTGCATTATTATAGGTTATAAATCCAAGTGGAAGTGTATATTTATTCTCATAGACGAATTCGCCGTCATCTCCAACGTAATACTCGCGAAGAGAACTGCTTGTAAGTATACGGTTGGTAATTGTATATTTAACCGAGAATAAGCTTTCTGTAACAAGTGTAGCACCATTGTAGCCATAGGCATTCATTGAATGTTCAAAGCCAAGCTTTCCGAACAATTCTGACATTCCAGCACTTGAAGTTGATGAAAATGTTGATATTGAGTGGTAATTATGCCAAGCTCCGTCATTTTTTGAACGCGCACCAAACTTCTTATCCATTCGGTAAAATGATGTATCTTCATCTCTTACGGTCTGTGTCACAGATTTAATAGCATCATAATCTAAAAGATAAGAGGTTCTGTTAGTAGTTCCAATTCCTGTTGAATCCATATTGATAGTACATTCTATTATACAGACTATAAATGCAAGAAATACTGTTACAGGCAGCTTCCAGTTGGTCTTGTTATAGACAATCATAAGTCCTGCATACACAAGAATAAAAGCACCGCTTAAGTAAATTGCCTTAAAATCATAAGTTTCATCAACTGCAAATACCTGTTCAATAAGCACAAGAAGTCCTAAGCTTATCCATACGGCAATTCCTAACTGTCTGCTTGTCATCCGCTTTATATGGCTTAATGCCTCATAACACATTGTAAGCAGGAAGAAAATGTATATAAATGATTGTCTGCAAGGCAGGCTGTTAGGATAATGAAATCCGTGCCATATAAAATTAGGTATATTAAGGTTAAATGCTGTAAGGAAGACAAGCAGTAATACGGATTTGCCTATCTTTTCGCATAAATTGATGTCTTTGTCCATAACATAGAGAGGATAAAGAAGGAATACAGCAACGCCGCAGTATATGTTAGGGTAGTGTTCAAGTCCAAGGTGGACAGGAACATTTATTAATTGTCTAGTGAGCATATTTAATATGCTGAAATAAAGACTTAATTTCTTAGGAAATGCAATGTCACTTGAAGCTGATAAAGAAAATGTGTAGAACTCAGGCAGTAAAAGGCATGCCGCAAGCCCACCGGCAATCAGTGAGTAAAATGCAAATTTTAGAAATGTCTTAAAATAATTCTTGAAAGTACGTTCTTTTTTGTAGGCAGTTACAAGCACAATAAAATAAAGAACAACTGATAAACATACCATAATTGCAATATAGTAGTTAGTGAATATACATAATCCAAGACTTATGCAGTATAGAAAGCATTTATCTTCATTAACAAGTCTTTCAAGGCCAAGCATAATAAGAGGAACAAGTATAAGACAGTCAAGCCACATAATGTTCCAGCTATAAGCAGCTACATATCCGGAAAATGCGTAGAATAACCCGAATAAAGCTATACATATATTCTTGTTGGAAAAATGCCTGCTTATATAGTGGGTCATAGAAACGCTTGATAAAGATAACTTAAGGATTATGAGAGTATTCATAATCTCAATCATATATTTCTGTGGGAATAATACAATAATCCAGTTAGCAGGGCTTGCCAGATAGTACGCATATAAAGATGTGAAATTAGTTCCCATACCGATATCCCAGCTATAAGTAAGGCTTTCTGCGTTGCGGATTTTATACCATAGCTCAGAGAAAAATGGAGCGTACTGGTGATACATATCAGAACGCAGATAACAGTTATTGCCAAATGGAAATATTTCTCTTGCAAAATACAAGGCTGTAAATATTATAACTGGAATAAAAAATGCAATTATATATACGATATTTCCACACGGAATATTACCTGTATGTTCGTCAAATAAACTGAATTTGTGTCGATGCTTAGTCTGTTGGTTCAAAATTGCTTCCCCCTATGGATAATAATGCTTACATTTTACCAAAAACGGTATTTTATGTAAATGATATATGGTAATTATAATGATTATTTGTACAGTAATTTATATAGTAATATTTGAGGTTTTGCTTGTAATATGGATATTAATTAGGTACAATAAAAATGTATGCGAAGGGAACTTTATATCTTATAATAATGTATTATAGATATAAGGAGTATACATGGACTTGATTAAATTATATAAAAAGCGTAGATATATTATTAAAACAGTTGTATTAGTATTAATTATTATAATTGCAGGCATATTTTATATAAACCCAACCAAAGAAGATGGCAGTGTTATAATTAATAAAGATAATATTTCAGATAAGGAAAGTGATAGCAAGAGTATTATCGGTGGAGTTACCAGCGGCGGTGCTGCTGATGTTAACAATAGTAATGGTATTAATGGTAGCGAAGCAGGCAATGACGGACTGGATGAGAATAACAGTAAGATATATGTATATATATGTGGTGCAGTTGTTAATGCAGGAGTTGTCAGTGGTGGTGCAGATATGAGACTGTATCAGGCGGTGGAACTTTGCGGAGGTTTTATTGATGAGGCAGACGGCACCAGAGTTAATCTTGCAATGCAGTTAAAGGATGGAGATAAAATATATATCCCATATGCTTACGATGATATAAGCCTGACAGATGAAATGAACAACGGCTGTAATCCTAATGCCACGGGAATATCGGGCAGTAATACAGAGAATTCAGACGGTAATAGCGAAAGTTATGGTGGTAACACAGGGGGAGCAGGCAGTAGTAATCTTATTGATATTAATAAAGCTTCCAAGTCTGAACTTATGCAGTTATCCGGCATAGGTGAGGCGAGGGCATTAGATATAATAAGTTATAGGGAAAAGCATGGTGCTTTTAAAAGGATAGAAGATATAAAGAATGTATCAGGAATAAAAGATGCAGCATTTAACAAGATAAAAGATTATATATGTGTTTGAACAAGGAGTAATTATTAAAGATGGCGGGTAAAGTATTAGTTGTTGATGATGAAAAGATGATTGTTAAAGGAATTAAATTCAGCCTTATACAGGACTACAGTGTGGTTGACTGTGCCTATGATGGTGAAGAAGCACTTGATATGGCGAAGAACAATGATTACGATATAATACTTCTGGATATAATGCTTCCTAAGATGAATGGACTTGAGGTATGCCAGCAGATAAGAGAGTTCTCTAATGTTCCTATAATTATGCTTACGGCCAAGGGCGATGATATGGATAAGATTATGGGACTTGAATATGGTGCGGATGATTATATAACAAAGCCATTTAATATTCTTGAAGTTAAAGCAAGAATGAAAGCAATCTTAAGAAGAAATAATAAGCCTGAGAAAGAACAGGCTAAGAGTAATGTATTAAATATCGGGGATATGAGAATTGACTGTGACAGCAGAAGTCTTTTTATCAGAGGCAAAGAGATTTACCTTACAGCTAAGGAATTTGACCTTTTAGAGCTGCTTGCATTTAATCCTAACAGAGTATATAGCAGAGATGTACTTTTAAAGACAGTGTGGGGAGCGGATTACCCGGGTGATGGACGTACAGTAGATGTTCATATAAGAAGATTAAGAGAGAAGATAGAAGATAATTCAAGTGAACCTAAGTATGTTCATACTAAGTGGGGAGTAGGTTATTATTTTAATGTTTAATATTAATAAAGGAACGCGGGGACAATCGGCTAAATCCAGGATGAATCATAAGAAATTAATAACAGATATATTAAGTTTTTTCTTAAGCACAAGATTCAGACTCGTATTTATAATAGCAGTAATGTCTATTATATCGACAATCTCAGCAGTCAAGGCTGTTAAATATTCATATACGACATCACTTGTTGAAGCAAGGAAAGCATACGTTAATAATGAGGCTGTGCTTATTGCGGCTGAATTTACGAAGTACGGAAGCATTGATGAAGCACATAATGATGGGGTATATGAAAATCTTATGAATTATTCATCGCTTAATGCAATAAGAATAAGGCTTGTAGATAAGAAATATAACATAAGCGTGGATACATATGCTGTTGACACTGGAAAGACTATGATTAATTCCAAGGTTATAACTGTGTATGATAGTCCTAAGACAATAACTGATTACAGCAAAAAGACCGGCAATATAGAAGCAGCTTCTCCTGTATACAACAGCGAGGGACAGCTTATAGCTGTTCTAGTAGTTAATCTTGATATATCAGATATAAGCCAGATAGCAGGGAATGCTTTTGACAGGATATGGGTTATTGAATTTGTGATAATTACTATTATTCTTGTTGTTTCGATTATTGTGACATATTTTTATTTTAAGCCGTATAAGAAAGCACTTCATATTGTTGAAGAAGTTGATTTTGGATATATAGACAAGAGAATGGACGTTAAAGGTTCTACAGAACTTAGACAGTTTGCAAAGCATTTTAACAGTATTATGGACAAGAACAGTGAGCTTGATAATTCAAGGTCTGAGTTTGTGTCAAATGTATCACACGAGTTAAAGACACCTATAACTTCAATTAAGGTTCTTGCCGATTCGCTTAATACGCAGGAAGATGTTCCTGTGGAAGTATATAAGGAATTTATGGTTGATATTGTAAGTGAAATTGACAGGGAGAATAAGATTATTGAGGATCTTTTATGTATGGTAAGGCTTGATAGAGCTTCAGCTACCCTTAATATTTCATCAGTTAATCTTAATGAACTGTTAGAGCTTGTGTTAAAGCGGTTAAAGCCACTTGCACAAAAGAAGAATATAGAATTGCTATTTGAGAGTTTCAGACCGGTTGTGGCACAGATTGATGAGGTTAAGATAACACAGGTAATATCTAATCTTGTTGAAAATGCTATCAAATATAATGATATGGACGGCTGGGTGCATGTTTCACTTAATGCAGATCATCAGTTCTTCTTTGTAAGGGTTGAAGATTCTGGAATTGGAATACCTAAAGAGAGCCAGAGCAGGGTTTTTGAGAGATTTTACAGGGTTGACAAGGCAAGGTCAAGGCAGACAGGTGGAACAGGTCTTGGACTTTCTATAGTTAAGAATATTATATTAATGCACCACGGAACAATTAAGCTGTATAGTGAGGAGGGGATGGGAACAACATTTACTTTCAGAATACCGCTTAATTATGTGGAGTCAGATGATGAGGATAAGAATGAGAATTAGACTATTGATTAATAAGCTGGTAGTTACATTATTATGCTGTTGTATGGCTGTAGAGCTGACGGCGTGTTCTTCACAGAACAGGGGCAGGCAGTATACAGTTTATTATACGAACAGTTCAAAGGACAAGCTTATAGAACAGAATTATAATATTGACATTGACACTTCTATAGAAGATACAGCAAGACAGCTTCTTGATAAGATGAATGTTAAGCCTGCTGATAAGAATGAGTATATAATAAAGCCTGATAATGTTACGCTGTTAGATGTTATGCTTGATGGAAAAGCGATTGCACTTAATTATTCATCTTCATATAAGCAGATGAGTACACAGGTTGAACTGTTATTCAGGGCAGCAGTAGTAAAAATGCTTACGCAGATAGATGATGTATTGTATGTACATTTTTATGTTGATGGCAAGGAAGCTTTGTATGAGGACGGTACAGTTATAGGTGCATTAAAAAAGACAGATTTTACGGAATCAGACAGTGCATTTGGAGAAATGGACTGGCGTAATGTACAGTTGTATTATGCAGATTATACAGGTACAAGGCTTGTTAAAGTCAAGGAAATGCTTGCTTATAATAAGAATATGCCAATAGAAAGAATGATTGTGCAGAGGCTTATAAGCGGACCTACAGCCGCAGGAGCATACACTTCACTGCCAAAGGACGTCAAGCTTCTTGGCGTGTCTGTTGTAGAAAAGGTGTGCTATGTTAATCTTAGCGAGGAGTTCCGTGACGAGCTTGTTAATGTGAGTTCGTATGTTGAGATATATTCAATAGTTAATTCATTATGTGCCCTTGACAGCATAGAGTCTGTTAAAATATTCATTAACGGAGATTATACGAATACGTTCAGGGATAGTATAAGCCTTGACAGGCTGTACAAATTTAATTCGGGTATAGTTGAATAAGCGTTCCGGAAAGGAACAAAAGGTTAGTTATTTGAAAAGACCATTATTAAGTGCGGCTGTAACTCAGCTTATAGCCGCAGTAATATCTACATATTGTTACAGGGAAAAGCTGCATTGGAGTGCAGTGCCTGTAATAGTATTGGTTGGAATTCTGGCATTTGAAGTTTTACGCATATGTGTAAGATTCAATAAGAATTCCTGTCTTTATTATCTTATATTTCTTATATTTCCAGTGACAATAATAAGAACAGGCATAGTAAGTGACAGACTGGGAAAATGTTATGAGGATATAACATTTACAGGCACAATATATAATATGCAGAATAAGGATGGTTATAATGTTTTGTATATTAATAATACGGACATTCATACAGGAATTATTGTATACACAGATGATAATAAATGTAATGCAGGAGACATAGTGCGGGTTACTGGAGATGTTAAGAAATTTGATAAGCCAAGAAATTATGGCAGTTTTGACGCTAATATGTATTATATTTCGCTGGGTTATCCATATAAATGCAATGCAGATAAGGTTGTAGTTACAGAGAGTAACAATAACCGGCTTAGATATATTTTGTATGTAATTAAGCAAAAGATTAAGGGTATATATGCAAAGGTATATAAAGATAAAGCTGGGCTTATGTCATCAATTGTGTTAGGTGATAAATATGAGCTTGATATTAAGACTAAAGAGGAATACCAGAAAAATGGAATTGCACATCTGCTTGCAATAAGCGGTCTGCACATATCTTTAGTTGGTATGGCTGTATATAAGCTAATAAGAAAATATATAGGGATAATGAAAGCTTCTGTAATATCAATCGCGGTTATTATAATGTACCTTATTATGACAGGAGAAACGGTATCTGCCAAAAGGGCGGTATGTATGCTGGTGCTTATTATAATTGCAGATGTATATGGCAGGACATTTGATATTCTTACAGGGTTGTCAGCTGCTTCAATATTAATACTTGGGCGTAATCCATATACGGTCTATAGTATGTCATATATAATGTCATTTCTGGCGATTATAGGTATATCACAGTTATATCCTGTATTAATGCCTGATGAAAAAGCTATAAATAGCAGAATGGACAATACTGGCAAAATAGTAAAAAAGTCGATAGTGTACATTATTAATGCATTGCTATGTAGTATTGCGGTTACATTAGCGACACTTCCAGCAGTGCTTTATAGTTATAATTCGGTATTCATGACAAGTATTTTTATTAACTGCATTGTAATACCACTTATGCCAGTGGTGATGATAACGGGAATTATTACAGCATTTGCTGGTTTTATATCGCTTAAGCTTGCGTATTTTACGGCTGGTGCAGGTAATTATGTTCTTGATTTCTATGACTTTGTGTGCGAACGTAATTCAAGGTTGGGACAGTTCAGAATAATAACAGGACAGCCGCCAGCAGGAATAATTATAGTATATAGTGTGCTAATGATAATATTTATCATTATAAATAAGCCGTCCTTTAAATATAACTTTAACAATTATTACAAGATGCATAGCTTGGTAAATAAAGCAATTAACTGCATTATTGCTGTTATGCTGGTGGTATTGGTTCTTAATATGCACTACAAGCCTTATAACGGGCTGCAGATTAATATGTTAGATGTAGGGCAGGGCGACAGCATATATGTAAGTGCTTCGGGCAGACATAATTTTTTGTTTGATGGTGGAAGTACGGATATTAAAAGTGCAGGACAGTACCGGGTGTATCCTGCATTGCGTGCGATGGGCTGTAAATATATAGACTGCATTTTTATAAGCCATACGGATAATGACCATATAAGTGCAGTTATGGAGCTTATTAAGATGTGTAATGATACATTTTCTATTGGGAGTATTGTTATGCCGGATATTAAAGGCAAAGAGAATATAGAGGCATATATGAAGCTTGTGGATATGGCTGATAAAGCAGGCATAAATGTATGTTATGCCGTAAGAGGATATACATTTACAGTAGGAGAGCTGGATATTAAATGTATACATCCTTGTGCTGGTTACGACTATGAGGATAGTAACGATTATTCTGCTGTTTATTGCATAAGTTATAAAAAATTCTCAATGCTTATGACTGGTGATGCAGAAAGCAGGGCAGAGGACTGCCTTATTAATGATATTAATAAAGAGAGAGCAGCTAATGTAGATATTAAAGATGAGCTTTCTGATATAACAGTTCTAAAGGTGGGACACCACGGCTCTAAATATGCTACAAGTGATAAGCTGCTTAAGACAATTAAGCCGCAGTATGCACTTATATCGTGCGGTATCAATAACAGGTACGGGCATCCCCATAGTGAAACGCTTGAAAGGTTAGAAGACAATAACTGCAAGGTGTATGTTACAAATACATTAGGAGAGATAATAATTAGAACAGACGGATACAAAATGAGCGTTCATCAATATTTACAATAATGCAGTATAAATGGTACAATTATACTTATGAAAACTTTAAATGATAATATTAAAAAAGGCGAATATCAGAAAGTATATCTTATATATGGTGAGGAAGAATATCTTAAAAAGCAGTATAAAGATAGAATGAAACAGGCGATAATAGGTGATGATACTATTAATTACAGTTATTTTGAAGGAGATAATACAAAGCCTGAAGATGTAATTACTATATGTGAGACAATACCATTTTTTAGCGAAAGACGACTTGTTATAGTAAGTGACAGCGGGTATTTTAAGACGGCTAATGATAAAATGGCAGACTATATTAAGGAACTGCCGGATTATCTTATATTAATATTTATAGAAAAAGACGTTGATAAGAGAAATAAAGTATATAAGGCTGTAAGTTCTAATGGATATGTATGTGAAATGCAGTATCAGACACCAGCAACGCTTAAAAGGTGGATAGCAGGAATGATGGCTTCTAATGATTATAAAATAAGTGAGGCAGCATGTGAGCTTCTTCTTGATAAGACTGGTGCAAGTATGGAGCTTATAAGAAATGAGATAGACAAGCTTATAAGCTATTGCAGTGATAAAAAGATGGTTATGCCGCAGGATGTTGAGGCGGTATGTTCAACACAGACTGTAAGCCATATATTCGATATGCTTGAGGCGGTTGCCAATAAGAATAAAGAAAAAGCACTTTCGCTTTATTATGATTTGCTTACATTAAAAGAGCCTCCGATGAGAATACTATATCTTATAGTAAGGCAGTTTAATGGAATATTGCAGGCAAAGGAGCTTGCGGCAAGGGGGCTTTCAAGCAAAGAGATAGCTTCGGCTATAAAGGTTGCACCATTTGTTGCTGGTAAATATCTTTCACAGGCAAAATATTTTACAACAGATACAGTTAAAGATATATTAAATGAATGTGCAGATATAGAAGAACGTGTAAAGCAGGGAAGATTGCAGGATAAGCTCGGAGTAGAGCTTATAATAATTAAATATTCAGCGTAAAATATAATAGGGAATTTCCTATTACATAAAAAAGACTGGTGCGAGGGTATGCACCAGTCTTTTATGTTAAATAAAATAATTAAGCTAAAGTGTTAACAGCCTTAGTAATACGAGATACTTTTCTAGCAGCTGTGTTCTTGTGGAAGATTCCTTTAGAAGCAGCCTTAGATATCTCAGCTATAGCAACAGGAAGAGCAGCTTCAGCAGCAGCCTTGTCACCAGCAGCAACAGCAGCGTCTACCTTCTTGATATAAGTCTTAACCTTAGACTTTATTGCCTTGTTTCTATCAGCTCTTACCTGACTTGTGATTACTCTCTTCTTAGCAGATTTAATGTTAGCCAATCCGTACACCTCCAAATATTAATATAATCTTAGTTATCTGTTTCGCATTAAAGCCGGACACGGACGATCTAATGTAAACATACTCATATATCTTATAGTAGAAAGTCCATAATGTCAACCATTAATTCACAAAAATATTTATCATTAAATAAATATTCCTGCACATTATAAATAATAAGATGTGAAAAATCAATATGATAGAGATTTTTCATATAAAAATAATGATGCAAGGGTCATAATTCAGGGACAAAATACCTTTTGATTCTTGGTGTCATATAAAGTATGGAATTAAATATGTATACAACATTATATGGGAGTTAAAGATATGCAGAATAATATTAGAACAGACCTTGCAGTAGAATTAAATGAGGAGATTTCAAGAAAAGCCGGCAGGTTAAAAGGCATTATTGTAAATCAGCATAAAGATAAGGATACAGGGATAGAAGTTACAAGCCTGAAGGTTACTAATAAAGCAGGTGAGAGAATGATTGGAAAGCCAATGGGCACTTATATAACGATAGAGGCAAGAAAGATAAATGAGATGAATGAAGATTATAACAATAATGTCACCGAAATTCTGAAAAATTATATCAGCGAACTTATAGGTGAGCTGTTAAAAAATAAAAAAGTTAAAGATAACGGAAAGGATAGCAGACAAGATAATAAAATACCATTTTCAGGTGGGAAAAATATAAGCTCCAAAAGACACATAAGTCTTTTGGTGGCAGGACTTGGCAACAGGGATATTACATCGGACTCGCTTGGACCACTTGTTGCAAAGAACCTGTATATTAATGGACATATTGATAATGATGATACGGGGCTGTGTGTATGTTCAATAATACCGGGAGTTATGGGGGATACAGGTATGGAAACTGCGGATATAATTAAGGGAATTGCAAAGCAGATAAATCCGTCAGTTATTATTGCAATAGATGCACTTGCAGCAAGAAATATAGAAAGGCTTAATACTACAATACAGCTGTCGGATATGGGCATTAATCCAGGATCAGGAGTAGGCAATCACAGAGTTGGAATTAATTATGAGAATATAGGAATACCAGTTCTTGCAATTGGAGTTCCAACAGTAATAGATGCTTTGACAATAGTAACAGACCTTGTAAGTCCTCTTATAGGTGATTGCAGTGCTGATGAGATAGCAGCATTTTTTTCAGGGATAGACAATAATATGAAGGATATGTATGTCACACCTAAAGCGATAGATCAGGACATTAAAAATATAAGTGCGATAATATCATCAGCTATAAATAACCTGGAGCAGGCTGGAATATCTGGATAATTACAAGCTTTGAACGGACTGTAAAATTATTAGTTATAAATACAATATTTTGGCTGATGGATATTTTTAAATAAAATAGGTAATATTCTTAATAAGCATTAATACAATTAAATATCAGATATAAATTCGATATAAAAGTACAGTAAAGTTGTATACAAGAATGGAGGATTAGCATGGAGCGTAAGCACAGGCTGTCATCATTATTGTCAATTGTGATTATTGTAATTGTATTGGCACTTATAGGTAAGAATATGAAGGTAACAGCATTTATAGAGGATACATTTATTAGTGGCTGTTTAAGGCTTATGTCACCTGCAATGCTGTTTTATGACAAGCCACAACTGCTGGATAATAATATATGGGCACAGCTGGTTAATAATGTTGTACCTGTCAATGCTGTGATTAATAACCAGAATGATGATTATATAAAGCTTGCAGACAATGATGCAGGTGGTGTTATAAGTATTAATGCTGGAGCAGATAATCTGGTAAATGGTCTTAACAATGGTGAAGATAATAGCGGTACAAAAAATGAGACAGATAATAATGCAGGCAATGCTGGTGATACACAGCCGCAGGAGAGTATAATTGCAGGAAATACCACGCAGAACAGTAATATTAACAACAGCCAGCAATTGAACGAATCGGATATACGGAATATTATTTCAAGAAATACAGTGAGCGGTGCAGTATATGATAAATCGCAGCTTACAGATTATAACTTTGTGAGAAGCCATTTTTATACAGTTACATCAATAACGGATCTGACTGACAGTATACTGCGGCCGGCAGAATTTATAGAGAAAAATCTTGCAATAAGCAAGGATAACAGCAAGCCGCAGATACTCATTTTCCATACTCATTCACAGGAGGGATTTACAGATACAGTAGAGGGAGATGTGTCAACGACAATAATAGGAGTTGGCGATTATCTCACAGAACTGCTTGTCAATAAGTATGGATATAATGTCATACACGATACGAGTGTGTATGATTATGTAGACGGAAAACTTGACAGAAGCAAGGCATATACATATGCAGAAAACGGTATTGAGAAAATACTTGCTGACAACCCTACGATAGAAGTTGTTATTGATCTGCACAGAGATGGTGTTGCAGATACAACACATCTGCTTACTAATATTGACGGAAAAGATATGGCGAGGGTTATGCTTTTTAATGGACTTAGCTATAGTAAGGTAAATGGCGATATTGCATATCTTAATAATCCTTACAGGGACGATAATATTGCTATGAGCCTGCAAATGCAGTTGTTAGGCGAGGCTTATTATCCGGGATATCTTAGAAATATATATGTTAATGCATACAGGTACTGCCTTCACAAAAGAGGAAGGTCAATGTTAATAGAGGCAGGAGCACAGACTAATACAGTTGGAGAGGTTAAAAATGCTATGGAGCCATTAGCGGATATTCTTAATAAATGTTTATCGGGTGAGAAAATGATTAATTAATTGTACTTGAATTACGGCTGATTTGATTGTATTATAATTACGTTAATCAGTTAAACTGATAAATCGATAAAATAAAGGCTAGGAGATATAAGTATATGAATAGAGTATTAGAAGATATACAGCCAAAGAATGTATTTAGATTTTTCGAGGATATATGTAATATTCCACACGGTTCAGGCAATGTTGAGAAGATAAGCAGATATCTTGTTGATTTTGCCAAGGAAAGAGGACTTGATTACAGACAGGATGAGAATTTCAATGTTGTTATAAGAAAGCCAGCAACTAAGGGAAGCACAGGAGCACCAGTTATTATTCAGGGACATATGGATATGGTTGCTGTTAAGACACCAGACAAAGATAAAGATATGGAAAATGAAGGCCTTGACCTTTTAGTTGATGGTGATTATATAAAGGCAGACAGAACAAGCCTTGGTGGAGATGATGGAATAGCAGTAGCATATGCACTTGCAATTCTTGATGATGACTCAATCAAACATCCGGATATTGAAGCTATATTTACGGTAGATGAAGAAGTAGGTATGCTTGGTGCAGAAGCTATGGATTGTTCAGATATTAAGGGAAGAATAATGCTTAATATTGATTCAGAAGATGAAGGTATCTTCTTATCAAGCTGTGCAGGTGGAGCTGTTATTATATCTAAGTATCCGGCAGTAAATACAGAAGTTACGGGAACAGAAGTCACAATAAATGTATCGGGAGTTACAAGCGGACATTCTGGTGTTGATATTATATACCAGAGAGCTAATGCCAATGTTGTTCTTGGCAGACTTCTTTTTGAATTATCAAAGCAGTACAACTATAATATCAGGACTATCTCAGGTGGTGAGAAAGATAATTCAATTGCCCCACGTTCAGAAGCAGTTATCGTTGTAGAAGATGGTGATACTGCTGGCGTAGTAGAAATGCTTAATAAGTATGCACAGCTTATAATTAATGAATATAGTGTTACAGATAAGGATATGTCTATTAAAGTAAGTCAAGGCAGTAAAGTTTCTGTCCAGGCAATGGATTACAGTTCTACTAATAAGGTTGTACTTGCACTTACACATATTCAGGATGGTGTTGTTAAATTAAGCAACGACATTAAAGGACTTGTACAGACATCAATTAATGCGGGTGTTGTAAGAATGGAAGATGGAAAGGTTGTAATTACGTATCTTCTTAGAAGCTCAGTAGAGAGCGAGAAAGAATACCTTATAGATAAGGTTACAAGTATGGTTGAGCTTCTTGGTGGTGAATATGTTATCACAGGAAAGTATCCAGCCTGGGAATACAGGAAAGAGTCAAAGTTAAGAGAAATTATGTCTGATTCTTTCAAAAAATTATACGGAAAAGAACCGGTTATTCAGGCTATACACGCAGGTGTTGAGTGTGGTATGTTTGCAGATAAGCTTGACGGACTTGACTGTGTATCATTCGGACCGGATATTATTGATATTCATACATTTAATGAAAAGCTTAATGTACCATCAGTACAACGTACATGGGAGCTTATATTAGATGTACTTGCTTCATTCTAATTAATAAATACAAAGCAGTAATTGATATGCGTTAAATCAGAAAATGGCTTGCAAAAAGTTCATATTTAGATTATTTAGGCATATTGATTGCTGTTTTTTAATTTGTTTATACAAATGTAACAAAAATCACAGCATTTTTAATAAAATATTGACAGATGTTATATATAATGTTATCTTATATGAGTACATAGCATTTAGCTATAATCTATTAATGATACAATAGATAATTCGTAGTAATACATTTATAGAATACAATCTATTGTTATTGTACCTGAAAAGGTATGTCGTGGGCGTGGGTCTTGCCCAGTTAATTCCCAATTATGTATATATTCACTGCGCAGGAATATAACTATTATTTTACGAAAGGAATATATTAAATGAAAGAAACTAATACTATATCTATGATGAATTTTGAGGATTTTAAGAAAGTTATTATGAAGAAAGCTGAACCTGTAGCAGGAGAAGGTGGGACTGTTGATATAACACACGTTATAAAGAATAATGGTTGTGAATATGACGGGCTTATTATACTTAATAAGGGGAGTGTGATATCGCCAACAATATATTTGAATGATTATTATGAGCAGTATGTTAATGGTAAATCAATAGACAGTATATTTGCTGGAATTAAGGAGTTGTATTATCTGAATAAAGACAGATTATCGGTTGATACGCAGAGTCTTATGAGTTTTGAGGGGATAAAAGATAAAATTGTATACAAGCTTATTAATTACAATGCGAACAGGAAGCTGCTAAGCCTTGTGCCACACAAGAAAATACTTGACCTTGCAATGGTATATTACTGCATATTAGGGGAGATTGAGGATGGCAATGCAACAGCTCTTATATATAACAGCAATATAAAGAACTGGCACATAAAAGAAGATGAGCTGTACAGGACAGCGGTTAGTAATACACCTAAGCTTCTTCCTGTAAAGATATATGAAATGTCAGAACTTATTAAATATGTTGATACAGCAGAGGGAAGATATTCATTGGATGATCCTTGGTGCAGTAATCTTTATGTACTTACTAATAAAAGCCGAATTAATGGTGCGGCGGGCATTATGTATGAGGGAGTATTAAAGAAGCTTGCAGATAAGCTGGAGAGTGATATGTATATATTGCCTTCATCAATCCATGAAGTTATTATTCTTCCAAAGTCAACAATGTTTAATAAAGAGGAACTGATGGCTATGGTAAGAGATGTTAATACAGAGGGAGTTTCAAAAGATGAAGTTCTGTCATATACAGTGTATGAATATGACAGAAATACAGAAGAACTATATTCTTAAATGCACACAATGGGAGTCGAACCCACGACCTTTCGCTCCGGAGGCGAACGCTCTATCCAACTGAGCTATATGTGCTGATAATAATTAATAATACACTATTTTTTATAAACAAGCAAATGTTTTGATTTTGTTGTATGTTTTTGATATTATAATATGAGTGCCTGAAGGATAAAATAATATATTCTTATTGAAAAATACATAAATACATATATGAAAATATGCAATGTATGGCATATTTAAAAATGTATAATGATATGTGGATATATAGAGAATGGAATTATCCTTCTGGCACCATAAAGTTTATGGCTTCTGATATTTAATCAGAAGGCGATAATTTTGAAAGGAGCACATATATAATATATATGCGGATAAATAAATATTTAAGTGCCAAGGGAGTATGTTCAAGGCGTGAGGCTGACAGGCTTTTAGAGGCAGGCAGGATAACAGTTGACGGGGCCGTTGCTGAATGTGGGCAGCAGGTTGATGATAATAATATTATATGTATAGATGGCAGTAAGATTTCTAATGATAAACCAGAAGATATACTTATAGCATTTAATAAGCCCGTTGGCATTGTATGTACAACAACTAACAAGCAGGGAAATAACAATATTGTTGATTATATAGGCTACAGTGAAAGAATATATCCGATAGGAAGGCTTGATAAGGAGTCGGACGGACTTATTCTTCTTACAAATAATGGTGAAATAACTGACAGGATATTACGCTCAGTTAATGGACACGAGAAAGAATACATTGTTAAAGTTAACAAGAATATAACTAAAGATTTTCTTGATAAAATGTCTGCTGGCGTGTATTTAAAAGAATTAAATGTCAAGACTAAACAGTGCAGAATATATAAAGTAAACAGCAATACATTCAGAATTGTACTGACACAGGGGCTTAACAGGCAGATAAGAAGAATGTGTCAGGAGTTGGGATATAAGGTTGAAAAGCTTACAAGAATACGGGTTATGAATATTGAACTGGGTGACCTTGCCTGCGGCGAATACAGAGTAGTAGAGGGTGCAGAGAAAGAAAAGCTTTATAACAGCCTGTAGGGTGTGAGTGCTGCTTTTTTTGCTATAGCTGGATAAGAGAAGCTTTGAAATAGGTTTATAGGTATGAATATTTAATTGTTAATCTGGAGGAATATTAAGATATGGAGAAGTTAGATAGAATTAAGGAGCTTGTTGCACTTCTTAATAAGGCAGGAAAAAGCTATTATTCAGAGGGACAGGAAATAATGTCTAATTATGAATATGATGCTTTATATGATGAACTTAAAAAGCTTGAAGAGGAAACTGGCTGTGTGCTTTCGGACAGTCCTACAGTAAATGTTGGATATGAAGTATTAAGTGAGCTTCCAAAGGAACGACACGACTCACCAATGTTAAGTCTTGATAAGACCAAAGACAGGGAAAGCTTAAGGAGCTGGTTAAAAGACCAGAAAGGATTGTTATCGTGGAAGCTTGATGGACTTACTATAGTTCTTACATATGAGAATGGAGAACTGGTAAAGGCGGTAACAAGAGGCAATGGACAGATTGGTGAAATTATTACTAACAATGCAAGAATGTTTAAGAATATACCTGTAACTATAAGTTATAAGGGAAGACTTGTGTTAAGAGGAGAAGCAATTATAACTTATTCTGATTTTAACAGAATTAATGAGGAAATTCCTGAAACAGATGCCAAGTACAAAAATCCAAGAAATCTTTGCAGTGGCTCAGTAAGACAGCTCAATAATAAGATAACAAAAGAGCGTAATGTCAATTTCTTTGCATTTACGCTTGTATCAGCAGATGGAGTAGATTTTAATAATTCAAGAAAATGCCAGTTTGAATGGCTTAAAAGCCAGGGATTTGATGTTGTTGAATATAAGGAAGTTGATAAAGATAATATACTAGATGCAATTGACTGGTTTGAGCATACAATTGTTAATAACGATTTTCCGTCAGATGGACTTGTTATTATATATGATGATATTGCTTATGGTGAATCGCTTGGAAGAACAGCGAAGTTTCCAAGAAATGCTATGGCATTCAAATGGACAGATGAAACCGCAGAAACTACATTAAAAGAGATAGAATGGAGTGCTTCAAGAACGGGACTTATCAATCCTGTGGCAATATTTGAACCGGTTGAACTGGAAGGAACTAAAGTTTCAAGGGCAAGCGTGCATAATATAAGCATAATGGAAAGCCTTAAGCTTGGAATAGGTGACACAATTAAAGTATTTAAGGCCAATATGATTATTCCGCAGATTGCAGAAAATATTACACAGAGCGGAACAGTAAGGATACCAGAAGTCTGTCCGGTATGTGGTGGAAAGACAAGGATAAGCGATGTTAATGATGTAAAATCATTGTATTGTGATAATGAACAGTGTCAGGCTAAGCACATAAAAAGCTTTGCACTTCTGGCATCAAGAGATGCACTTAATATAGACGGTTTATCAGAGGCAACTTTAGAAAAGTTCATTCAGAAAGGTTTCCTTAAGAGGAGAGGGGACATTTTCAGAATATCAAGATATAAAGATGAGATAACATCAATGGAGGGCTTTGGCGAGAAGTCTTATAATAATCTTATTGAAGCACTTGAAAAGGCGAAAGATACAGATTTAGTCAGGGTTATATATGGCCTTGGAATAGATAATGTGGGACTTTCCACAGCAAGATTAATAGTTAATAAGCTTAATAATGACCCTGAGGCGGTTCTTAAAGCAACAGCAGATGAACTTACTGATATAGATGGAATAGGTGAAGTTATAGCAGAGGCATTTGTTGAATATTTTAAAAATGAAGATAAGAAAGATGAGTATCTTGACATATTAAGTGAGGTTAATATTAAAGAGGCTGAAAATGTACAGACAACCGAGGAACTTGCTGGCAAGACATTTGTTATAACAGGAAATGTTAATCATTTTGCTAACCGTAATGAACTTAAGGCACTTATAGAGAGTATGGGAGGCAAGGTGACAGGTTCTGTCACAGGTAACACATCGTATCTTATTAATAATGATAGTACATCGCAGTCAACTAAGAACAAGAAAGCTGCCCAGCTTGGTGTTCCAGTGATTACGGAGGAAGAATTCATCAAGCTTGCAGGAAAAGATGAATTGTTGTAGAATACATCATTAACAGTAAGTTTGACTATATTAAAATGTGATTTACACAGGAATCGAGGTAAATATGCCAATTAAAATACAGAATGATCTTCCAGCTAAGCACGAGTTAGAGGAAGAAAATATATTCGTGATGGACGAAAGCAGGGCACTTTCACAGGATTTCAGAGAATTGCAGATAGCAATTCTTAATCTTATGCCAATAAAGCAGGACACAGAATTGCAGTTATTAAGAGCATTATCTAATACTCCATTACAGATTGATGTGACATTTATACAGACAGAATCACACGTGTCAAAGAATACATCATCATCACATATAAAGAAATTTTATGAAACATTTTCTAATGTAAAAGACAGAAATTTCGATGGACTTATAATAACAGGAGCACCAGTTGAAAAGCTTGCATTTGAAGAAGTGAACTACTGGGATGAGCTTACAACAATAATGGAGTGGTCAAAAGAGCACGTTACATCAACACTCCACATATGCTGGGGTGCACAGGCGGGACTTTACTACCATTATGGAATTAAGAAAGTCCTTCTTGATGAGAAATTATCAGGTGTATACAAGCACCACGTTCTTAACAGAAAAGAGCCTCTTGTAAGGGGATTTGATGATTTCTTTATGGCACCACATTCAAGATATACAGAAGCGTGCAGGAAAGATATATTAAACAACAAACAGCTCAAGGTATTTGCTGATTCAGATGAAGCGGGCATATATATTGCAATAGGACAGGACGGCAAGCATATATTTGTTATGGGTCACCCTGAATATGACAGGATGACACTTGATCAGGAATATAAGAGAGATTTAGACAAGGGGCTTGAGCCACAACTTCCAGTGAACTATTATCCAGATGATGATTGCAACAGAAAGCCAGTGTTATCTTGGAGAAGCCACGCTAATAATCTTTATACTAACTGGCTGAATTATTATGTATATCAGACGACCCCTTATGACCTTAATGAGAAGGTTCAGACGTATGGGAATTAGGGTGGGGATTTGTTGTTGTTTGGAAAGTAGGTGATGTTATTCTTGCAATATTGCTATTTGGAGAAATAAAATAATTATGTTTTTATTATAAGCACCAACAGAGTAAAATCTTAAGGTGCTTATTTTTTACGCAATTATAATGGCTGGTCTATATCTGATGGTATAGATACTTGACGTACGCAAAAACGTACGTTATAATAATTTTGACATAAAAATTTCTACATTCAAGATAATATTTAGCATATAATTAAAGAAGAACAGATGCAAAATATAATATAATTTATAAGAGATAAGATAGAAACATATAGAGTGTAAGAGAGAAAAACATAATAGAGTGTAAGAGAGATTTAATGAGAGAATAGTAATAAAAAATAATTACATTTAGTACAAAATAGAACAGTATATTTGATTAAAGGAAAAAGGTAAGGAGATTTTATTATGTCAGCAATTAATATAACAAATGCAAGAAAGGAACTCTATAATTTGGTGGAGGACGTTAATCTCTATAGTGAACCAACTTTAATTGTAAGTAAGAAAGGTAATGCGGTTCTGATATCGGAAAGTGATTGGAATGCAATTCAGGAGACGATTTATCTTAATTCCATTCCAGGTATGGTTGAGTCCATAAAAGAAGGAATGGATACGGCAATAGAGGATTGCGTGCCCGAAGAAGATGTAGAGTGGTAAAAATATGTACCGAATAGTTTACACTAAACAGGCAGTAAAAGACATTAAGAATTTGAAAAGTGTACATCTTGATGAAAAAGCAAAAAAGCTAATAGAGGTTATTAAAGAGAATCCATTCCAAAATCCACCTCCATATGAGGAATTACTTGGTAATTTACAAGGTGTATATTCAAGAAGAATAAATATTCAGCATAGATTGGTATATCAAGTGTATAATGAGCCGATTATAGCTGGTGAAATTGAGTATAATGGAACGATAAAGATTATCAGAATGTGGACACATTATGATAAAGTAAGATAAAAATAATCAACAGAATTAAGGTGACCCAATATGATAAACGAAAAAGAAATAATGCCCTTTAATTTCTTCAAATATGGTGGCATATACACCGGTGGGCATAATGGTATGAGATATAAGATTGAGCGTACAGGCGAAAAGCCAGATTATGTACTTAATGTACTAATCTGGCAGGGTCCGTATGCCTCAACGGCGATGAAGGAAGAAGATATTACAGCTAAGGAATTTGAATATTCAGAAGAAGGCAGGAGCAGTGCAATTCAGTGGATACAAGATATGTATGATACTAACATTGACCGCTGGGAAAATGCACCATCAATTAATCAGGTAAAGTCAACCTTGGAATAGATTATTATATAGATTAAGCAGGATAATAGTATATTTGCACACAAAGAAAATATACTGTTAAGGGTGAGTGCGGTTACACAAGATAACAGGCTTGTTATTAATCTAAGTGTTATATTAGATGATGTAACTGCAATAATACTTAAGCTTAATGGAGTAATTATATTATTTATGATATCTGGCTTAAAATGATACATTTTGTAAAGCTTGATATAATGCAGGGCACACACTAATATATTGCTGATTATAAGTCCGTAGATATATCCGGATATGCCAATTCCGGGAACGAGCAGTATTAATGAGGCTATTCTTATAGCAAGACCAGTTATGCTGTATGCACAGGTTCTTGCAGTCATATTAAGACCGTTTAATATGCTTGCAAGGCTTGTTTTGACATATAGAAATGGACATATACAGGCAAGCATAATGGTATAATTGTATACACTGGGTTCGTGAAACAGTGTTGCTCCAAGTCTGCCAATGTATAATATAAATAGCACACAGCTCATTATACCAAGGTGCATACATATATTCACGGACTGGTGAAGAGTTGTGATTACACTGGAACTACGTTGTACAGAGTTGTCTTCTGACACTTTAGGAAGAAGCATAACAGACATTGAGTTGGTTATGGCAGACGGAAAGAGGAGCAGTGGAAGTGTCATTCCAGATATAATTCCATAAGTGCTGACAGCATTTTCTTTTGACAAGCCATATATAATAAGCTGGGCTGGGATTAATATTGCCTCAGCACTTTCAAACAGGTGCAAAAGGAGGCTGTTTAAGTTGAGCGGGAGAGCATATAGTGCAATAACTCTGATGTAAGAGGTTTTGCATGCTGAACAGCTATTGTTATTTCTAATAATTTTATTATTCTTATTATTCTTATTATTTTGTTTGTTGTTTACATAGACACATCCAATGCAGAATATATCTGCACAGACTTCACCTGCGATATTACCATATAAAGCATCAGTTACAGTTAAAGTTTCCAGATTTCCAGAAATCAGGTGATAATAGATTATCACACTGAATATTCGTATTAATTGCTCGATTATCTGTGATATTGCGGGAATAAATGTCTTTTTACAGCCGTAATAATAACCGCATATACAGCTGTGTATTGTGGATAAGGGAATACCAATTGCGATTATCTGGATAAGTGGAGCACAATCGGCGTTAAACATAAGTTTATCGGCTATTTCATATGAAAATGTGGCACATACCGCAGAAAATATACAGGATAACGGAAAACTCATTAAAAGACCACCAAGGAGTACATTGATATTTCCGTGTGTCTGTGCTGTGTATTTGGAAATTGCAGAATTAAAGCCACACATACATACAGAAAATGCAATTCCACATAAGGGAAGAACTAATTGCAGCATTCCCATTCCGTATGAGCCAATGTGTGAATTAAGAAAAATGCGGTAATAAAATCCAAGGATGCGGCATAGAAGTCCAGCGATTGTAAGGATGATAGTTCCTTTGATTACAGGAGTATATAGTAGTTGTCTGCCTGATTTGCTGCTCATAATTAAGAAAAGGCTCCGTTGTCTTTATTAACATAGTATGCAGCTTTTGAATATAATATTAATAAGTAATACAGTGGATTGTGAACTTAAATATTGACTGTATGGAAAGAGGGAAAAGCTGGGAGGAGGCATATGTTATATCTTGATAATGCGGCGACAACGCCTATGAGTTTGCCGGTGTGTAAGGCTATGTGGCAGTATATGATAAATGATTATGGAAATCCATCGTCAATATATGAATGTGGAAGAAATAATAAAAGGGCAGTTGAAGAAGCGAGGGCAAATATAGCCGGACTGATAGGCACAGAGGCTGATAATATATATTTTACATCTGGCGGAACTGAGAGCGATAACTGGGCATTAGAGGCAGCGGTTGCAGGAAAGCACAGTGGAACTATTATAGTAAGTGGAATTGAACACCCTGCAATATTAAATAAATGCAGGGATTTAGAGAAACGTGGGTATAATATAGAATATTTAAGATGCACATCGGATGGCATAATTGATATTGAGGATTTAAGAAGAAAGATAAAAGATGATACTTTGCTTATATCGGTTATGCTTGTTAATAATGAGATAGGAACAATACAGCCATTAATGCAGGTTAGTGCGGTGGCATCAGAATACGGTATTCCTGTTCATACAGATGCGGTTGCGGCATTTGGACATATTGATATTGATGTTCATAAGCTTGGAGTATCTATGCTCAGCGTGAGTGCACATAAAATATGCGGACCTAAAGGTGTTGGATTTTTGTATACAGACAGGGAGCTTGAGCCGTTAATATATGGAGGCGGACAGGAGAAAAATATGCGTTCCGGTACAGAAAATGTTGCTGGAATAATCGGACTTGCAACAGCTGCGGATATTGCTGTTAATACACTGCATTACAGAATGGAAAAAGAGTGGAATATACAAAGATATATGGCAGAGCGGATAGTTAATGAAATCCCGTATACAAGCATTAATGGCAATATGACAGGCAGGGTATCAGGAAATATTAATATCTGTTTTAAAGGTATAAGTGCAGGTGAACTTGTGCTTCTTTTGGATAAACAGGGCATATGCGTATCCTCTGGTTCGGCGTGTCACGGCAATCACGGCGGACCTTCGCACGTATTAAAGGCTATAGGAAAGACTGATGAAGAAAGCCTTGCTTCAATAAGACTCACATTTAATCATACATTAAATCAAAATCAGGCTGATTACTGCATTGATTGTATTAAGAAAAATGTTGCAGCATTACGGAAAATTAAAAATGATTAAAATAAATCTTGAAACTATAAAAAATAATGCACTTTACAAAAAGCGAAAAATATATCAAAAGATTAATATAATATCAGCCCACAAGTATGAAAGCAAAATCCATACTGAGGGGCTGATATATGCTGTAAATTAATGCTGCAGATGCAGTGGCAGATACTTGGTCTTTTCAGATATTAATAAACATATATGGAGCAATCAGTCTACAGAAAAGCTGGTGATGATAACCCTTATGTGCTTATATAGATACGAATTCAGGCTTTCTTTCCTTGAATATGGTATAATAGTTAAATCCTGTATTTTTAAGCATATCAGTGATTATTTCATAGGAATATGCAATATGGCAGGCTTTATGGGCATCAGAACCTGTTGTTATAATCTCGCCGCCAAGTGAGTGGTACATTTTTACTATATCAAGGCAGGGATTAGGATTTTTAAGTCCGTATTTAAGTCCTGCGGTATTGATTTCAATGCCTTTGCCATTGTCAATAAGAAGTCTTAGGATTGTATCGAAATAATCATAATAATCTCTCCAGTTATAATCATTATCCTGATCAGGAGCATATCTTACAATATAATCAAGATGTCCGTATACATCAAAGTTATCGCAAGTTTTAATGCAGTCGGTTATTGCTTCATAATATCTGCTTATTGCATCTTTTACGGACACATTATCCCAGAATTCAGGATAATAAGGGTCGTTGCCATATACAAGATGTGATGAACCAATTATAAAATCAAGTCTGCCAGTAGGGTCGTAGTTGTTGATTTTATCTTTAGCAGAAGAAAGAAGTCCCTGTTCGACACCAATTCCAATAAAAATATCATTTTTATAATGCTCTTTTAATTCAAGCAGTTCGTCTGTATATTTGTCATAATCAAGGGCAAATACAACATTTCCGTCCTCTAAAGGGTAATCGTAGTCGTTGTGTTCTGTAAAACATATGCTTTTTAACTGCATATTGATGGCATTTTTGATTATATTCTCAGGAGTTTCGGTTGAATCAGACGAAAAATGCGAGTGAAGATGCCAGTCTGAAAGTTCAGGATAAGTTCTCATATATGTCTTCTCCATTTCATAAGTAAAATTAGATTGTTATTATGTGGGCTGCTAAACAATCACGATGTATAAGTGAGCAGTAAAGATTATTCTGATACTCACATCATATTTATAATTATTATATTGTTGATTATAGCATTATTAGTTTGAAAATGGTACTAAAGCCCTTGAAAATATTTGAATTGATTGTTATTATGTAAACGTATTTTTACATTCTTTACACAAAATGCACAATTTCTTTACTTTTATTAAGTATAGATAAATCTTTATTAACAGATAATTAGTATGTGCAGGACAGGAGAAAAAAGTGAATATTGAGTTAGTTGGCAATTTGTTTATGTTTGCAGGCGGCATCGGTATGTTCTTATATGGAATGAACATAATGGCAGATGGTATGCAAAAGTCAGCGGGAAGCAAGATGAAACAGCTCATAGGCTATCTTACAAGGAACAGATTATTAGCTGTTCTTGTTGGAGCATTTATAACAGCCATAATTCAGAGTAGTGGCGCGACAACAGTTATGGTTGTTGGATTTGTTAATGCTGGTCTTATGACACTTGTACAGGCTGTAGGAGTTATAATGGGTGCTAACATTGGTACAACCATAACAGCATGGATTGTATCTTTAGGACAGCTCGGAGATGCTGTCAAAGTGTTAAAGCCATCATTTTATGCACCTCTGCTTGTAGGAATCGGTGCAATTCTTGTATTGTTTAGTAAGAAGCCTAAAAAGAAAATGGCAGGAGAGATAGTTGTAGGTATCGGACTTTTATTCTTAGGACTTGATTTTATGTCAGAGTCGATATCTCCATATACAGATGCACCTATTTTTTCAAAAGCGTTTGAAGTAGTAGGAAGTAATCCATTATTGGGCATTGCAATTGGTATTGTAGTAACAGCAATTCTACAAAGCTCTTCTGCATCAGTAGGTATATTACAGACACTCGCAATTAATGGAGTGGTTACTACCAATGCGGCAGTATTTATTACGTTGGGGCAGAATATAGGTTCGTGTGTAACTGCAATTATATCAAGTGCTGGTACAACAAGGAATGCAAAGAGAGCAGCTTGTATGCATCTTTTATTTAATGTTGCGGGAGCAGTTATATTTGGAACAGGTGCTTTTATATTATTTATGTTTAAACCTGCGTTAGCTGTGCATAATATAACAAGTGTGGAAATATCTATATTCCATACGTTCTTTAACATAATATGTACAACTATAATGATGCCATTTGGAAGTCTGCTTGTTAAACTTTCAGGCATAATTATAAGAGAGAAGACTGAAGATGAAGAAAATGCTTCATTAGAGGCAAGCGACAGTTATGCGGCAGAGTTATCAAGACATTTTGACAGCAGAATATTAGAACAGCCATCAGTAGCGGTTGACAGGGCACTCAGCGAAGTTATCATAATGGGCAATCTGTCACTGGATAATATAAAATATTCGGTAAGTGCTGTTATGAACAATGATCAGGATATGATAGATAAAGTTATAGAGACGGAACACAAGGTTGACCTCTATGAAAAGTATCTTACAGAATATCTCATAAAGGTTAATAATCTTTCCATAACGGAAGAACAACATTTACTTATTAATGATTTATTCCATGCGATTATTGATATTGAGAGAGTGTCAGACCATGCAGAGAATATGTCTGATCTTGCCAAATACAAGATAGATAATGAAATAATATTCTCCCAGCATGGAATGGAAGAACTCAAGAAGTTATCTGAAAAGGTTATTGTCTGTTTCTCAGAGGCAATTAAAGCCAGGGAAAAGTTCAGCAGGGTTGCAGCAGATAATGTATGCCGTATAGAAGACGAGGTTGATGATTTAGAAGAAGAATTAAGAAATAAACATATCGAGAGATTATCTTCTGGATTATGTAAGCCATCTAATGGTGTTGTATTCCTTGATATTTTGTCTAATCTTGAGAGAATGTCAGATCACGCTAATAATCTTGCGGACTGTGTGTTAGCAGAGATAAAAGAGAAAAAATAAGCTGATTAGTGAGTTTCAGAACAGACTAGATATAATAAGATTAATGGAATATGGTAAAAAGTTTAATTTGAATGGCGAAATATACAATAATTTGTAAAAAATAGGAATTAACACTTGATATTTTAAATTGTTTTATGTAGAATACAATGTAGTTGATTTTTTATTAACAATCTTTATATTAGGAGGATTTATTTTTATGTCAGTAAAAGTTGCGATTAATGGTTTTGGACGTATCGGTAGACTTGCATTCAGACAGATGTTCGGTGCAGAAGGATACGAAGTAGTTGCTATCAACGATTTAACAAGCCCTAAGATGTTAGCTCATCTTTTAAAGTATGATTCATCACAGGGAAGATATGTTGATTTCGGTGAGGAAGATCAGGTAACAGCTGATGATGAAGCTGGTACAATTACAGTAAAGGGTAAGACAATTAAGATCTACAAAGAGCCAGATGCTAACAACTGCCCATGGGGAGATCTTGATGTTGACGTAGTTCTTGAGTGCTCAGGTTTCTATACATCAAAGGCTAAGGCTCAGGCTCATATCAATGCAGGTGCTAAGAAGGTTGTTATCTCAGCTCCAGCTGGTAACGATTTAAAGACAATCGTTTACAATGTTAACCACGAAACACTTACAGCAGATGATCAGATTATCTCAGCTGCATCTTGTACAACTAACTGCTTAGCTCCTATGGCTAAGGCTCTTAATGACTGTGCAACAATCGAATCAGGTATTATGTGCACAATTCACGCTTACACAGGTGACCAGATGATACTTGATGGACCTCAGAGAAAGGGTGATTTAAGAAGATCAAGAGCTGGTGCTTGCAACATCGTTCCTAACTCAACAGGTGCTGCTAAGGCTATCGGTCTTGTTATCCCAGAACTTAATGGAAAGCTTATTGGAGCTGCTCAGAGAGTTCCTACACCTACAGGTTCTACAACAATCCTTAACGCTGTTGTAGCTAAGAAGGTTACTGTTGATGAAGTTAATGCTGCTATGAAGGCTGCTGCTACAGAAAGCTTTGGTTACAATGAAGAACTTATCGTATCCAGCGATATCGTTGGAATGAGATTTGGTTCATTATTCGATGCTACACAGACAATGGTTAACGAACTTCCAAACGGTGGATGCCAGGTTCAGGTAGTTTCTTGGTATGATAACGAGAACTCATACACAAGCCAGATGGTTAGAACAATTAAGTACTTCGCTGAATTAAGCAAGTAATTATAATATACATTGACCATTAAGGGTTAATTTATTTAACTTGTAATAATACCGGAGATGAGAATTCATTCTCCGGTATTTTGATAAGTATGTTAAGACTGTCCTGCTGTATGGCGGGACAGAACAGGCATACCTGGGTTGTTTACAGGTCACTGTCAATAAGCTAGTAATGATAATTTGGAGGATATAGATATGCTTAATAAGAAGTCAGTTGATGATATCAACGTTAATGGCAAAAGAGTTTTATGCAGATGTGATTTTAATGTACCATTAGATGGTGATAAGATTACAGATGAAACACGTCTTGTTGCTGCACTTCCAACAATAAAGAAGTTAATAGCTGATGGAGGAAAGGTTATTCTTTGCTCACATCTTGGTAAGCCAAAGGGAGCTGATAAGGCATTTTCATTAGCACCAGTTGCTAAAAGACTTTCAGAGCTTCTTGGACAGGAAGTTAAGTTCGCTGCTGATGATACAGTAGTTGGTGACAATGCAAGAGCTGCTGTTGAAGCTATGAATAATGGAGATGTTATTCTTCTTGAGAACACACGTTTCAGAGCAGAAGAGACAAAGAATGGTGATGAATTCTCTAAGGATTTAGCTTCAATCGCTGATGTATTTGTTAATGATGCTTTCGGTACAGCACACAGAGCACACTGCTCTAACGTAGGTGTAACAAAGTATGTTGATACAGCAGTAGTTGGTTACCTTATGCAGAAAGAAATAGATTTCCTTGGAAATGCTGTTAATAATCCAGTAAGGCCTTTCGTAGCTATTCTTGGTGGTTCAAAGGTGTCTTCAAAGATTTCTGTTATTAACAACCTTCTTGATAAGGTTGATACACTTATTATCGGTGGCGGTATGTCATACACATTCCAGAAGGCTCATGGTGGTCACGTTGGACAGTCATTAGTTGAAGAAGATTATCTTGACTATGCTAAGGAAATGATGGCTAAGGCTGAAGCTAAGGGTGTTAAGATGCTTATTCCTGTTGATACAGTAGTAACAAAGGAATTCAAGAACGATACTCCTTTCCATGTAGTTGAAGCTGGATGCCAGGAAGATGATGATATGGGTATGGATATCGGACCTAAGACTTGTGAGCTTTACAAGGATGCTCTTAAAGATGCCAAGACAGTAGTATGGAATGGACCTATGGGTGTATTTGAATTCCCTAACTTTGCAAAGGGAACTATTGCTGTTGCAGAAGAATTAGCTCAGCTTACAGATGCTACTACAATTATCGGTGGTGGTGATTCAGCAGCCGCAGTTAATAACCTTGGTTTCGGTGATAAGATGACACATATTTCAACAGGTGGCGGTGCTTCACTTGAATTCCTTGAAGGTAAGGAACTCCCAGGTGTAGTAGCAGCTAATGACAAATAGAGTGTTTACTGACATAAACATATAGCTTTGATTGGTTAATTGACAGTTAATTCAGTCGGGCAATACACAAAAGGAGCTGTATATTGATATATACGGCTCCTTTTGTTTGAAAATAATCATAAAACTAAGCTTGTCTTAATACAATATGTTGTATATATAAAATACTTAGGTACATACATTGTATTTATTTTAAATATTTGCATTATTAGTGGCTTTTTATAAATTTGTATGATATAATTTTTTTATTAAAATAACTGAGCTGGTAATAATGATAAATAAGCTGATCAGTTATATTGTATGGAGGCGTGATTGTAGTATGAGGAAGAAGATAGTTGCGGGAAACTGGAAAATGAATATGACACCAAAGGAAGCAGTATCGCTTGTATGTGAGCTTCGTGATAAGTTCTCTAATCGTGATGTTGATGTAGTGTTTTGTGTTCCATCAATAGACATTATACCAGTTGTAGACGCAGTCAAAGGAACAGATATTAAGGTTGGTGCCGAGAATATGCACTATGAAGAAAAAGGTGCATATACGGGTGAGATTTCACCAGGAATGTTAAAAGAGGCTGGTGTTGATTATGTTATAGTTGGACATTCAGAAAGAAGACAATATTTTGGTGAAGATGATGAGTGCATCAACCGCAAAGTAAGAAAAGCAATTGAATATGGATTGACACCTATTATATGCTGTGGTGAGACTATCCAGCAGAGAGAAGAAGGCATAACATTGGATTTCATTAATAAGCAGATTGACGCAGCATTTTTACAGGTGTCAGCTAAAGATGCTATGAAGTGTGTTATTGCATATGAACCTATATGGGCTATTGGAACAGGCAGGGTTGCTACATCAGCTCAGGCTCAGGAAGTATGTGAGGCTATAAGATTAGATATAAGGAAGTTATATGGAGAAGAAGTAGCTTCTTCAATAAGAATTCTTTATGGAGGTTCTGTTAATGCTGGTAATGCTGCAGAATTATTCAGGCAGCCTGATATAGATGGCGGTCTTGTAGGCGGTGCAAGTCTTAAGCCGGATTTTTGTGAAATTGTTAATTACAATATATAATAAGATACATAGTAAGCCATATACGGAAGTAATTCCAGGTATGGCTTATTGCTTTTTAATATAATTATAATTATTCTAAATTGCAAATTAGTAATAAGTATGCTATCATACAACAGGAATAATTAGAGAGAATATTAAAGATATTGCTATCTTAGAAAAGAGGAAAATAATATGAGTAAGAAACCAGTTGTATTAATGGTACTTGATGGTTATGGTTTAAGTGATAGAACAGAGGGTAATGCAATAGCTATGGCTAATACTCCTGTTATGGATAAGTTAATGAAAGAATATCCATTTGTTAAGGGTAACGCATCTGGACTTTATGTAGGTCTTCCAGATGGTCAGATGGGTAATTCAGAAGTTGGACATATGAATATTGGTGCTGGCAGGATTATATATCAGGATCTTACAAGAATAACAAAGGCTATAGAAGACGGAGAGTTCTATAAGAATGAAGAACTTCTTGCTGCTATGGAGAATTGCAAGAAGAATAATTCCGATTTACATCTTTTCGGACTTTTATCAGATGGTGGTGTTCATAGCCACATTTCACATATATATGGTTTACTTGAGATGGCTAAGAAGAATGGAGTTTCTAATGTATATGTACACGCTTTCCTTGATGGACGTGATACACCTCCAGCTTCAGCTAAAGATTTTGTAGCCAGGCTTGAAGACAAGATGGCAGAGATTGGTGTTGGTAAAGTAGCTTCTTTAGCGGGAAGATACTATGCTATGGATAGAGATAATAACTGGGACAGAGTAAAGGAAGCATATCTTTCACTTACAACAGGTGAAGGAAAGTCAGCAGATAATGCAGTTAAGGCACTTGAAGAGTCTTATGCGGCAGATGTTACAGATGAATTCGTTGTTCCTACAGTAATAACAGAGAATGGCAAGCCACTTTCAGTTGTTAAGCCTGACGATTCAGTAATATTCTTTAACTTCCGTCCAGATAGAGCAAGAGAGATGACAAGAGCTTTCTGTGATGATAAGTTTACAGGTTTTGAAAGAGAATATATTCCAACTACATTTGTATGCTTCAAGGATTATGATGAATCAATCCCTAACAAGTTAGTTGCATTCAAGAAAGAAGAAATCAAGAATACATTTGGCGAATTCCTTGCTAATAATGGCAAGAAGCAGCTTCGTCTTGCTGAGACAGAGAAGTATGCACATGTAACATTTTTCTTTAATGGTGGTGTTGAAGATCCTAATGTAGATGAGTTCAGACTTCTTGTTAACTCACCTAAGGATGTCCCAACATATGACCTTAAGCCAGAGATGAGTGCTCCAGAGGTTGGTATGGATTTAGTTGAGGCAATTAAGTCAGATAAGTATGATGTTATCGTAATCAACTTCGCGAACCCTGATATGGTTGGTCACACAGGTGTTATTCCGGCAGCAGTTAAGGCTGTAGAAAAGGTAGATGAGCTTGTTGGCAAGGCTGTACAGGCTGTTAAGGATGTTGACGGAGTATTATTCATATGTGCTGACCATGGTAACGCAGAGAAGATGATAGATTATGAAACAGGTGCACCACATACAGCACATACAACTAATCCAGTTCCATTTATTCTTGTCAATTATGATGAAGCATATACACTTAGAGAAGGTGGAAGACTTTGTGATATAGCTCCAACTCTTATTGAGATTATGGGAATGGAGAAGCCGGCAGAGATGACAGGAGAATCACTTCTTATTAAGAAATAATTCATAGATAGGATTATATAGTGCACAGATGGACAATTAGTTATAGATATTAGTTGCACATTTAATATTTATTTGTTATAATCAATTCATTGTGATTATTGCAATAGGAGGTTTGATATATGTTTGGTATGTCATGGGCTGATACATTAAGAATAGTCTTAATGGGTATATTTATATTAGTATGTATATTTTTAACAATAGTAGTTCTTATGCAGGAAAGTAAACAGAATGGTTTATCAGGTGCTATTAGTGGTGCTGCTGATACTTACTGGGGTAAGAATAAAGGTCGTTCAATGGAAGGTAAGCTTGTAACTATTACTAAAGTTCTTGCTGTATTATTCGTTGTAATAGCTATTATTTTAAATATTAATTTCTAATTGATAACATTAACGCTCTTAAGATATAGTATCTTAAGGGCGTTTTTGTGTAATAAATATTAAATATATATTATATTGCAGATTGATGTTGAATTATAGTAATGGAATGGAGGAAACTATGAAAAGTAGTGTTTTCAAGGAAAGAAGGAAAAACCTTGCTGATTTGATACTCAATAATGAATTATATGTTCCTATGAAGACAAAGGAGATAGCAATTCTTCTTGGTATTCCTAAAGAATTAAGACACGAACTTCAGGAGGTTCTTGATTCTTTAGTTGCAGACGGAACTATAGGTGTAAGCAAGAAGGGGAAATATATGAAGCCTGATAATGTTGCACTTGTAGGAACATTTGAGAGTACAAGCAGGGGATTTGGTTTTGTTGTTGTAGATGGGCAGGATGATGATATATTTGTCAAAGCAAGTGATACTAAGGATGCTTTTTATCACGACAAAGTTAAAGTTGTAATTACAGCACAGAAGAATGGTGATAGAAGACGTGAAGGTAAGATAATAGAGATATTAGACCACGAAGTTAAGACTTTGGTTGGAACATATCAGAAGAATAAGAATTTTGGATTTGTTGTGCCTGATAACCAGAAGATTGGCTGTGATATATTCGTATCTAAGGAACACGAAATAGGAGCGGTTACAGGCAGTAAAGTAGTAGTTAAGATAAGCAGCTACGGCAGTGCAAGAAAGAATCCTGAGGGTAAGATAATTGAAGTAATCGGACATATGGATGATCCGGGAACAGACATTTTATCAATAGTAAAAGCCTATGACCTGCCAGAAGAATTTCCAGATAGTGTTAAGAAGGAATTAAAGGGCATACCAGATGAGGTTGATGGCAATGATATAGCAGGCAGGACGGATCTGCGAGATGTTGTTATGGTGACAATAGACGGTGAGGACTCTAAGGATTTAGATGATGCAGTATCATTAACTAAAGAAAATGATATATATCATCTTGGCGTGCATATTGCTGATGTAAGTCATTATGTTAAAGAGGGCAGTCCACTTGATAAGGAAGCTCTTAAGAGAGGAACAAGCGTGTATCTGGTTGACAGGGTTATTCCTATGATACCGCACCAGCTTTCCAATGGAATATGTTCGCTGAATGAAGGCTGTGACAGACTGGCATTAAGCTGTCTTATGGATATAGATATGAAAGGTAACATAATAGGCCATAAGATATGCGAGTCAGTTATCAATGTAAATAGAAGAATGACTTATACATCTGTTAAAAAGATACTTGAAGATAATGATAAAGAAGAATGTGCAAAGTACAGAGAGCTTGTAGATATGTTTAAGCTTATGCAGGAATGTGCAGATATATTAAGAAAGAAAAGATTTAAGAGGGGTTCAATAGATTTTGACTTTCCTGAATCTAAGATTATTCTTGATAAAGATGGACGGCCTGTAGATATTAAGCCATATGACAGAAATGTAGCAACTAAGCTTATAGAAGATTTTATGCTTGCTGCTAATGAGACAGTAGCAGAAGATTATTTCTGGCAGGAAGTACCATTTATTTATAGAACACACGAAAATCCTGACCCGGAAAAGATATTAAAATTATCTACATTTATTAATAATTTTGGATATTCAATGCATATAACTGATGAAATTCATCCTAAAGAATTACAGAAGCTTCTTGAAAAAATAGCGGGAAGTGACGAGGAAAATCTTATAAGCAGACTTACATTAAGGTCTATGAAGAAGGCTAAGTATACAGCGGAATGTATTGGACATTTCGGACTTGCGGCAAAATATTACTGCCATTTTACTTCGCCAATAAGAAGATATCCGGATTTGCAAATTCATAGAATAATTAAAGAATGTCTTCATGGAGGAATGAGTGAGAAGCGAAAGCTTCATTATGATAAAATCCTTCCAGATGTTGCAGAACAGGCGAGTGCAACTGAACGCCGTGCAGATGAGGCAGAAAGAGATACTGATAAGCTGAAAATGGTTCAGTATATGAGTGCACATATCGGAGAGTATTTTGATGGTGTAATATCAGGAGTAACGAATTGGGGCATATATGTTGAACTTCCTAATACAATAGAAGGAATGGTTTCTGTCAATAATATGCGTGGTTACTATGTATTTGATGAAAATCATTACGAGATGTTTAATGAAACAACTCATCAGACATATAAGCTTGGACAGAAAGTCAGGGTTGTTGTTGTTGATACTAATGAAATATCAAGAACGATAGATTTTATGTTTGCACAGGATTATGAAGAATAGTAAGCAATTAAGTAATTAGATAATGGAGGATATGTATGGGCAAAGACAGCGCAAGCGGCAACAGATTAATTGCCAACAACAAGAAAGCGTATTTTGATTACTTTATAGAAGATAAGCTTGAAGCAGGGCTTGAACTTTGCGGAACTGAGGTTAAGTCAATAAGACAGGGAAAATGTTCTATCAAAGAGTCATATATACAGATAATTAATGGGGAAGTATTTGCCATTAATATGAATATCACACCTTATGAAAAAGGTAATATTTTCAATAAAGACCCATTAAGACCTAAGAAGCTGCTTCTTCATAAAAGTGAGATTAATAAGCTTGCAGGACAGCTTTCTACCAAGGGCTATACACTTGTGCCATTGCAGGTTTATCTGAAATATGGCAAGGTTAAAATGCAGATAGGTCTTGCAAAAGGTAAGAAGAATTACGATAAGAGAGATTCAATAGCGAAGAAAGACCAGCAGCGGGAGGCAGCTAAAGACTTTAAGATTAGAAATCTGGGGTAGGTTTTGAATGGTTAGATTGCAATGATGAGGGTGTTCGGCTGGTAAAGGCAAAACTTTTAAGGTGAGCACTTTTGTGCTCATCTTATCATAATTTATAAAAAAATTAATTTTTTATTTATAAGAATATATTGACTTTAAGTGGTATATAATGTTATATATTATATGGTCGTTAAAGACTATAATTTAATATATGGGCTTGTAAAGGTTTCGACAGGGGTTTTGAAACTGGTGAAGCTATCCGTATGCAATGCGTTAAATGGCGAACTTAAATATAAACGCTGAAGATAATTTAGCATACGCTGCCTAAGTTGCAGCAGTCTGACCTAGAGCACTCACACTTTAGGATCCAGGCTTCGAATATGTGAGAAACGACATAGCTTAAGCTTTGCGGTTATGGACGTATTATGAAGCTACTAAGTGCATAAGGGTGTTAGTTCCCGTATGCATAAGGGAATGTCAAATAACTGACTATGATAGTAGAAGAACAGCGGATGGGCTTTTGGACAGGGGTTCGACTCCCCTCAGGTCCACTTAGCAACTTTTCGATTTTTATATTAACAAAAGAATATATCATTATAAAAATTTCTTATAAAAACCAGAGCAATTTTTATTTGACTTTTTAAAAAATAAGAAATATAATATCTAACAAACGAGTAGCAGACTAGCGTAAATCCAGTTTTGCTGCTCTTTTTTTTGTGCGTAATTATACGCATTTTAATAATTATATAATTGTCATTAAAAAGTGTGTAGCTTATCAGCGTAAGTCCAGCTTACGGGATAAATACACACTTTTTTTATGCAGAAAAAGGAGGATTTTGATGGCAGAAAGTAACAGAATGAGAGAAATGCCAGTAAATAGGCTTATGGTACAGATGGGTATACCAATGATTTTATCAATGGCATTACAGGCGGTTTACAATATTGTAGACAGTGCATTCGTTGGAAATATGAAAGTTGGAAGTGAAGCGGCACTTAATGCACTGACATTGGTATTTCCTGTTCAGATGCTTATGGTAGCAATAGGAATTGGAACAGGTGTAGGAACAAATGCACTTCTTGCAAGAACGCTTGGACAAGGTAATAATAAGAAAGCTGCCAAGATTGCAGGAAACAGGACGTTCACTTTATTCCACAATAGGACAGGTAGTTGGGGCAGTTGTAAATATTGTTCTGGACCCAATTATGATATATGGTATAGGACCTGTTCCACAGATGGGAGTAAAAGGTGCTGCATATGCAACAGTTATTGGTCAGGTTGTATCAGCAGGATTATTATTTATTTTCCATATAAAATTAAATAAGGAATTTGAGCATAGTGTTAAATATATGAAACCAGATGCCGGAATTATAAAAGAAATTTATGCAATCGGACTTCCAGCGATTATAGCACAGGCACTTATGTCTATTATGGTTTATGTTATGAATTTGATTTTGAAGTTCAATCCTTCTGCACAGACGGCATATGGACTGTTTTATAAAGTTCAGCAGTTTGTATTGTTCTTAGCTTTTGGTTTAAGAGATGCAATTACACCAATAATAGCATTTGCTTATGGAATGGGAAGTAGAAAGAGAATAGAAGACGGAATAAAATATGGTCTTATATATACAATTGTACTTATGATTGCAGGGGCAGCGATTACAGAGATTTTTCCAGGTGCATTTGCAGCTTTATTTAATGCAGGGCAGTCAAGAGAATATTTCATAGGAGCAATGAGAATTATTTCAATAAGTTTTATATTTGCAGGAATAAATGTTGCGTATCAGGGAATTTATCAGGCATTAAATGGTGGAATAGAGTCACTGGTTATATCGCTTCTTAGACAGCTTATTATAATATTGCCATTGGCGGGAATATTTTCTGCTTTTGTAAGAAATGGACAGGCTGGTGTATCGCTTATCTGGTGGGCATTTCCAATAACAGAGATTATCGCTTGTCTGGCTGGATATGTATTTTTAAAGAAAATCAGAAAAAATAAAGTAGAGAAGTTAAGTGAATAAATTCATAAAATGGATTAGTCTGTGACAAATCTGAAATAAGAAAAATTTTAATTGAATGAGGAGGCTTACATATGGCAAATAAAATTATTACAATCAGCAGGGAGTTTGGAAGCGGTGGACGATTTATCGGAGAAGAAGTCGCTAAGAAGCTGGGAATGAAATATTATGATAAAGATATAATCAGCCAGATAGCAGAAAAGTTGGGATTTTCAAAAGAGTATATCAGTCAGAATGCAGAACTATCACCTAAAAAAGGGTTGTTTGCATATGCACTTACAGGACGTGATACAACAGGAAAATCAGTAGAAGATATGGTGTATGAGGCTCAGAGAAAAGTAATTCTTGAAATAGCAGAAAATGATAGCTGTGTAATTATAGGAAGAAATGCTGATTATATATTAAAAGACAGGACGGATGTTATTAATATTTTTATACACGCAGATATGCCTGAAAAAGTAAAGAGAATATGCAGATTATATAATGTCACAGAAACTGAGGCTGTAGCGATGACAGCAGATATTGATAAAAGACGTATGACTAACTATCGTTATTATACAGACCAGAAGTGGGGAATGGCACGAAATTACACATTGACATTAAATAGTTCACAGCTAGGGTATGATATGTGTGAGAAGATTATAATGGAATGTGCACAGCAGTAGATTTTTATATGTAGTGATAAGATTTAATAGTTGAATTGATTGCATTTGTGTGCTGATTATTTTATTATTAATGCAAAGCAATTTACAATTCCTGCGAGGAGTTTAAATACTTTGACTAAAGGCAATTATTATAGAATTGGAGGAATATATTATGTCCGCAGATAAGACTAATGTTATGAGAAGTCTTGACCAGAAGAAGATTAAATATAAAGTACACGAATATAAGGAGTCAGGTGCAGTAAGCGGTGTGGAAGTTGCGGCGGCACTTGGACAAGACCCTAAGAGAGCATTTAAGACACTTGTTACAATAGGCAAGAGCGGCAATCATTACGTGTTTATGGTTCCTGTAGCAGAAGAACTCGACCTTAAGAAAGCTGCCAAATGTGTAGGTGAGAAGAATATTGAGATGATAAAGTCAAAGGAACTGCTTCCGCTTACAGGTTATATTCACGGTGGCTGTTCACCGGTTGGTATGAAGAAGTTCTTTAGAACTGTTATAGATAAGAGTGTGCTTGATATTGAAGATACAATATTTTTCAGTGCTGGAAAGATAGGATTTCAGATAGAAACCGATTACAGCGAATTAAAGAAAGTGATAAAGATAGAAGAAGATGATATTACTGTTGAATAGGAGGTCTGCATATGGACAAGGAAGTCAAGAAGCATATGGTTGGCGGGTATGAGTTTAATACTAAAGAAGATGCCCAGTTGGCCAAAGATGAACTTAATGCTATTAAATATGTGTCGGCAAAGACTAATACGAAAGATCCTAAGCAGGTATATAATCTTTATAATAAAATAATAGAACGTAAATTATTCTCGACACAGATAGGAATGAATTACCTTAAGCAGTTACAGACATTTTTATACAAGAGCAGTGAGATACCTAATGACAAAATCCAGCCTATCCCGATAAATGCGGATACACAGGAAGCACTCGACAAACGAAAGGAACAGATAGAATTTAAGAGTGAACTAAGAAATCTGTCTATTCAGGTAGCAAAATACAGGAATAATTTCATAAGGGCTATGGTATTAAATATTATTCTTGTTATAGTAATTATTGCGATGTTTGTAATATTAAAGACAAGTTCTAACCCTAATATATTAAATTATGAGGTCACAATCCAGAACAGGTATGCCCAGTGGCAGCAGGAATTGCAGTCGGAAGAGGAGTCTTTAAAGGCAAGGGAGCAGGAACTTAACAATAAAAAGAGGTAATTAAAAAGCAGTAAACACATTTTCTTAACATTAAGGACACATTTTTAACATAATTATTATTTAATATACAATAAAGAGTGGCAAAATGTGCTTTAGCTTTTGCCTTATATAATATTATAGAAGTTATATAGACATATTTAAAGTAATTATTAACACGGATTGGAGTATACAATGGATAATATTAAAGTATTAATGGTTGATGATGAAAGCAGGATGCGTAAGCTTGTAAGTGATTTCCTTACAAGAAAAGGATATATAGTTATTGAAGCTGGTGACGGAGAGGAAGCACTTGACAGATTTTATGCGGATAAGGATATATCACTTGTTATTCTTGACGTTATGATGCCTAAGATGAATGGCTGGGATGTATGCAGGGAGATTAGAAAGAATTCTAAAGTGCCTATTATTATGCTTACAGCTAAGAGCGATGAATCAAGCGAATTAAATGGATTTGAATGTGGTGCAGATGAATATATAGCAAAGCCTTTCAGTCCTAAGATTCTTACAGCAAGAGTTGATGCACTTATTAGAAGAAGTTACAGCATTGATAGCAGTGAGGTGACAGATGTAGGTGGAATTATTATTGATAAAGCCGCACATATTGTTAAGATTGACGGACAGGAGATTGATTTAAGCTTTAAGGAATTTGAACTGCTTACATATTTTGTTGATAATAAAGGTCTTGCATTATCAAGGGAGAAGATACTTAATAACGTATGGAATTATGACTATTTTGGAGATGCTAGAACAATAGATACCCACGTTAAGAAGCTTAGAAAGAAGCTGGGAGATAAGGGTGATTATATTAAGACTATATGGGGAATGGGATACAAGTTTGAAATTTAACTTAGTATTAGCTGAGGAATACCAAGATGAATAAACATTCGATTAAATTTAAAATAACGCTGCTGATTGGTGGAATGATATGTGTTCTTATAGTTCTTCTTCTTGTATTTAATATAATATTTTCAGAAAAGTTCTATATGGAAGATAAACAGCAGGAGATGTTGAACGCATATAGTTCAGTAAATGATGCGTGTATACAATATTCAGATGATAGTATTTCAGAAACAGATTTACGGAATAATCTTGAACAGATATCGACCTCTAAGGGCATATCTATGATTATAGTAAATAGTGACTGGACGACTTTTTATGTAAGCACTCACGGAGATGAGATGCTTCTGGAAAGATTGAAAAAGAGTATATTTAATAATGATATTTTCCAGAATATACCATCTAAGAGTAATAGTGATTCATCTAACACAGACGGAAGCACTGATAATAATGGTACTTCTTCTGATAGCAGGAATGGCCAGAACAGCGGAAGTGGCACAGATGATAATAATATGAAAAATGATTTTGGTGATTTGTCAGATAGTGATAAGTCAGCATTATTTGGTGGTAATTCTGATAACAATGGTGATAAGAAGACACCTCCGGAAAAGATTATCGATATGTCAGGCAACGGAGCTAACGAGGTCAGGGAGATTATACTTGAGAATGATAAATATACAGTTCAGGAAGTATATGACAGTCGTCTGTTAGATGACTATATCGAATTATGGGGAACATTGGATAATGGTGATTTTATTCTTATAAGGACTCCTATACAGAGTGTCAAAGATAACGTGCACATTTCTAATACGCTTATAACTTATGTTGGTATAGGAACACTTCTTATAGGTGTTGTTGCGGCATTTGTGTTATCCTCATATATCTCACGTCCTATAAAGCAGCTTTCTGATATAGCAGAGAGAATGTCTAACCTTGATTTTGAGGCACATTATGAGGGCGATGATAAAGGTGAGATAGGACTTTTGGGAGATAGTATGAATAATATGTCCCATAAGCTTGAGGAGAATATTTCACAGCTTAAGGCTGCCAACCTTGAACTCCAAAGAGATATTGATAAGAAGGAAAAGCTTGAGCAGATGAGAACAGATTTCTTATCAAATGTATCACACGAATTAAAAACACCTATAGCACTTATTCAGGGCTATGCAGAGGGGCTTAAGGAAGGCATTACAGATGATCCGGAGAGTATGGATTTCTACTGTGATGTTATTATAGATGAAGCCAACAAGATGAATAATATGGTGAAGAGACTTCTTACGCTTAACCAGATTGAATTTGGTGAAGATGAGCTTGTTATGGAAAGATTCGATATTAATGAGCTTGTAAAGTCAGTAGCCGCCGCTAATGAATTAAGGGCTTCACAGAAGGAACTAACAATACAGACATTTATGAGTGAAGAACCTCTTTATGTATGGGCAGATGAATATAAGGTTGAAGAGGTGATAACTAATTATATCTCTAATGCAATTAATCACTGCTGTAATGAGAACATCATTAAAGTGAATGTTGAACAGATTGATAAAGATAATGTAAGGGTTACTGTATACAATTCTGGAAAGAATATACCCGAGGAGGATATTGAACATATATGGGAGAAGTTCTATAAGGTAGATAAAGCCAGAACAAGAGAGTATGGCGGTAACGGAATAGGGCTTTCAATTGTTAAGGTGATTGTTGAATCTATGGGTAAGCAATGCGGTGTGAGAAATGTTTCTGATGGAGTTGAGTTCTGGTTTGACCTTGATTGCAAATTATGATAGAATTCATATAGTTGAATTGAATTGTGGTGCGTACTAGAGGAACGCAGGAATGGAGATTATATGAAGAAGATAGCTATAGCTGTCTTGTCAGCAGTATGTGTATTTGCGCTGGCAGGTTGTGCTGATGATGTAACAATGGACAATGAACAGAATGATATTGTAGCTGAATACATAGCAGGTACTCTGCTTAGACATTCCTATGCTAATGAATGGAAGTATTCTAAGCTTAGTAATCCAACATTTAATAAGTCAGGACAGAGTACAACAACTACTGGAAAGAATAATACTACTGGTACAACAGCAGCTAACAAGCAGACAACAACAGCCGTGGGACAGACAGGTACGACAAGTACAACAGGAACAACTCAGGCAGGTATTAAGGCGGCAAGCATTACTGAAGCCTTAGGTCTTAGTGGTGTTACTGTTAGCTATAAGAAGGTATCGGTAGGTAACAGATATCCAACAGATGCATATGCTGTATGTGTTCCGGCAGATAGCGGCTGTAAGGTAGTAGCAGTTGAGTTTACAATTAAGAATACAGGTTCAGCGGTATATAATGCAACAACTAAGTCAGCTAATGTCACAATGAAGCTTAGTGCAGGAAGTGGCACTTACACACAGTATAAGTCAATGTTAAAGAATGATATATGTAATCTTGATAAGGTTACAATCAATGCAGGAGAGGAATATACAGCGGCAGCAGTATTTCAGGTTTCAACAACAGATGCCGGAGCTTCTGGTATGAAGCTTGAAGTGTTATCTGGAACACAGCAGGTAGAAACAATTAATTTACAGTAATATAAAAAGTATCGGAGAGGCAGATCCTGTCCGATACTTTTTTCATTTTATCTGAAATCTTTTCCTAATACATTTTCTTTAGTATACATAGCAGCTTCATCTGCTGTCAGGATATGTGCAAATGAAGCTCTTTCATTAGGCTTGTAGCCCTCACCATATCCGTTGTATTCAGCGTAAAATGTTGTTTCGTGTGCTTCAGGCTTATTCCAGTCATGAAAACCTGAGCCAGCAATCTGAGAGGAATATTTACAGTTTATTAATACGGTCTTTGCGTGTATTCTCCAAGGTCTGCTTAAATAACATGTTCCATCTGGACAGTTGCCAGTGAAATTGCAATTTTCAAATACATAGCCATATTTCTGGCCTTCATATGTAGAAGGTGCGGTATAATAACTGTTGATTTCCTTATTGCGGTTTAAGGCATATAATGTACAATTCTTAAAATATGCAGTAGCACTTCCGAAGATGAAATCAATCTCACCGCTTATAAAGCAGTCTTCATATAATTGTCTTGAGAGAATTCTTGGTGCGAATTCTGTAGGACCTGTAAATCCGCCCGGCTGTTTTTCTTTAAGAGGGAGAGGACCGGTAAAGAGAGTGTCCTGATGACCAAGTAGTTTGCAGTTTTTGAAAGTAATATTATCCCCTTCCGCATATACAGCGATAGCTTGTCCAACCTCAGTACCAAAGCCTGATGAATTCACGAAGGTAATATTATAGGCGTGGAAGTTATTGGCGTGTACAAAGAAAGTATAAGACCTGAAGGTACCACGTTTGGTGTTATCAAGCATAGTCATTAATGCGTAATAGTCTTTGGTTATAATTACGTTATCCATAGACTCACCAATAAGAGTTATATTATTGTGTGTAATCTCAACACGCTCGTTATAAGTACCATTTTTAATAAAAATTGTCTCTGATACTGTTGAGCTGCTTATAGCATCAACAGCTTCCTGAATAGATGTATAGTCACCTGTATTATCTTTTGAAACAGTAATCATATAAGCCTCCATAAATTTTATTAGGTTTACATCTGATGAAATATAGTAAATGCAAAACCTATGTGCTATTATATCATTTTTTTCTTAAGTTAAAATGCTTTTATAGACATAAATATAAAAAAATTGTATACTGATTGATAAAATAAAAAGGTGTATTAAAGGATAAGTGTAAAATGATTAGAATAGTTGAAGATGTAAAAGATGTAAATATATATTTGGGACTGCGTGATAAAGTGGGCTGGATAAAACTTACAAAAGCTCAGGCACAGGAAGCACTTAATAACAGCGTGAAAGTGTTTACTGTATTTGATGATGACAAGCCTATAGGAATGGGAAGGGTTGTTGGAGATAAGGCAGTTATAAGCTATATTCAGGATTTGATAGTGATACCGGAATATCAGGGGAAGCATATCGGAAGTGAACTTATAGAACATATTATAGCGTATGTTAAGTCTATAACAATGGAGGACTCAAGAATGATGTTATGTCTTATGTGTGCCAAGGGACGTGAGATATTCTATGAAAAGCATAATTTTATTGCAAGACCGACAGAGGCGTTAGGACCGGGAATGATTCAGTATATATATTCAGAACAATAAAGCTTGACAATACATAAAAACAATTGTAAACTAAACTGGAATTGAGGTTAACAATCAACCTTAAATCTTTTATGAGGAAGGTAAAGACAAGTGAAAGAGAAGAAGTTTACAGTTTATCAGTTATGTTTTATGGCACTTATGGCGGCAGTTACATGCATATTAGCACCATTATCAATACCTATAGGGCCTATTCCAATATCACTTACTAATCTTGTGGTATATTTTACAGTATATGTGATTGGCCTTAAAGCAGGAACATGCAGTTATTGTTTATATGTGTTATTAGGAGTTGTTGGTCTTCCTGTATTTTCAGGATATGTAGGAGGTCCAGCTAAGATTGCAGGACCAACAGGTGGATATATTGTTGGATTTGTGTTGATGGCACTTATAGGTGGATATGTAATTGAGAAGACTAATCGTAATATGGTTCTTGTTATAATTGCGTGGATAGTTGGAACAATGGTTGATTACGCATTAGGAACAGCATGGTTTGCCTATGTACAGCATTGTACAGTGGGTTACGCACTTAAGGTATGTGTGTATCCATTTATTGTATTTGATCTTATTAAGATAGTAGCAGCTACATTTCTCGGAAAGGCGGTGCGATATGCACTTGTTAAAGCAGGGTTATTATCTAATGATAAGGTAGTAAGCGGGGTAACAGCATAATTTGTTATATATACAGACAACTAATAAAAAGCAGCTTTTCTACAGATAGGAAAGCTGCTTTTTATTAGCGATAAAGATGTGCTGATGTACACATCAATATCCGTATTAATAAATTAAATTGATTGATAATAATCCTGTAGAGCTTATTAAATTAAGCAAGTAAAGTCTTAACGTATTCAGCAATCTTTTCGTCCTTGCAGTTAGCAAAGAAGAGTTCCTGGAACTTTTCTCCAGCTACAGCACCCTTAACAAGATCCTGGTCAAGGTTCTTAAGAACACTGATTAAATCCTGATTAAGAGTAACCTTTCTTACTTCATCAAGAATCTTCTTATTTCTCTGTTCTGGAACAACTCTTTCCTTAGGATAACCACCACCTGGTTCGCCTTCAAATAACTTTTCAAAAATGTATGTAAGGTTTAATTCAGCACCCCAGCCAAATCCCTTAGCGAATGGAAGAGCGATTGCATTACCATCGTTAATCTGCATAAACATATATGCATCTGAAGGGTCAACAACGTGTCCACAAAGAACATTAGGGAATGAGTTAAGTGCAAGCATAGCACCTTCACCAGTACCACAGCCTGTTACTACAAAATCACAAGCACCTGAGTTAAGAAGGATAGCAGCTAATATACCATTCTGTACATATGTAAGCTGAGCTTTGTCATCAGCAGAATACATACCATAGTTGTCTACTGTATGTCCCTTGCTTTCAGCTACTTTCTTAAGATTAGAGTAAATTAAATCATTCTTTGCAGCCTGACTGTTTTCGTTAATTAAAGCGATTCTCATTATTAAAAACCTCATCTTTCCTGATATTATTCCGATTATTACGGATATATTAAATATACTGAAATATATAATATTTGTCAAATTGATAAAATAGCAGATATATGTTAAAATCCCTTAGTGGAAAAGGAGAATGTGTTATGGCAGTTAATAATAAAGATGCTAAAGCAACATTTATGGAAGCTTTAGACGGACTTAAAGAATACGCAAAGGTTAATGGAAATATAGTTACCAAGGACGATGTTAAGAGTTATTTTAACGGACTTGAATTAGATGATAACAGATACTCAATGATAATGGGTTATCTTATGGCTAATAATATTACAATAAATGGAGTAGATGGAGCAGACAATGAATTCCTCCATATGCTTGAAAGTACTAAAAATGATGCTGTAAATAATGATGATAATGGAATAGCACAGGAAGATACTTCATATACTGGAACAGACGACGGAATTATTAAAAAGATAAATGTTACAGAGGAAGAGGTTAATAATCTGCCAGAAAAAGAAGCTGTTATGGCGGCTCAGATGATAGCAGATAATATGGACTATTCCGAAGATGATATATATCTTGAAAGATACCAGAAGGAGCTTGAACAGATACAGCCAGTATCAGATACTACAAGAGCTTACCTTTTAATTAATATCGTTGAAGATAATGATAAAGAGTCTTTAAAGCTTTTGTCTGAGTCATATCTTGGAAAAATTGTAGGCTGGGTTGAACCTTTCAGGTGCAGGGGAGTGCTTGCGGCAGACCTTGTTCAGGAGAGTAATCTTTCAATGATGGCTTATATAGGACAGAGGCAGTGGCTTAATAATTACGAATGGAAAGATAAGATAAAAGAAGGAACTACAGAAGATTTAATTCAGGTGCTTAATGAGATTGACAAGGAAGTTAAGTATCAGGCAGAAGAAAGTATGCGTATGCTGATTGACGAACAGATGGACAGCAATAAGATATCTGGAAAGGTTCTTAATAAAGTTAATTATGTCAATGACTGGGCAGTAAGATTAAAAGAAGAACTTGGAAGAAAGCCGTCAGTTAAGGAAGTCGCAGAGCGTATGGGTGTATCTGAGGATATTGTAAGGGAAGCTGTATCATTATCTGCAGAGGCAATTGAAGACATAAGCGATGCCAAGACTAATAAAGATAATGATAAGTAAAATGGTAATTAAGTAATGTAATTATACATATAATAAAATGGTAAATAATTAATTATGATAAGCAGTATATTATAAAAGTAATTAATTAAGATAGGTAATAAATATTAGAATTTTTTAATTAAAATTACATATATTATATTGTATCTAAGAGATTTATGTAGTAGAATAATTATAGTTGATAAGAAGAACAATTTAATAATTCCTGGGGCGTGCGAGAACCTCACTTATTTTGATCCTACATTTCATCGACGGGATTCCTATATCTCCATTCTAATGTCGGGCCTCCTCTGAGTGGATGGCAGCGGTCTGGATGCGGTAACCCACCTAGCATTGCTAGGAGTCGAAAACGTGGGGAACGGCGCTTTGGGATAATTGTGATAAGTTACTATGAAGACAATTTTGTTTTCATAGTTTTTTTATTTAACAGGAAATTCCATCATAATTTCCTGTTAAATAAAAAGCCCTCAGCGCAGATTCACACTTACACAAAGATGTAGTCTGCCGCAGATGACCGCATTCAGTACAGGAATGTGCTTTGCACATTCTTCTTTATGTAGTAATAATCAGTGACTTTCAAGAATATATATAATTGATGCTGTACAGGCATAATATATTTGAGAGGTTAGGTTGATATGGTAAAGACCGTAATAATCAGAAAACGGACAATATTTATATATGGATTATTAGTACTGGTACTGGCAATAGGTGTTGTTGTGCTGGAAACATTTATTAATAAATCCAATAATGATGAATACATAACTTATGCACAGGCGGCAAAGATGATTGCTTATGCTAATGTAGATGATACGCAGGCATTTGAAACAGGAGAAGTGTGGTACAAGCCATATATTGAATATGTCAATATCAATGGATATATGCAGTGTGAAGAGCCTGACGATTATATTATGATGAAAGATGTATACATACTTTCAAAGAAACTTAATGCAGGTGATACAACATTTGAGAGCATTGGAGTACAATCACTTAGCCAGTTAAACAATAATAACAGAGTTGTGACTAAGCAGGAATTTATAGATTATTACATATTGCTTCTGCCGTTTTGCAGTAACGGGAAGGAGGTTGAGAGAGTTGAGCTTGGAATTGCTGGAACACCTGCGGAGCTTAATGTTAGTGAGTGGGAAATGTATACAACTAAGGGAAAGTATATATTTGACGGAATAATTGCAACACCTTATATAGACAGGCAGGTATTGGCAATAGTAAGGGATAACCGTTTGTTGTGTATTGAAAGAAAAATATCTGACGAGGTTGATTACAGTAATGTGTGGCTCAAATATGACAATAACGGAATGTTATATGTGAATTTCTATGGAGTTGAGAAAAAGCTTAAGATAGGCAGGGTTAATGATGACATAGATAATACGCTTGCTGATATTCATCTGAGTAAGGGAAAGGTGAAGAATATATCCGTCAAAAAGGATATTATCAAAGGGAAAGTTCTCTCTGTAACTAATGAATATGTAGAGATAGATGAGTATGGAAAAGTTCCATTAGATGAACAATTTATAATATATGATAATGTATCAGATGTGAAAACGCATAATTATGATGAGATTATAGTTGGTTATTCACTTCAGCGTTTTATAGTTGCTAATGGAAAGGTATGTGGAGCGATTATTGGCGAAGAATTAAAGCATGATAATATAAGAGTTATGTTAAAGACAACAGGTTACAAGGATTTATTTCATAACAGTGTGTCGCTGTCATCAGATAGTATAATACATATAACCTGTGCAGATGTACAATGGGATATTGCGGCAGGTGAAAGCTTTGATATAGACAGCAATGATGAAAGATTAGCCACGGGGCGTATTGTGCTTAGTACTGATGATGGAAGCATAACGATTAATTCTATTAAGAGAAGTCAGGGAAATCCGTCCTATAAGGGTAATATAGAGCTTGCCTTATATGATGAGGGTATTGCGGTGATTAATGAAATTGATATCGAAGATTATTTAAAAAAAGTTGTGCCTAGCGAAATGCCTGTGTCATTTGGCGTTAATGCCTTAAAATGTCAGGCTGTATGTGCAAGAAGCTATGCATATACACAGCTTACGAATAATTATTACAGTGAGTATGGTGCACACATAGATGATAGTGTGTCGTTTCAGGTATACAATAATACATATGACAGTGCAGAGGCTGATGAGGCGGTTATTGCTACGGCTGGAATGGTCGCTGTATACAATGGTGAACTTGTAAAGACTTATTATTATTCGACTTCCTGCGGTTATACAGCTGATGTGTGTGCGTGGGGGAGTGATGAGGATAATTATCCGCAATATGCTTCTGTAAGGGCAGGAACATCTGATTATAATGCTGATATTAAGTCGGAAAAGACATTTGAGCAGTTTATAACGGCCAAAGATAGCAGTGATTATGACAGTGAAGCAGATATGTACCGTTGGAAGACTGTCATAGGTATAAGTGAGCTTACGGCACATTTTAATTCACTTATAGGAAGTTATTTAAGAAAGAACGGCTCGGTATATATATTAGAAAATGGAGAGCCGTCCGATAAGGTGGTTAATGATATAGGGGATATTTCAAGTGTTAAAGTGATAGAACGTGGCTGTGGCGGAGTTGTAGCTGCACTTATGGTAGAAGGCAGTAAGGAAACCTGTATTGTCAAAGGAGAAAATGCAGTAAGAAGCCTTATGGGTAATAATAAATGTGCAATAATAACTCAGAGCAGGGAGATATATAATGATATTCTTCCGAGTGCTTTCTGTATATTCAAACCAGTATATGATAATGGCACGCTTGTATCATACGAAATAACAGGCGGCGGCTACGGACACGGAATTGGAATGAGCCAGAATGCGGTTAAGAAAATGTCAGAAACTATGGATTATACAGATATTTTAAAATTCTTCTATAACAATATAGAGATTAAGAATATAAATGATTAGTGCTTGTAAAATGGATTAAAATAATCTGATAGAGATATAAAAATAGGACTGTTGCAGTGATGCTCCCGTTGTATAACGGAAGGGCATTCAATGTGACAGTCCCGTTTGCTTACTATTTGTACTTATAAGTATGTCGATATTGCTGGTGTCTGTATATCCATTTATTTCAATAATAAATATAGCTTTATTGTTTAGCAGCATTGACGACTACTTTCTTAGCTTTTTTTGAATGCTTTGAAATACGCCAAGGTCTTAGTATATTCTTCTCGATAAGGGAATTGAACTCAGCACCGAGAAATAATATAAGAATACATATATACATCCATATAAGAAGAAGCATAAAAGTTGTAAGACTTCCATAAGTATATGAGTAGTGTGTCATATATGTAATGTATAATGAGTAAAGTTCAGAGAACAGATACCATCCAATACTTGCAAGAAAAGCACCTGGAATTTCTTCTAAAGGACGTTTTTTAATTGTAGGTATGAACGAATACATTACAGTGAAGAATATTGTAAGCAGAGTAGGAACAAGAAATAACCTGTTGCTGAATATTGCGTTAATAATTGTAATATCAATTGAAAATGCACTAAGATGTCGTTCAATAAATGCTGAAAGGTGTTCGCCAAATACGATTATGACAAGGCTTGTTGCAATTGATAATAGCAGTATTAAAGCATATATGCTTGAAAATAATCTCTGTATTAGCCAGCTTCTTTTAAGCTCGTAATTGTTAATACGGTTAAGGCAGGTCTTTATTGTCATAAAGCCTTTGCCAGCTGACCATATTAAGCCGATAGCAGTTACCGACAGAATTGTTATTGATGAAGAATTCTCAATATCAACTATTATGTTTAGTAACAGACCGTGGAATTCTGTAGGAATTATATTCTCAAAAAGATTCATAAGGTCGGTTGAAGTTACTGGGAAATAATGTATTATGCTTATTAGTGCAAGGACGAATGGCATAAAGCTTAAAAGCAGATAGTAGCAGGTCTGTGCTGCATATTCAGTAAGCCGGTCTTTGGTGATTTTGTTGTAAGCTTCCTGACAGGTGAAAATCACACGGGCAATTTTCATGCTGTTTCTCCTCTCTAAAAATTTTAATAAAATATTTGAAAAAACCTCGGTATATACAGTGTTTTTGTAAGTTACAAGTTTGTGCTTGCCACAAACTTGATATTTGAAAAAAACTCGGTATACACAGTGCTTTTGTAAGTCACAAGTTTGTGCTTGCCACAAACTTGATATTTGAAAAAACCTCGGTATACACAGTGCTTTTGAAAGTCACAAGTTTGTGCTTGCCACAAACTTGATATTTGAAAAAACTTAGATGTAAGGTTTTTTCAAATTATTATATGTTATTTTCCCACAATTATCAATAAGTTAATAACTTGCATTACTATTATATTTTATGTACAATATATAAGTTAATGAATAAAATCAGGTTAAGTGTAACCTGTTAATGAAAGGTAGGCTTGCTTATAATGGGGATTAGTGTAAAGCTTCAGGCTTTTGAAGGTCCGTTAGATCTTTTACTGCATCTTATAGATAAGAATAAAGTTAATATATATGATATTCCAATAGCTGATATAACAGAGCAGTATATGGAATATGTCAATAAAATGCAGGAGGAAGACTTAAATGTAGTAAGCGAATTCCTTGTTATGGCGGCTACACTGCTTGATATAAAATGCCGTATGCTTCTTCCAAAAGAAGTTGATGAGGAGGGTAATGAGCAGGATCCAAGAGCAGAGCTTGTCGAAAAGCTGTTAGAATACAAGCTTTATAAGGCAATGGCAGAAGAGCTTAAAGATAAGCAGATGGATGCCACAAAGCTTTATTATAGAAAGCCTGATATTCCTAAAGAGGTCAGTGAATATGTGCCAGAGGTTGATATAAAAGATGTCATAGGAGATACCGATCTTTTAAAGCTTAATGCAATATTTGCAGACGTAATGAGAAGAAAAGATGAAAAGGTTGACCCAATAAGAAGCAAGTTCGGTAAGATTGAGAAAGAAGAAGTTACTATGTCAGAAAAGCTTGTTGATATTAAGGCGTTTATGATGGAGCATAGGACATTCAGTTTTAGGGAACTTCTTATGAAGGGGGCTTCAAAGGTTGCGGTTATTGTTACATTTCTTGTTGTATTAGAGCTTATTAAGACAGGATTTGTTATTGTAGAGCAGGAGGGGACTTGCGAGGAAATATATATAACAGTGACGAAGGATCCGGAACTTATAGAAGGAATTACTGAAGAATAATTAATAATACAGCAATGCTTTATAGGCTTTAAAAGCATATATGTATATGACACAGTAAGTGTGTATTAATTCTGTTAATCAAAGCAGGATAAGAATGGAGTGCAGAATGAGTATAGAAAAGACAGAAGCGGCAATAGAAGCTATACTATTTACTATGGGTGAATCAGTAGAAGCAGAAAAGATTGCAGTGGCTATAGAACACGATGTCGATACAACAGTCAAGATTATCCATAATATGATGGATAAATATGAAAATGAAGACAGAGGTATCAAGATAATTGAATTAGAGGGAAGCTTCCAATTATGTACCAAAGAAGAATATTACGACAATCTTATTAGAATATGCAGTCAGCCAAGACGATATACATTGACAGATGCAGCACTTGAAACGCTCTCAATAATAGCGTACAAGCAGCCGGTTACCAAGATAGAGATAGAAAAGATAAGAGGTGTTAATTCAGACAGGTCAGTTAATAAGCTTGTTGAATTAGAACTTGTTAAAGAAGTTGGAAGACTTGATGCACCGGGAAGACCGATGCTTTTTGGAACAACTGAAGAATTCCTTAGAACATTTGGTGTAGGTTCTATTGATGAACTTCCGGTTATAAGCGAGGATATGGTTGAACAGTACAAGGAAGAGGCTGAATATGAAATAGCAAGCGAATTAAAAGAAGAAGCTATGAATGAGGAACAGCTTACACTGGACATATAATTAACCAGACATTTATGTATAGATAGTTAGAATATAATGAGTTCACCTGATACAAGTGGTTATCTTAAACAGTGGGCAGAAATGAGGTATATTATGGAAAGAGCAAATGCGTGGAATAAGTATGATTCTAAAAAGAAAGCAGAAGTATTTGATTTTGCGGAACAGTACAGACAGTTCATCTCAAAATGCAAGACAGAAAGAGAATGTGTAAAGGAAGGCGTTAGGCTTTTAAAGGAAGCTGGCTATGCGGACTTAAAAGACGTTATTGCTGATAACAGGACATTAAAAGCTGGCGATAAAGTGTATGCTGTCAATATGAATAAGGCACTTGTTGCGTTTAATATAGGTGAAGAACCTATAAGTGCAGGAATGAACATACTCGGAGCACATATAGACTCACCAAGACTTGATATAAAGCAGAACCCTCTCTATGAAGAAACAGGACTTGTTCTTCTTGATACACATTATTATGGTGGTATTAAGAAATACCAGTGGGTTGCAATTCCACTTGCCATTCACGGAGTTGTTGCATTAAAGAATGGAACAACAGTAGAGATTGTAATTGGTGAAGATATGTCTGATACAGTAGTTGGTGTATCTGACCTTCTTATACATCTTGCTTCTGAACAGATGGAAAAGAAAGGTGCAAAGGTTGTTGAGGGCGAGGCTCTTGATATTCTTGTTGGAAGTATGCCACAGGAGAAGGAAGAATGCGATAAGGAAGCCAAAGATGCTGTTAAGAAGAATATACTTGCAATATTAAAGGATAAGTATGGAATAGAGGAAGAAGATTTCTTATCAGCAGAATTAGAAGCTGTTCCAGCAGGTCCTGCAAGAGATTATGGAATAGACAGAAGTATGATAATGGGCTATGGACACGATGACAGAGTGTGTGCATATCCATCACTTATAGCACTTATTAATTCAAGTGAAGTTAAGAGAACAGGTGTATGTATTCTTGTTGATAAAGAGGAAATTGGAAGCGTTGGTGCTACAGGAATGCAGTCAAGATTTTTTGAAAATATGGTTGCAGAAGTTATGGACAGATGTGGAAATTATTCTGAGCTTGGATTAAGAAGGGCACTTGCTAATTCTTATATGTTATCATCAGATGTAAGTGCGGCATATGACCCTAACTATGCGAGTGTATTTGAGAAGAAAAATGCAGCTTATTTTGGCAAAGGCATGGTGTTTAATAAATACACAGGTGCAAGAGGCAAGAGTGGCTCTAATGATGCATCAGCAGAATTTGTAGGAAAGTTAAGAAAGGTTATGGATGATGCAGATGTATCATTTCAGACAGCTGAACTTGGTAAGGTAGACATCGGCGGTGGTGGAACAATAGCTTATATATTAGCTAATCTTGATATGAATGTAATTGACAGTGGCATTGCTGTACAGAATATGCACGCACCATATGAAGTTATAAGCAAGGTGGATTTGTATGAAACATTAAAGGGTTATGAGGCATTTTTAAAAAATGCATAATAACACAATAATGTAAAAGTGATTATATAATATTTGCATAATATTAACATTGGAAGGATGACATATATATGAAATGGAATAGATATTCAATTAAGACAACAACACAGGCTGTTGATTTAATAAGCAGTGCTCTTGATGATATAGGAATTGAGGGGATAGAGATACAGGACAATGTACAGCTTACACAAGAAGAAGCTAAGACAATGTTTGTTGATTTTATTCCTGAGCTGCCACCAGATGATGGAACAGCAGTTGTTAATTTTTATATTGATTCAGATGAGGACGATGGAACATTAGTTAAAAAGGCTGAGCAGGAAATTAAAGATTTAAGAATGTTTGTTGATATCGGTGAAGGAACAATAACAAGGTCTGAGACAGAAGATAAAGACTGGATTAATAACTGGAAGCAGTACTGGCATACATTTACAATCGGTAATCTTTATATTAAGCCAACCTGGGAAGAGATTACAGAGGAGATGAAAGGACATCCTGTCCTTAGCATTGATCCGGGAACTGCATTTGGAACAGGTTCGCACGAAACAACAAGAATGGTTATTAAGCAGCTTGAAAAGTACGTTAAAAAAGGTGACAGAATACTTGATGTAGGCTGTGGAAGCGGAATACTTTCAGTCGTTGCCCTTAAATATGGTGCGGAATATGCACTTGGTACAGATCTTGACCCTAATGCAATTATTGCCTCAGAAGAGAATTCAGTTCAGAATAATATAACTAAGGAGCAGTTTGAGGTTATTGAGGGTAATATAATTGATGATAAGAATATTAAGGATAGATGTGGATATGAATGTTATGATATAGTGTGTGCTAATATTCTTGCTGATGTATTAGAGCCATTATCAGTTAATATCCACGAGCATATGAAGCATGGAGCATATTTTATAACTTCTGGAATTATTAATACTAAAGAAGATGAAGTTGTTAATGCTTTCAAGAAGAATTCAGAGCTTGAGATAGTTGAGATTAACCACGATGGCGAATGGGTTAATGTAACAGCCAGAAGAAAGTAATTAATAGATAACGCGAAAGGATTACATATGTATCATTTTTTTGCAGAGCACGAGAATATATTTGACGATTACATTGATATTAAAGGCGGGGACGTTAATCATATTAAGAATGTACTGCGTTTAAAAAAGGGTGATGAGATACTTATAAGCAGTGGTGATAATTATGATTATAATTGTATTATTGATACAATAACCGATGATTATGTACGAAGCCTTATAACATCAGTTAATGAGAAAGGCAATGAACTTTCATCAAAGGTATATTTATTTCAGGGACTTCCTAAAGCTGATAAAATGGAACTTATTATACAGAAGATGATTGAGCTTGGCGTGTATGAGATTGTTCCTGTAGCAATGAAAAGAAGTGTTGTAAAGCTTGATGATAAGAAAGCAAAGAGCAAGGTTGCAAGATGGAATACAATAGCTGAAAGTGCTGCCAAACAGAGTAAAAGAAGTATTATGCCAAAGGTTAGTGATGTTGTAAGTTTTAAGCAGGCAGTTGCTATGGCTTCGGAATTAGATGTATTATTACTTCCTTATGAGTGTGCAGAAGGAATTGAACATACAAGACAGGTTATTGCTTCTATCGGGAAAGGAAAGAGCATAGGTATCTTTATTGGACCAGAGGGTGGTTTTGATAAAGATGAACTTGAGCTTGCAACTAATGCAGGAGCTGATATAATAACACTTGGCAGACGTATATTAAGAACCGAGACAGCAGGTCTTATGCTGATGTCGGTGCTTATGTACAATATGGAGGAATAATAATGCAGGCATATCTTGATAATTCAGCAACGACAAAGTGTGCACCTGAGGTTGTAGATGTGTGCGTAAAAGTTATGAGTGAAGATTATGGCAATCCATCATCAAAGCATATGAAGGGCGTTGAAGCTGAAAATTATATAAAAGAAGCAAAAGAAACAATAGCTAAGACTTTAAAGTGCCAGGAAAAGGAAATACTTTTCACATCAGGCGGAACAGAGTCTAACAATATGGCAATAATAGGAACTGCTATGGCTAATAAGAGAAAAGGCAATCACGTTATTGTGTCATCGGTAGAACATTCATCTGTAAAAGAGCCTTTTAACTTTCTTAGTGAGAATGGTTTCAGGGTAACATATCTTAAAGTTGACAGAAATGGAATTGTGGACATTAATGACCTTAAGGAAGCGTTAGATGATGAAACAATTCTTGTATCAGTAATGTATGTCAATAATGAGATTGGTGCAGTTGAACCTATTGAAGAAATCGGACATATTGTAAAAAGCTACAATCCTGATATAGTGTTTCATGTAGATGCAATTCAGGCATATGGCAAATACAAAATAGTACCTAAGAAGTATAACATAGATTTATTATCTGTAAGTGGACATAAGATACACGGTCCAAAGGGAAGCGGATTTTTATATATTAAGGATAAGACAAGAATTAAACCTATAATATATGGCGGTGGACAGCAGAAGGGTATGCGTTCTGGAACAGAAAATGTACCAGCAATCGCAGGACTTTCGGCAGCAGTCAAGCTTATATATAATGACCAGTTTGAGGATAAGATTAATAATCTGTACGAGCTTAAAGACTATTTTATAGATGAACTTGAAAAGCTTGCTGATGTTGTTATTAATTCATATAAAGGCATAAAGTCAGCACCACAGATTGTAAGCGTAAGCTTCAGGGGTGTAAGGGCAGAGGTGCTGCTTCACGCACTTGAGGATAAGAATATATATGTATCCTCAGGTTCAGCCTGTTCTTCTAACAAGCCGGGCTTAAGCAATACGCTTGTTGCGATAGGTCTTGATAATGACTTGCTTGACAGCACATTAAGATTCAGCTTCTGTTATAATACAACTAAGGAAGAACTTGACTATGCAGTCAGTGCATTAAAAGAACTTCTTCCTGTGTTAAGAAAGTATACAAGACATTAATAATATAATTAAAATTGAATGGAGATAAAAGATGTATAAAGCATTTTTGATTAAATATGGAGAGATAGGTGTAAAGGGTAAGAACAGATACCTTTTTGAAGATGCACTTGTAAGACAGATAAGATTTGCCCTTGAAAAGGTTGAGGGGGAATTCGTAGTATCTAAGGAAAATGGAAGAATATATGCTACAGCACAGACAGAATTTGACTATGATGAGGCTGTAGAAGCATTAAAGACTGTATTTGGAATAATTGGAATATGTCCAGTTGTGCAGATAGAAGATAATGGCTTTGATGACCTTGCTGAACACGTTATTAAGTATATTGATGAGGCATATCCTGATAAGAATGTTACATTTAAGGTAGATGCAAGAAGAGCAAGAAAAAACTACCCTATGAATTCTATGGAGATTAATATGGAGATGGGTGGAAGAATATTAGACGCATTTCCTGAGATGAAGGTAGATGTTCATAAGCCACAGGTGCTTTTACAGATTGAGATTAGAAAGCATATTAATATATATTCAATAGAAATTCCAGGACCAGGAGGAATGCCAATAGGAATTGCTGGTAAGGCAATGCTTTTATTATCAGGAGGAATTGACAGCCCTGTAGCTGGGTATATGGTTGCCAAGAGAGGTGTGCAGATAGAAGCTACATATTTCCATGCACCACCATATACAAGTGAGAGAGCTAAGCAGAAGGTAGTAGACCTTGCAAGACTTGTGTCTAAATATGCAGGTCCAATAACTCTTAATGTAGTTAATTTTACAGATATACAGCTTGCTATATATGAGAAGTGTCCTCACGATGAGCTTACAATCATTATGAGAAGATATATGATGAAGATTGCAGAAGAACTTGGCAAGGAAAGCAAGTGTATGGGACTTGTTACAGGTGAGAGTATCGGACAGGTCGCAAGCCAGACTATGCAGAGCCTTTACTGTACTAATGAAGTATGTACAATGCCAGTATACAGACCGGTTATTGGTTTTGATAAGCAGGAGATTATTGATATATCAGAAAAGATAGGAACATATGAGACATCAATCCAGCCATTTGAGGACTGCTGTACAATATTTGTAGCTAAACATCCAGTTACAAAGCCTAATCTTAATATAATCAAACAGCACGAGCATAACCTTGATGATGTTATTGATGAGCTTATGAAGACAGCCATAGAAACTACAGAAAAGATAGTTGTTAAATAAAATGATGTAAATAATAACAGGGTGCCATACGAATTAACGTGTGACATCCTGTTATAGAATAACCATATTAAACTGTCTGGCTGATTATACAATATATGGCTTTAATACAGCAAGAATTGTATCAATATCATTCTCAGCGTGAATATTTAAGTCGATAGGCTTTGATAAATCAAGGCTGAAAATACCCATAATAGACTTTGCATCAATTACATATCTTCCAGATACAAGGTCAAAGTCAACATCAAACTTTGTAATATCATTTACAAAGGATTTAACTTTATCGATTGAGTTTAATGAAATCTGTACAGTTTTCATTGGAATACCTCCCATAATATAATAATTTGCTTACTGAGTTAATTATAATATTTATGGGATTTATGTCAAGAACAAAGGAGGCCGATTTGAAAAAAGTTGCGATACACAACCTTGGTTGCAAGGTTAATTCATACGAAGCAGAGTCAATGGAGCTTATGCTTAAAAATGCAGGCTATGAAATAGTTCCATTTGATGAAGCGATAATTGCAGATGTATATATAATAAATACCTGTTCGGTTACTAATATAGCAGACAGAAAGTCCCGCCAGATGTTACACAAGGCTAAAAAGATGAATCCATCAGCAGTTGTAATAGCTGCCGGCTGTTATGTACAGGCAGATGAAGCAGGAGTTAAGAAAGATGAAGCTGTAGATATCGTGCTTGGCAACAATATGAAGATTAATATTGTTGATGTGCTTGAGCAGTATTTTAAGGATAATACAGCAGACGAATATGTGGTTGATATAAGCCACGATACAGAATATGAAGAATTAAAGATAGATAAAGTAAGTGAGCATACAAGGGCATACATTAAAATACAGGACGGATGTAACCAGTTCTGTTCATACTGCATTATTCCTTATACAAGAGGAAGAATAAGAAGCAGGGCGATTGAAGATGTTGTAGAGGAAGTTAGAAGATTAGCTGACAATGGCTATAAGGAAGTTGTTCTTACCGGAATACATCTTTCTTCTTATGGCAGGGATACAGGTAAAGAGACCTTGTTAGATGTTATAGAGGCGGTTAATTCAATTGACGGAATTGAAAGAATCAGACTTGGTTCATTAGAACCAAGAATTGTGACAGATGAATTTGTCAGCCGTATAAGCAGTATGAAAAAGCTTTGTCCACATTTTCACTTATCATTACAGAGCGGCTGTGATAAGACACTTAAGGCTATGAACAGAAAGTATGATACTGCTGAATACTTAAAGGGCTGTGAAATTCTTAGAAAATATTATGATAACCCAGCGATTACGACAGATGTTATTGTGGGCTTTCCTGGTGAGACAGAAGAAGACTTCAAGATTACGAAAGCATTTGTTGAGAAGGTGCATTTTTATGAAATGCACATATTTAAGTATTCAAGAAGAAAAGGCACAGTTGCAGATACTATGCCTGATCAGGTAGATGATAAGATTAAGACAGCAAGAAGTAATGAACTTATTGAGCTTGCTAATGAAATGTCAGCACAGTACAGAAGTACATATGCAGATAGTGATTTGAGCGTGCTTATTGAAGAAAAGCAGAATATAGCTGGAAAAGAGTATTATACAGGCTATACACCTAATTATATAAGAGTTATGATTTCGGCAGAAGAATTTGATAAAGAAAATGTTTGCAGTAATTCAGGCAATGGTAATATAATTAATAATATATATACAGTGAAGGGCTGCGGTCTTGATAAAGAAAAGCTGCATATAATCGGAATGGAGAATTATAATGGCTGAATTAAAGTTAAGAAAGAATGAAAAAGGAATGATACTTGCAATTGATATGGGAAATACCAATATCGTTATTGGCTGTGTTGATGACAAGAAAGTATTATTTGAGGAAAGATTATCAACAGATTATTCAAAGACAGAATTGGAATATGCCATAGGTTTTAAGACGGTGCTTGAAATATATAATATTAACTCAGATGACATAAAAGGAGCAATTATATCATCAGTTGTCCCGCAGCTCGTTAATATAATAAAAGCGGCAGTAGAAAAGACAGTTGGAATTACACCGCTTATGGTCGGACCTGGAATAAAGACAGGTCTTAACATTCTTATGGATCAGCCAAGACAGGTTGGAACAGATATGATAGTTGATGCAGTTGCTACACTTAATGGCTACGGTGCACCAGCCATAATTATAGATATGGGAACAGCGACAACTATAAGTGTTGTAGATGAGAAAGAGAATTATATAGGTGGAGTTATACTTCCGGGAATACGTGTGTCAGTTGATTCGTTAGTATCAAGAACAGCACAGCTTCCAAGAATAAGCCTTGATACACCAAAGAGTGTTATGGGTAAGAATACTATTGATTGTATGAAGAGTGGAGTTATATATGGCAATGCTTCGTGCATAGATGGTATGCTTGACAGAATTATAGAAGCTAATGGTTTTGGAGTTAATGGAAAGCCAGAAGCGAAAGTTATAGCTACAGGTGGACTTGCAAAGGTTATAGTTCCTCACTGTAAGCATAATATACACATAGATGCGGAATTATTGCTTAAAGGTCTTAGAATTATATATGATAAGAATGTGGAGGGTAATTAAATGCTTAAAGGTAAAAATGTACTGCTTTGTGTTACAGGAAGCATAGCAGCTTATAAAATTGCAGAGCTTGCAAGCAGACTTGTTAAGCTTCATTGTAATGTTGATGTTATAATGACTAAAAATGCGACGAATTTTATCAATCCTATAACATTTGAAACACTTACAGGCAATAAGTGCATAGTAGATACATTTGACAGGAATTTTCAATTTAATGTTGAACACGTTTCACTGGCTAAGAAAGCAGACTGCGTTATGATAGCACCAGCCTCAGCTAATATAATAGGCAAGATAGCTAATGGGATAGCAGATGATATGCTTACAACAACTGTAATGGCTTGCAAATGCAAGGTTATGATATCGCCTGCTATGAATACTAATATGTATGATAATCCTATTGTGCAGGATAATATCGCCAGGTTAAGAAGATTTGGATATGAAGTTATTGAGCCAGATAGCGGTTATCTTGCGTGTGGTGACACTGGAAGGGGCAAAATGCCATCGCCGGAGAGCCTTTTATGGTACATTTTAAAGGAAACAGCATATGAAAAGGATATGAAGGGCATTAAGCTTTGTGTAACAGCAGGTCCTACAAGAGAAGCAATAGACCCTGTAAGATTTATCTCTAATAATTCTACAGGGAAAATGGGCTATGCAATAGCCAGAATGGCAATGCTTCGTGGAGCAGATGTTACACTTGCATCAGGAAAGGTTGATGTTCCACCAGTTCCATTTGTTAATATTATAAATGTTATATCAGCACAGGATATGTATGATGCTGTCACCGAAGAAGCAAAGAATTCAGATATTATAATTAAAGCCGCCGCAGTAGCGGACTATACACCTTTAAATGTAAGCGATAATAAGATAAAGAAAAAAGACGGCGATATGTCAATTGCCCTTAAACGCACAAAGGATATAATAGGAACGCTTGGAGAACATAAAAAAGAGGGACAGTTTATATGTGGATTTTCTATGGAAACAGAAAATGTAATTGCCAATTCCAAGGATAAGCTTATTAAGAAGAATATGGATATGATAGTTGCTAATAATGTAAAGGTAGCCGGGGCAGGCTTCGGAACAGACACTAATGTTGTAACTATAATTACCGGGGAAGATAATATTGAACTGCCTATGATGTCTAAAGAGGATGTTGCTTCAAAGATACTTGACTTTATAATGGCAAAGCGTAGGTAAGATATTGGAACGTTAATATATAATGTATGTAATAAAAGTAAACATTATAATAATTGATTTATATAAGGTTTAGTTTAAGACAGAAATTCATTGACTTAAAATTGCAATTTGTTAATTTGAAGTCAATGAATTTTATAGCGGAAATAGTGTGGATTTATGTTTGTATACAGATATATGCCATAAATTTACAAAAAAGTTTAGTGGTACAAATCCAGTAAATATAAGGCTTTACGAATGCTTATCATAGATTTGGCAAAAAAAATCAAAAAAAGTTGAAAAAAGATGTTGACATATGTGAGAGGTGGTGATATTATAATCAAGTCGCCGCGAGAGATGAGCGACACAAAAGCTTCTCAAACACAGATAAATACTGGATTTGAGAGCGATGAACTTTGATAACTGAACAGAAAGACAACCTTGAAAATTCTTTTTAGAATTTCGAGATGAGTACAGAATTCAATAGAATTAAGTATACATCTTTTGTGAACATCATTCAAGCAATTGAATGAATCCTTAAACACAGTATAAGGAAACTATTATTAAGCTAGTTAGTTTGTAACTGACAAGGCAAACTTTTTATGAGAGTTTGATCCTGGCTCAGGATGAACGCTGGCGGCGTGCTTAACACATGCAAGTCGAACGAAGCATTTA